>NZ_OZ253945.1:2726250-3029166 GCF_965267305.1 Hyphococcus sp. | reverse complement strand
TACGCCGACAAGCGTCGCGGCGAGCCCGAACCAGGTGAGCGCATATTCGAGATGGCGGTTGGAGAAATCGAGACGCGTCGTTCCGCCTTTCGGCCAGTCGCGGCCTTCGACGGCGAACTGGTCGATATAATAGGGCGACGCATCAATCTCCGCATCGGCGGCGAACAATCCCGGGTTGCGCACGAACCATAATCCGTCTGCGGACTTTCCCGCCGGCTGAAACCAGGAGGCCGGCGGGACAGGATTTTCGGCGTAGCGGAAAAGACCGGTGACAGCGCCGGCGTCCAGTGCGCTATCACAAAAACAGGGAGCGGAAAGAAGCTTCTGCGGCGCAAATCCGCGATTGACGTAGACGGCGCCGTCGCCGGTTTCGAGCGGCGCGAAAATATAGGCGCCGGGCTGGCCGTCATAGGTTCCGAAAACCCGCGCTTCCTGATCGGCGCGCAACTCGCCTTCGACAAGAACCGGCGCATATTCCATGTTCTCGCCCGCTTCTGCACGGCGCAGGGCCACAGCGAAGGGAATGGGGTCCGCGTTTGTGCGCGCTTCAACCTGCGCGATGAGATCCTGTTTCCATTCAAGACGGCGCAATTGCCAAGCGCCGAGTGCAATGAGGATCGCAAGCGCGATCGCGCCGACGACGGTCAGCACAGGGCGGAACTGAAACCGGTACGCGCTCATCTATTGGTCGAGACGGCCTTCTTCGGCCTTGTTGGCGTATTGCAACGCGACCAACGTCGCCTTTAACGGACGCAGGAGACCGAGGATCAGGACCACGGCGAAAAGCATGCTTATCCCGAGCGCCACGCCGATGGGCGCATACCAGACGAAGCGGGCGATGAACGCGAGCGCCACAGCGAGAAAGCCGACAATGAAAATGACAAACACCGCCGGACCGTCGCCTGAGTCCGCCTTGGCGTAATCGAGCCCGCAAACCTCGCAAGCCGGCGCCAGTTTCAAAAACCCGCCAAAGAGTTTCCCCTGACCGCAGCGCGGACATTTGGCGCCGAATCCGGCGGCGTAGGGCGAGATGGGCGGATAATATGTCACGAGACTGTCTATTCCATTTCTGCCAGGGGCGGCGCGGGCGTAATCAGAATTGCGGCGTCCTTCATCTGGCTTGCATCGCCGCGGTGATAGGCTTGCGCCGCTTCCACCAACCCCCGCAATGTCTTCACCTTGCAGACTTCGAAATCCTCGTCGTCAGTTTCAAGGTCGCCGCGTGAGATCAGCCGCGCCCTCAAGTCGGACGGAAGCTCCGGGCAGTTCATCATGACGAGCAAGAGCCCGCCACTCCGGGTCTTGCCGTAATAGTAGACGAAACTGTCGCTTTCCGCCGACTGCACCGCATAGCCGTCCCGCGCGACCTTCCGGAACCGCAGACGCGCCGGCTCGGAATCGCCCCCCTCGACAAAGACATATTCGCCGTTCGCCGTGCGCTCCACATGGAAGCGGTCGCACTCGGCGCCGTCGGCGATCTCGCCATTTTCGAGAGGGCAGGCGAGATAATCGCCCTCGCTAATGGGCCGCGCCTTGCCGGTCTTTGAATCGAGCACCGGCAGGTCAGAAACAAGGCATCCGCCAAGCAGCATCGCTGCGGCGGATGCGATGAAAAAACGAAGATGCGTCAGAGAGCGCATGAGCCGCCCTCCCCTGGCTGCTGCACAGCTAGCTTAGGACAAAAGCCCCTGATTGCCGAGGACGTAGATGAAGGCGAAGAGGAACAGCCAGACCACGTCGACGAAGTGCCAGTACCAGGCGGCGCATTCGAAACCGAAATGCCGCTCCGGCGTGAAATGCCCGGCAAGCGCCCGGAAGAGACAGACGATCAGGAAGATGGTCCCAATGATGACGTGGAGGCCGTGGAAGCCCGTCGCCATGAAGAAAGACGCGCCGTAAATGCCGCCGCCGGAAAATTTGAACATGCCGAGGCTCAATGCCTCGTAATATTCGACCGCCTGAAGCGCGCTGAAAAGTGCGCCAAGAATGATGGTGAGGATAAGACCGTTGACGAGGCCTTTTTGATCATTGTGCTGAACGGCGTAATGCGCCCAGGTCACGGTGGTGCCTGACAGCAAGAGGATCAGCGTATTGAGAAGCGGCAGGCCCCAGGCCGAAAGCGGCTCAACGCCGACCGGCGGCCAGACGCCGCCGATGGCGTGCATGCGGCCGTCATTGCCGATGAAGGCGGGATCGCCGTTGGGATTGAGCATTTGCGCGCCGTCCGACAGGATTACAGGCTCAAACGCCGTCGGGAACAGCGCGGCGCCGAAAAACGCCCAGAACCATGCGGCGAAGAACATCACTTCCGAGGCGATAAACAAAAGCATGCCGTAGCGCAGGCCGAGACGCACAACCGTCGAGGTGTTTTCGCCCCGAAGGCTTTCGCCGATGATGTCGCGCCACCAGCCGATCATGGTCACGATCACGCCGGCGAAGCCGAGCATGAACAGCCAGTTGCCCGAAAGCGCGAAAATCTTCGCGCTGCAATCCTCGCCGGGAACGGCGCCGCCGATAAGAATGCCGCACTCGCCTGCGCCGGAATTCATCCACGCAACAGCGCCGATCATCATGATTCCCGCGGAGATCGAACCGACCAGCGGCCAGGGAGACGGATTGACGAGGTGGTATTCGTGTTTGACTTCGGCGCCGGCCATGGCAGGTCCCTCTGCAGCGAATCCTGAAATTGGTCAGAGGGTTCTATACTGGGGCGGGCTGAAAATCCAAGCGCTGAGACCGGTTTGAGGGCCGCCCCCGCCGCGCTATTCGGCCGCAGTTTCTCCGCCGCCAGCCCCGGCGTCAGCGTCATCCCAGGGGAAAAAGGTGTAGGCGAGCGTGATGGTCTGGACGTCGTCGAGATTGGCGTCTTTGGCGAGCTTCGGATCGACGAAATAGGTGACGGGCATGGACACCGTCTCGCCGGGCTGCAGCGTCTGCTCGGTGAAGCAGAAACACTCGATTTTCTTGAAATAGATGCCGGCCTTGGCGGGGGTCACATTGAAACTCGCCCGGCCGGTCACGGGCCGGGAGGAGCGGTTTTCCGCCTCGTAAAAGGCAAGCCCGGTCTCGCCGATATGAAGGGTCTGGGAGACCTGTTCCGGTTTGAACCGCCAGGAGAGCCCATTGCTGACCGCCGCATCGAAGCGCACGGTCACCGACCGCTCCAGCACTTCGCCTGCCTCCGCTTCGGCGCGCTGGGTGGTGCCGCCCCAGCCGGTGACCTGGCAGAAGGCGCGATAGGCGGGAACCGCTGCGAAGGACATGGCGACCATGCCCGCGACGACGCCTGAAACGATCATGGCGGTCTTGCGGTTGCGGCTGGCGCTGTCGATGGTCATCGCCCAAAAGTCCTAAACATTGGCGCTAAGCTTCAGGATCGTCACCAGAAAAACGATCAGCATGAACGCCCCGAGCGACAGGGCGATCGCCAGATTGCGGCGCTTTTGCTGTTTTTGTTCTTCCGGCGTCATCGTTCTTCCCCGCCCCGCCTTATCGCTGGCGGCGGCATTCACAGATAAGTCGCCGCCACGGCCTCGACAAGCAATGCGGCGAAAAGCGCAAAAAGATAAAGGATTGAAAATCCGAAGAGTTTCTGGGCAGAGCCGTAGTCGCCCTCATCCGCCCGGAAAACTTTCCAGGAGAGCCAGACAAAACCGGCGCCAAGGCTCGCGCTGACCGCGAGATAAAGAGCGCCAGCCATGCCGAGAACAAATGGGGCGAGGCCCGCCGCGGCGAGGATGAGCGCGTAAATGAAAATCTGAAGCCGGGTGGATTTTTCGCCCTTGGCGACCGGCATCATGGGAACGCCCGCGCGCTCATAATCGCCATGCCTGAAAAGGGCGAGCGCCCAGAAATGCGGCGGCGTCCACAGGAAGATGATGGCGAAGAGAACCCACGGCTCAAGCGGCGCCGTTCCCGAGGCGGCCGCCCAGCCCACCACTGGCGGCAATGCGCCCGCGGCGCCGCCGATGACGATGTTCTGGGGCGTCAGGCGCTTCAACCACATGGAATAAATGACGACGTAAAAGAAGATGGTGAAGGCGAGGAGCCCGGCGGCGAGATAGTTCGAGGCGAGCGCCAACAGCGCCACCGAAAGCGCCGACAGGAAGCCGCCGAACGCCGCCGCTTCCGCGCGGGGCACGCGGCCCGCCGGGATCGGCCGGCCGGCGGTGCGCGCCATGACGGCGTCGATATCCGCATCCCACCACATGTTGAGCGCGCCCGAGGCGCCGGCCCCGACAGCGATGGCGAAGAGGGAAATAACCGCAAGGACCGGATTGAGCTCTCCCGGCGCCGCAACCATGCCGACAAAGGCGGTGAAGATCACCAGCGACATCACCCGCGGCTTCAGCAGCGCGAAATAGTCCCCCGGTCCCGCAAGGGAGTAGGTCTGTCCGGCCAACGTGTAGGGCTCAGATTTCATTGCAGCGTCGCTCATGCGGCGGCTTATGCCGCAAAGGGGCGTGAAAGGGAATAAAAACAAGACGGCGGCGGCGCATTTCGCCGCCGTCGCCCATTAAGTCCGCCAATCGCCTTCTATTCCTAGGACCGGCCGAAAACCGAACGCACCCCGAAAAGGACGAGGATCAGGAACATGAACGCGATGAAATAGGCGAGCAGCGTTCCCGCCTGCAAATTCATGAAATGCGTCCAGCTCGATTCGAGCTGCCACACGGCGCGGTCGCCATAGGTCGCTTCCGGCGCCGCGCCGCGGAAATAGCCGCGCAGGAAACCGCCCAGCGCGAACAGCACCAGCGCCAGGAGGGTCATGGAGCCGATCTGCGTGCCGCGGCGCATCAACAGCGACGCCACCAGCACGGAGCCGAACGCGATGACCAGCGCGATCATGTCGCCATTGAGAAATGTGCCTCTGAAAATCCCCGTCACATCATTGATGATGGTCTCAAGCATGTCCCCTCCACTTCATGTCTCGCCCCGCCCGCAACGCCTTTCCGGGCGGATGGTTGCCTCTCATGGTTAATGAATATTAACGGATTCCCCCGCGCCTTTCCAGCCGAATGAGCCCTTGAATTCGTGAAGGTTTTTCAACGCGCAAAGAAAAACCCCGCCGCGGCGGCGCCGGGCGGGGTTTGTCGATCGGAGACAATTCCTAGTGGAATTCCGCAGCGTTCTTGTCGAAGCGCGGCAGTTCGTTGAACTGGTGGAAAGGCGGCGGAGACGGCAGCGTCCATTCGAGCGTCGTTGCGCCTTCGCCCCACGGATTAGCCGGCGCTTTTTTCCCGTAAAGGAAGAACGCGTCGATCATCGCAATAACAAAAACGACCATGCCGACAAGCGTCACGGCGTAGCCGAGGGAGGAAATCCCGTGCCAGTAGGCGAAGGCTTCCGGGTAGTCGATATAACGGCGCGGCATGCCCTGAAGGCCGAGGAAATGCTGCGGGAAGAAGATCATGTTCACGCCGATGAACATCACCCAGAAATGCAGCTGGCCGAGGATCTCGCGGTACATCTTGCCGGTCATTTTCGGGAACCAGTAGTACCAGCCCGCGAAAATCCCGAAGACGGCGCCGAGCGACAGGACGTAGTGGAAGTGCGCGACGACGTAATAGGTGTCGTGCATGTAGTGGTCGATGCCGGCATTGGCGAGAAGCACGCCGGTGACGCCGCCCACTGTGAAGAGGAAGATGAAGCCGATAGCCCAGACCATGGGCGTCTTGAACTGGATCGAGCCGCCCCACATGGTGGCGATCCATGAGAAGATTTTGATGCCCGTCGGGACGGCGATGACCATGGTCGCCGCCACGAAATAGGCCTTCATGTTCACCGAAAGGCCCACAGTATACATATGGTGCGCCCAGACGATGAAGCCGACAAAGCCGATCGCCACCATGGCGTAGGCCATGCCGAGATAGCCGAAGATCGGCTTCCTCGAGAAGGTCGAGACGATGTGGCTGATGATGCCGAAAGCCGGAAGGATGAGGATGTAGACTTCCGGATGGCCGAAGAACCAGAAGAGATGCTGGAAGAGGAGCGGGTCGCCGCCGCCGGCCGCGTCGAAGAAGGACGTGCCGAAATTGCGGTCGGTCAAGAGCATGGTGATCGCGCCCGCGAGAACCGGAAGCGACAACACCAGGAGGAACGCCGTCACGAGCACCGCCCAGGCGAAGAGCGGCATCTTGTGCAACGTCATGCCCGGGGCGCGCATGTTGAAGATCGTCGTGATGAAGTTGATGGCCCCGAGGATCGACGAGGCGCCCGCGAGGTGCAGCGACAGGATCAGAAGATCCATCGCCGGTCCGGGGTTGCCGGTGCTTGAAGAGAGCGGCGGATAGAGCACCCAGCCGCCGCCGAAACCGAGATTGGAGCCGTAGCCGGGCACAAACAGCGACATGGTGATGAGAATGCCCGACGCGCCATAGAGCCAGAACGAAATATTGTTCATCCGCGGGAAGGCCATGTCCGGCGCGCCGATCATGATCGGCACGAACCAGTTGCCGAAGCCGCCGATAAGGGCGGGCATCACCATGAAGAAGATCATGATGAGGCCGTGATAGGTCGTCAGCACGTTGTAGAAATTATAGGCCGCCGCATATTCGTCGGGCTGCACGTCGGCGGGATTGGCCGCCGTCCACTGCGTCAGGATCGTCACGCCGGGCTCTGCAAGCTCCCAGCGCATGAGGCCCGACATGGCGCCGCCGACAATGCCAGCGATGATCGCAAAGATCAGATAGAGCGTGCCGATGTCCTTGTGGTTCGTGGAGAAGAACCAGCGAACGAAGAAAGGCGGAGTGTGATCGTGGGCGTCGTGATGGGCGCCGTGTGCGTGTGCGTCAGCCATTGGTGTCTGCCCTTCTTTATTCAGCCGAAGCGCCGGCGTCGGCCTGCGCGAGCTTCACATTGTTATCGCCAAACATGGGATCGAGCCCGGCGAGTGCGCGCTGGCTGTCGACCCATGCTTCGAATTTCGGACGGGAGACGACCTCGACTGCGATTGGCATAAACGAATGCCGGACGCCGCAGATCTCGGAACATTGCCCGTAATAAACGCCTTCTTCTTCAGCGCGGAACCAGGTTTCGTTGAACCGGCCCGGCACCGCGTCGATCTTGAGCGCGAAGTTCGGCAGCGCCCAGGAGTGGATGACGTCGCGCGCCGTCGTCGTCACGCGGATGGTTTCGCCCACGGGAACGACGACGCGGTTGTCCACTTCAAAACGGTAGAGCGCCGCCGTCGTCTGATCTTCCGGCAGCATGTTCGAGGAATATTCGAAATCGCCGAAATCCGGATAGGAATAGGTCCAGCCCCACTGATAGCCGTTCACCTTCAACGTCATGGTCGGCGCGAGAACGACTTCCTTGTCGCAGCCGTCGACATAGCGCTTGGCCATGGGACAGTCGGAAACATTCTGCGTCGACCGGCCGCCGCGCAAAATAACGCTGGCGCCGCGGGGCGCCGGTTCGTTCAGCGATACGACGAGTTCGGGCTCGCCCCAGCCTTCAACGGTGAAGTCCTGACGGTTTTTGAGCGTGCGCCGCTCGGCGCCAGTGTCGAGGATCACCTGAAGATGATCGGCGCGCTTGACCATGCGGCTTTCGGGAAAGTCGTTGTCGAACACGAAATCGACGGTCTGGCCGTCGCCGCGCGCCACCACCTGTTTGCCGTCAGGCGTCACGCCTTCCTTGAACAGAAGTTCAAACGAAGGAAGCGCAATGGCGAGAAGAATAAGAATCGGTATGCCGGTCCAAATGACTTCAACAAGGGTGTTGTGGCTGAATTTCTTGGCGACCGGGTTCGATTTGGAATTGTAACGGATCATCACCCAGATCAGCAGCGCCAGCACCAGAAGGCTGATCCCGGTCATGACGGGCATCAAAATGCCGTTGTGGAAGAAATGCACTTCTTCGGCGAGGGCCGACGCCGCCGGCTGCATGTCGATCCCGCCGGGCTTGGGCAGAGCGTAGGCGGCGGACGCCGTCATCACGCTCAGTCCGAAAAGCCCAGAGATAATTTTTTTCCCAGAGGAAATTTTATTCATGTCGCATCCCGCGCCTGTCGCCGGTCCCGGAAAAAGGGCCGGCCATGCTAAAACTTGCCGCTTCGATACGCCTGCCCGAGCGCCAAGGTCAAACCTTTCGATCAACCGATCTGGCGCCGCTTATAAGCCTCCAACAGGCGGCCCGTCATCGCGCTGGCGAGGGAAAAATGGTCGCAGCATCGCCGCGCGCGCGCTGGCGATAAGACGCTGATTCCGCTAGGCTCGCGGAAAGCTTCAGCGAAGGGAGGCGCGAGATGACGCTCAACCTAGGGCTTTGGGCGGCGATGGCCTTCTCTGCGCTTGGACAGGCAGGGCCAAGCCAGGGTGCGAAAGACGACGCCTTGGTCTTCAAAACCGTGATTGAGAATACTATCCCTTATTTCGACGATTGCTACCAAAACGCCCGCGACGGGGGCGCTGATTACGCGCTGTTGCGGCCCTGCAATCTCGCCCTTGAAAACGAAGCCCTGACGCCAAGACTGACGGCGATCGCCCATGTGAACCGCGGCGTCATCCGTTACAATCTGGGCGATTATGAAGACGCCATTGAGGATTTTTCGGCGGCGCTCGATCTCGATATCCATGTAAAGGCCAAGGTGCTGGTCAATCGCGGCCTTTCGTATGAAGCGGCGAACGCCGAGCGGCTCGCCCGCATCGACTACGAATCCGCTCTCGCCTTCAATCCGGACAACGAAACCGCCCGGCGGCGGCTCGAGGAGCTGAAAAAGCCGATTTATGAGCGCTCCAAGCTGCCCTCGCGCATCAATGCAGGCGTCGTCGCAGCGCCCAGCGCGGGGATTTGAGCCGCTTTCCGATTGCGGGGCAGCCTCGCGCGGCTTACATCGGCCCCTATGACAAATTCCTATTTTTTCTCCCGCACCGATCTCGACCGCGACCGCACCCAATCGATCCTCGACGACGCGCTCAAAGGCGCCGATGACGGCGAGCTTTACCTCGAATACGGCCAGTCCGAAGCGTTCGTTTTCGACGATAACCGGCTGAAAACCGCCAATTTCGACGTCAATCAGGGCTTCGGCCTGCGTGCAGTCGTTGGAGAATCAACGGGTTACGCCCATGCTTCGGAGCTTTCCGAGGCCGCGCTGAAGCGCGCCGCCGGGGCGGTTCAGGCGGTGAAATCGGGCCGCGGGGGGACTCTCGCCGACGGGCCGTCGCGCACCAACGCCAAGCTCTATCCGGAAGACAACCCGCTCGGGGCCGAAAGCTTCGAGGAAAAGGCGAAGCTGCTCGCTGACATCAACGAATATGCGCGGGCCCGCGACCCCCGCGTCCGCCAGGTCTCATGCTCCCTCTCCGGCTCCTGGGAAGCCGTCGAAATTCTCCGCCCCGGCGGCGAAATCATCAGGGATTTCAGGCCTTTGGTGCGCCTCAACGTCTCCGTGACCGCAGGCGAGGGCGACCGTCAGGAATCCGGCAGCTACGGCGCCGGCGGCCGCGAGGGCTACGCCCGCTTCATCACCCCCGACGCCTGGCAGGCCCAGGTCGACGAGGCCCTGCGTCAGGCCCTGGTCAATCTCGAGGCGGAAGCCGCGCCCGCGGGCGAAATGGAAGTGGTCCTCGGACCCGGCTGGACCGGCGTCCTCCTCCACGAAGCGGTTGGCCACGGGCTCGAAGGCGATTTCAACCGCAAGGGCACCTCCGCCTTCGCCGGCCGCATCGGCGAGCGCGTCGCCGCGCCCGGCGTCACCGTGGTCGATGACGGCACGATCTCCGGCCGCCGCGGCTCCTTGACCGTCGACGATGAAGGCACCCCGACCTCGCGCACGACCTTGATCGAGGACGGCATTTTGAAAGGCTATCTGCAGGACCGCCTCAATGCGCGCCTCATGGGCGTGGCTGCGACCGGCAACGGCCGGCGCGAGAGCTTCGCGCACCAGCCCATGCCGCGCATGACCAACACCTTCATGCTGGCCGGCGACAAGGACCCGGAAGAAATCCTCCGTACCGTGAAGAACGGGATTTACGCGGTGAATTTTTCCGGCGGACAGGTGGACATCACGTCAGGCAAGTTCGTCTTCAACTGCACCGAAGCCTATCGCGTCAAAGACGGGAAAGTCGGCGCGCCAATCAAAAACGCGGCGCTCATCGGCGACGGGCCGAGCGTTCTCACCAAGGTCTCGATGATCGGCAACGACTTCAAACTCGATCCTGGCGTCGGCGTCTGCGGCAAGGCCGGACAGGGCGTGCCCGTGGGCGTCGGCCAGCCGACCATCAAGATCGACCGCCTCACCGTCGGCGGCGCCGCGGCCTAACCCGCCGTCGCCTGCCAGACGATATTCAACAGGATCGCCGTTACGATTCCGAACAGGATCGACAGATAAAGCACTCCGGACATCGCCGCTGTCCAGATTGTCTTCACCCAGCCACGCCCGTAAGCGCGTTTTAAAACGGCGATGTAATAGACCGACATAATCGCGAAGGCCGCGAGCCCCATATAGGGGGCGCCAAGCTGAGTCAGGATGAGGCTAAGGCCGATCACCGCGAAGCCCGCCGCGTGGGTGTAAAACGACAGGACCAGATGATCGAAAAGCAGAATGCCGCGCCGTAGGAACAGGCCAAGAATAAGCGCCAGCACCGGCGTCATGAAGAACATCACGCGCGGCAGCCAGTCATTGAAACTGTCATTGAATTCGCGGGGAGTGGCGACCGCCCAGTTAAGTCCGGTGAAGACGCGCGAGACGGTTTGCGTCGCTTCTTCTATCTCCGCCTCGTCGACAGGCTTGTCCGCAGACGCAGTGGCCGCGGCGGTGTTTTCACGCACTTGGCGTTGCGCATCGCCGATACATTCATCGACACGCTCCAGATCGTTTTCAAGATCTTTTTCTTTAACGAAGAAACGCAGCCGGCCCTGAAAGCTGCACCGGCCGGCGGTTTGCGGGTCGAGCGTCACGCCCGCTTCTTCCGCTTGCTTAACCGCCTGCGCCAGCCTCTCTTCATCCACATCCCTGAACTCGACCTCAAGCCCGACAAACAGCGTGTTGGTAAGGCCGATGGTGAGAAAGAACAAAAAGCTGATGACCAGAAACAGCCGGACCGGCGGCGTGAAGCGCGAGCGCCTGCCATGGGCGTAGTCCTTCGGCACCCGGCCCGGCGCAATCGCGAGGAGGCCGAGCGTCCGCCACATGCGAGAATCGAACCCGAACGTGTCGCGCAGGAAATCGCGCGCCAGAACGAAAGAACTGCGCCTGAGATCGTCGCTCTTTTGTCCGCAGGAGGAGCAATACGCCCCGCGCGCGTCGCCGCCGCAGGAGAGGCACGCCGCGCCAGCCGCCACCGCCGCTTCCGTGAGCCCGCTGGGCGCCAGCGGCGTACCGTCCGGCTCGCCGCCGCCCTCTATGTCATCGATTTCACTCATTTGCCCGCCCCTCTGTTTGCAAAGCTAACAAAAAGCGGTTGCCATGAGAAGCGAAGACGGCCTCGTGACGATGAACCGAAGCGGCTACACTAGCATGATGACCCAGCTCGTTACGCGTTTCGCCCCATCGCCCACAGGGCATTTGCATCTCGGCCACGCCTTCTCCGCGCTGACCGTCTGGCGCGCAGCGCAAGAAGCGGCGGGGCGGTTTGTGTTACGCATCGAGGATATCGACCGGACCCGCTGCAAGCCTGAATTCGAAGCGGCGATATACGAAGATCTCCGCTGGCTTGAGCTCGACTGGGAGACGCCGGTCCGGCGCCAGTCCGATCATTTCGCCGATTACGCCGCAGCGCTCGCATCGCTTCAGGAAAAAGGGCTCGTCTATCGCTGTTTCAAGACGCGCAAGGAAATTCTCGATGAGATCGCGCGGGCGCCGCATCTGTCGCCGCAGGGCCCGGAAGGCCCTGCTTATGTTGGAGCGCCTTTGCCTGAGATTGAAGAACAGGCGTTAGTTGACGAAGGCGCGGCTTATGCGTGGCGTTTATCCATGGCGGCGGCGAAAGACTGTCTCGGCGAACAATGGGACGCGCTTTCCTTCACCGAAGAAACGCCCGAAGGCTCGCGAACCATGAAAGCGACGCCGGAGATTTTCGGCGATGCTGTGATTGCACGCAAAGACAATGGAACCAGCTATCACCTGGCTTCGGTTCACGATGACGCCTTGCAGGGCGTCACTCATGTGATCCGCGGCGAGGATTTATATCATGCGGCGCATCTGCACCGCTTGTTGCAGGTCCTGCTTGGGTATCCGGAACCCATTTACCGCCATCACCGTCTGTTGACGGACGAAAAAGGCCGCCGCCTCGCTAAACGCGACAAGGCGGCGACCTTGAAAGCCATTCGGGAAAGCGGCGCCGAGGCGGGGGACGTCTTCGCCCGCCTCGGTTTCTCTGTCTCTTAGCCGTTGAGGGTCGACGCGGTCGTGTCCGGATAGCGCGCGCCGACGACAGCGTCGGGCGGCACCGCCTGTTCAATAGCCGCGATGTCTTCATCCGTCAGTTTGACATCAAGCGCGCCAAGATTTTCCGCAAGACGCGAGAGTTTTTTCGTTCCCGGGATCGGGATGATGTCGTCGCCCTTGGAAAGGAGCCAAGCGAGAGCGACCTGTCCCGGCGACGCGTCCTTTGTCTTGGCGATGATCGCCATTTGATCCACCAGCGGCAGGTTTTTCTCCAGCGCCCCGTCCGCAAAACGCGGGCTCATCGCCAAGCGGTAATCGGTTTCGCTGAAATCTTTCTCGCTGCGATAGGCGCCGGTGAGAAGACCCCTGCCGAGCGGCGAATAGGCGACGAAGGCAACGCCGAGATCGCGGCAGGCGGGAATAAATTCCGCCTCCATATCGCGGGTCACGATGGAATATTCCGACTGAACCGCGGCGATGGGGTGAACGGCGTTCGCTTTTTTCAGCGTGTCGACGCTGACTTCGGAAAGCCCGATAGCGCGCACCTTGCCGGCCTTCACAAGATCGGCCATGGCGCCGACCGAGTCTTCGACAGGCACCTCCTTGTCGCGCCGGTGCATGTAGTAAAGGTCGATCGCATCAACCCCGAGGCGTTTCAGCGACGCGTCGCAGGCTTCTTTAATATATTTCGGATCGTTCGACAGCCCGAGCCATCCGCCGTCATCGCCGCGCCGGATGGCGAATTTCGTCGCCAGCACGACATCGTCGCGATGCCTTTTCAAAAAGCCCGAAAGCTGTTCTTCATTCTTGCCCGCCCCATACATGTCGGCCGTGTCAAAGAAATTCACGCCCCGCTCAAACGCGGCCTCAAGAATTTTTTCCGCCTCCGCATTGGATAGAGGGTCTCCGTAAAACTCTGCGAGCCCCATGCAGCCATAGCCAAGCCGCGAGACTTCGAGGCCTGACCGGCCCAAAGGAACCTTGCGCATATGCGCCTCCTGAAAATTTTTGTGAAAACGGCGCGAGATTTCGCGCCGACGCAACAACTTTTACAAAAACATTGGCACGCGCTCAATTCTTGAAAATCGCGCCGATGTTCCTATGTGTGCGCGTCGAACATGGCGCTGTTCACACGATAGTGACCCGTCATCGGCCAGTGGAACAAGACATCCTCAAGCTTCGGTCCCGCGCCGATATTGTGAACGATCATGGGCCTGCCCGAGGGACCCAAGCGATCCGTCACGACGCCGATATGCGGCAGCCAGCCTTTGTTTCCACGCAAATTCCACGCAACGATGTCGCCGGGCAGATAATCACGCGGGTTGTCCGACGCCGGCAATCGCGCGCCCTTACGCGTCAGAAATGTTTCGAGATTGGGAACGCGCCGGTGATCGATATTCGGATCTGGACGCGCAAGCCCCCAATGCGCCGGATAGGCGCCGAAGTCGGCGCGCATGTCTTCATGCACAAGCTGCTGCAAATCGATGCCGAGCGCACGCAAGGACCGCACGATAACATCGGCGCAGACGCCGCGATCTGGGGCCACGTCACCCATGGGATAGCTCATGCGCACATACGCCGAATCGTAAACCACGCGATGCTTTACGCGCTCGATGGCGGCCGCAGACAGCCGCTCGCCGAACTCGTCCGCCTGCGCCGCATCCGGCGCGAGAAGGCAGATCGCTGCTGCGATGACGAAAGCTGGTTTCATGAAAAGACCGGACCATGAAATTGCGGCGCGGAAATGGCGCCGGAATTGTGAAGTGACCCGCCGTCCCAGGGCCATCTATAAACAACCCGCCAATCATCATAGGGGGCTGCGATGAAGGCTCTATTATTGCTCGCCTTACGCGCATCAACCGGCGCGCTGTTAATCATCTGGGGGACGCTCCGCGCCATGTCGCCCGACACGGCGGTGCGCCTTTCCGAAAAATACTATGGCGGCGCCATCAGCGCCGACGCGCTCATCCTTCCGCTCGCTTATGGACAGATCGTCCTTGGCGCGCTCGTCATCCTCGGCCTCTTTCGCAGGATTATCTATCCGCTGCAGGCGGTTGTTCTCATCGCCGGCGCCGCCGCGATCTGGAAATATCTGGCCGATCCTCTCGGCCTCTGGCTGTTGACCGAAGAGACCCGGAATATCCTGTTTTTCCCGTCCACCACCGTCGCCGTCGCTTCGCTTGTCATTGTCTTTTTTCGGGACGATGACCGGCTCGCGCTCGACCGGCTGTTCGCAAAAGGCTGAGCACGCGCCGAAATGCGTCCTTCACGCGGTGAAGCGCATGGCGCCGGGCGGATCAGCCCTTATATGCTGGGGGTAGATGGAGGCGGATTATGTACCCCGAACACCCTTTGCGCGATGAAAGCTCGATTTCGCTTTTCTCGCTGGTTCTCAACATTCTCTGGCTCGCGCTTGGCGGCGCCGTCGCCGCGCTTGGCTGGTTCGTGGCCGCCTTCGTGTTGATGATCACCATCATCGGCCTGCCCTGGGCGCGCGCCGCTTTCGACAACGGCGTCTACACGCTGTGGCCGTTCGGGGCGAAGCCGACCAACCGCGAAATTCTCTATGGAGAGGAAATCGGCACGGGGCCGCTCGGTTTTCTCGGCAATGTCATCTGGTTCGTGCTCGCGGGCTGGTGGCTGGCGCTCGGCCATGTGGTCGCAGCGTTTTTCCTCGCCATCACCATCATCGGCCTGCCCTTCGCCTGGGCGCATCTGAAACTCGCCGGCTTTGCGCTTTGGCCGATCGGGAGAACGCTCGCCCATTCGGAGTTCCGCAGAAGGGCGTATTAAGAAAAGCCGCGCCGGCGGACCGGCGCGGCTTCTCTTTCTCCCCCGGAGGGTTTCTGGAGACGGGAGGAGTTCAGCGCGCCAGATAGTCGGCGAGCACCGGCCCCAGAAGTCTCGGCCTTTCCCAAATCAGATTGTGGCCCAGCCCCAAGAATTCGCGATATTCCGCCTGCGGAAGAGCAGCGCGCAAAGCCGCCTGATGCTCCGCGGGGAAAAGATCGTCTTTTGTCCCCGCCATAATCAGCGTCGGCGCCGTCACATAAGGCGCAAGGCGCGCAACCGGCGTATCGATCAGCTCGCGGGCGACGCCGCGCCAGACTGGCGCCGGGGTTTCGCGCGCTTCAGCCACCACATAACCGAGGAAAATTTCGTCGACCGGCGTCGGCGCGGCCGGGCCGTCCGACGGTCCGCCGAAGGCTTCCGGCGAAGCGGCGGCAAGCCATTCGGCGAGAAAACCTGTTTCGTAATCGGGCTCGTCCTCAACCGACAATGCGCCGGTCGCCAGCCAGTCGCCATGGGCGATTGGCGTCAAGCCGGTCGCGCCGGCGAGCACAAGTTTCTCGATCCTGTCCGGATATGTCGCCGCGAACTCAAACGCGATCATGCTGCCAAGAGAATGGCCGGCGATCGAGGCGCGCTCGATCTTCAGCGCATCCATGAAGAGTTTCACGTCATAGGCGAAATCCGCGAGCGCATAACAGCAGTCGGGCTTCGCGGCGGCGCCATGGCCGCGCTGGTCGAGAACATAGACGTGGAACTTCGACAGCGACGGCAGAACTTGAGTCCAGCTTCGGCTGGTGTCGGTGAAGCCGTGCAGCAGGATGACCGGCTCGCCTTTGCGGTCTCCCCATTCCACATAGGCGAGCCTCTGGCCGTTGGGCAGGCTTATTGTTTTTTTCTCCGCCGCCCAACCGGCCTGATCGATCCTGGCCTCTCCGGCGGAAGCGAAGCCGACCGAGGCAAGGCTGGCGGCGGCGATAACGCCGAGAAGCGCTTTCATGAGTTTCTCCATACTCACCCCGGCCTCTACTCAGACGGGGACCGCGCTTTTATGGAACGCCGCTCACCGCCGCCAATGAGCAAAGTCGCATCCCGGCGCCTGACTTTGGTCAGGAGGGCCCGCGCCTCGTTTTCGGCGGTTTAAACGGCTGTTCTGGGGCCTATTTTCAACAAAGCTCGGAGGAATCGCCATCCGCCCTGTTCTCGAGGCTCCGCCCGCGTTAAAATGCCGGTCATGGGTGTGACGTGGAGTGCTGGCCGGTTTCTGGGGGCCGCCGCCTTGCTGGCGGCGTGGCTTGCGCCCGCTTATGCGGAAACCGCCATTCCGCCCGCCGTCAACACCGGCAAGAAGTGGGAAGTCTACAAGAGCGAATGGAGCGCCGCCGATGAGGCGGGCTACGCCGCCTTCGTTCAGGCGATCGGCCGGTCCAACTGCTCCTCCATCGACGCCTGCATCAAAAGCGACGCGAACCCCTACCGTTCCTCCGTCGATCCCGACCTTCCCGGCGATTGCGCCGACATGGCCTATATTCTGCGCGCTTATTATGCGTGGAAAAACGGCCTGCCCTTTTCCTATCAGAACGCCATGCGCACCGCGGACAGGTCGCGCCAGGATCTGCGCTACTCAAGTGAGGGCAATGTTGTCGCGGGACGGCGCCAGATTTTGAATCACGTCTCGAATGCGCCAGCCTTCATTTCGCGGATCGGCGGCGAAGTCTCAACCGCCATGTTCCGCACCGATCCGGTCGCAGGCGGCGGCGGCAGCCATGACGACTTCTATCCGGTGAAAATCGAGCGCGGCGCGGTGAAGCCCGGCGTCCTCGCCTATGACATCTACGGGCATGTGGGCATCGTTTACGAAGTGCTCGACGACGGACGCGTGCTGGTCGTTGCGTCGCACCCGGACAATTCGGTGACGCGCACCGCCTACGGACCCAACTTCATGCGTTCGAAACCGGCGCTCGGCGCCGGCCTCAAAGCCTGGCGCCCAATCCGCGTCGAAGGCGCAAAAAACGACGCCGACGGATCGCTTCATGGCGGCAGGCTTTATGCGGCGAAGAACGAAGAGCTCGCCGATTTTTCCATGGAGCAGTATTTCGGCACGGAGCCGCACCCTTCCGGCGTCTGGCATTACGGCGAGTTCAAATATAACGGCCGCACGCTGAAATATTACGATTATGTGCGCCGCAAGCTCGCCGCGCCGGGCTTTGCGTACGATCCGGTGGAGGAACTGCGCTTCGGGCTCGAAACCATTTGCGGCGACCTCAAGTCCCGCAAGGTCGCCGTCGACGCCGCCTATACGTCGCGCGTTCATCTGAAACCGCATCCCGAGAAACTGCCGCCGAACATCTTCGGCACTTACGGCGAGTGGGAGGAATATTCGACGCCGTCGCGCGACGCGCGCCTCAAAGTCAGCTTCATCGAACTCCGCCGCGACATGCAGCAACTGGTCGAGGACGTCGAAGCGGGCGAGCCCGGCGTCGTTTATAAGGGCGACAATCTCGCCGCCGATCTGGTCAAAACCTTTGAGGAAGAAAAAGAGGCCTGCACCTTTACCTATTGGCGTTCGGATGCGACGCGCGTTCGCCTCAACCTCGCCCACGCCATGGAGCGCTTGTGGGAGCTTTCTTTCGACCCTTATCACTGCCCGGAACGGCGCTGGGGCGCGACCGGCGCGGAGCTCGACACCTGCACCGACGACGCGGTCAAATCGCAATGGTACAACGCCCAGCGCTTCCTGCGCTTTCAGGCGGAGCGAACCTATGACGTCAGGATGGATTTCGCCCTCAACGAGTTGAAGCCGCCGATGATAGCGGCGCCGGAAGACGGCGGCCTCGGCGTCGACGCCCCGGCCGATGCGGACATCCGCGCCTATCTGTACGGGCTCGGCGCGCCCCTCGTCGCCGACTATCAGGGCGAAGGCGCCTTTACGCCTGTGCGTTACGAAATGGGAACGGAAGCGGAAATTGGCGTCTTTTTCCCCCGCTGGCACCAGCGGCTGCAACACCTGCGGCGATAGCCCCCGTAGCTTTCGGCGGGGCCAGTCCCTATATTGGCTGCAAGATTGACAGACTATCTTCGCTTCAGGAGCGGTTCATGGAAACCTTTGTTTATCTCCTTATTCCTATCGGCCTTCTGGCCACCGCCATCATACTCGGGATCGGCATCTATTCCCTCGCCAAGGGCGGAACCTTCGCCAAGGAAAACTCCAACAAGCTGATGCGCATGCGCGTGGCGGCGCAGGCGATCACCATTGCTCTGATGATGCTCTTTCTCTGGCTTGTGGGCAAAGGCGCATAAACCCCAAAACGCCCCACCGCGCCTCCTCTTTCAGGCGCGAAAACCCGCTTTGCGGAACTCTTCCCGCGCAGGCGCCTTTGGCCGTTGAAACCCGGAAGTCCCGCGACTATGGTCCGCCACGACTGACGGCGCCCGGCCCGGCCGGGCGGCCATTCCCCAACCTCCCGCAGGAGCAGATGAGATGAAAATCCTCGTGCCCGTGAAACGCGTGATCGACTACAATGTCAAAGTGCGCGTGAAATCGGACCAGAGCGGCGTCGACCTCGCCAATGTGAAAATGTCCATGAACCCGTTCGACGAAATCGCCGTCGAGGAAGCGGTTCGCCTGAAGGAAGCCGGCGCGGCGGAAGAGATCGTCGCGATCTCCATCGGCCCGGAGAAGGCCCAGGACCAGTTGCGCCAGGCGCTTGCCATGGGCGCGGACCGGGCGATCCTCATCAAGACCGATGAAACCGTGGAGCCGCTCGGCGTCGCAAAGCTCCTGAAAAAAGTCGTCGAGGAAGAAAGCCCGCAGCTTGTCATTCTCGGCAAGCAGGCGATCGACGACGATTCCAACCAGACCGGCCAGATGCTCGCGGCGCTTCTCGGCTGGGCGCAGGGGACCTTCGCCTCGGAAGTCAAAATTGAGGACGGCAAGGCGAATGTCACCCGCGAGATCGACGGCGGCCTGCAGACCATCAAGATCAACCTCCCCGCCGTCGTCACCACCGACCTTCGCCTTAACGAGCCGCGCTATGCGTCGCTGCCCAACATCATGAAAGCGAAGAAAAAGCCGCTCGACGTGAAGGAAGTCGGCGATTACGGCGTCGATATCGCGCCGCGCCTTCAAACGGTCAAAGTCACCGAGCCGCCGAAACGCGAAGCCGGCGTCAAGGTCGCCGATGTCGCCGAACTGGTTTCCAAACTCAAAGAAGAAGGGGTGCTCTGATGGCGGTGCTCGTTGTTGCAGACGTTCACGGAAATTCCATTGACGAGTCCACGCTGAAAACCGTCACCGCCGCGAAAGCCATCGGCGGCGATGTCGACGTGCTGGTCGCCGGTTCAGGCGCAAGCGACGGGGCGGCGGCCGCCGCCAAGATCGACGGCGTGCGGAAAGTCCTTCACGCCGACGGCGAGCAATACGCCCACCGCCTTGCCGAGCCCTTCGCCGATCTTATTGTCAGCCTTGCAGGCGATTATGACGCGATCCTGAAATCCGCGGCGACCACCGGCAAGAACGTCATGCCCCGCGTCGCGGCCCTCCTTGATGTGATGCAGATTTCGGAGATCGTCGCTGTCGAGGCGCCGGACACCTTCGTGCGGCCGATCTACGCCGGCAACGCCATGCAGACGGTGAAGTCTTCGGACGCAAAGAAGATCATCACCGTGCGCGCGACCTCCTTCGCCGCCGCGGGGACAGGCGGATCGGCGGAAATCGTCACCGTCGACGCGCCGGCCGATCCCGGCCTCTCGTCATTCGTCGAGGAAAAGCTGACCAAATCGGAGCGCCCGGAACTCACCGGCGCCAAGATCGTCATCTCCGGCGGACGCGCCCTCGGGTCTTACGAGAATTTCGAGAAATATATCTTCCCCGTCGCGGACAAGCTCAGCGCCGCGGTCGGCGCGTCGCGCGCCGCGGTCGACGCCGGTTATGTGCCAAACGACTATCAGGTCGGGCAGACCGGCAAGGTCGTTGCGCCGGAGCTTTACATCGCCGTCGGCATTTCCGGCGCGATCCAGCACCTTGCGGGCATGAAGGACTCAAAAGTCATCGTCGCCATCAACAAGGACGAAGAGGCGCCGATCTTCCAGGTCGCCGATTACGGGCTCGTCGCTGACCTCTTCAAGGCCCTGCCGGAGCTGAACGACGCGCTTTAGGCGGCGCTAACATCACGAACTCAAAAGCCCCGCTTCGGCGGGGCTTTTTATTTCTTATTTTGACGCAGGTCCCGTTATTCAAAACAGTTTCGCCCTGTCACCCGCCCTTTTCGCTTTTTGCGCGAAGCATCATGACTTTCGGATCGACGCTGGAAGCACAAAGGATGCCGCCCCACATGGCCCCGGGCACACCCGGCGAAACCACATCCTGACCGGAAAGATACAGCCCCTTTATAGGCGTTTTCATGCGAAGCGCATCCGACAACATCCGCTTTGGCGTCGCCTCTATTCCGTAGAACGCTCCCTGTCGATGGCCGGTAATCCAAGCGGTTGAAAGCGGGGTCGAGAGCTCCTTGAACACAACCAGTTTGGCGAGCTCCGGAAAATAACGCTCAAACTGTTCGAACAATGTTTCTTCAACTTGCGCTTTGAAGATTGCGTAGTCTTCTTCCCGCTCTGCGGGCGGCTTATCGGCCCAACGCTCTACCACCGACCAATCTGTCCAGGCGATCAATTCCCCGGAATGCTGCAGTTTCGGACCGGGGTTATGCGAAGGGTCCTTCAGTGACGCAAAAGACGCAAACATGCCCGGCGGCGTTCCAGAGGGCGCATCGGTCCAAATGACATCAGTCTCTCCTGTCGGGTAGAGCCAGTGATTAGCCTTGGTAGCGCCAGCCGTCTCAATGTCGCCTTCAAATCCGAGGAACAATGAAAAATGGCAAAGGCTTGGACCAAAGGATCGAACCTCACGCACCCACTCATCTTCGCCGTGGCCTTCGGGGAGCAGCCGATCCACAGTTTCCCGGGCGCCGATATTTGAAATGACGGTGTCGGCAAAAATCTCCTCGCCGTCAGTGGTCCGCACGCCGATGACGCGTCCTTGGTCCATCAACATTTGCTCAACCCGGACGCCGGCGCGCGCCTCCCCGCCCGCCTTGGTTAAGACAGGCAGCATATGGTCGGCGATGACAGCAGCGCCGCCAACCGGGTACCAAGCGCCACATTCCAGGTAGGAATGCGCCACGATCGCATGGACCGCGAAGCTTGCAATGCTTGGGCGACCGCCATGATCGCCCCACTGAGCCATGAGAGCATTCGTCAATTGAGTGTTATCGGAGATTTCGGCGGCAACTTCCGCAATGGTCCGTCCACACCATTGTTTTATGGCGCCGCTTTTCCACCACTCAATGATCTCGCCAAATGGCTGCGGTATCGCCCGCGTCTGATAGACTGTGTAAGCAGCGTCTCGTGCTTTGTGCACGGCGTCAAACCAGGCGTTGATCGCTTTTGCCTCGTCTGGAAATCGCTCCTTCAGGTCGAGTGCATGGGCTTCATAGGGGCGTGAGAGAGGCAAGGGTTCTGCGTCGCCCATATGAAGGTAATCATAAACCGCGCCCATCGGCGCGAGATCAACGGGCGTATCGCAGAGCCAGTCGAGCGCCTTGCGGTCAGGCTCTCCGGGCGCAAAGCCGCTTAGATAGTGAATTCCGGCATCCCAGCGAAACCCATTTCGCGAAAAGCTATGGGTCTGGCCGCCCAGCGTTTCGTATTGTTCGAGAAGCAGCACTTTGTGTCCGGCCTGCGATAGTGCGCTAGCCGCAGCCATGCCTCCCATTCCCGAACCAATGACAATGACATCCCAGTCTTTTGCGAACTGATCGCGTTCAGCGTCGTTCATATAGCCTCCCCTTTGCCGCTTGGCCGGTCTGGCTCGGAAAAACAATTGCCTGACACTTGAAGACGCCACATTGATCATCATCAAAGACAATATATGGTTCTGTTTTTTCTTTCCTTTTCATGCCGCAGGGCAGCAAGAAGCGGGTGGCTAGCGCGCAATAGCCGGCGCAAAAATCAGCTCCATAAAAAAGGAGCCGCCCATGTCTTTCACCATCACCGGCCTGTCGCCCGCCGAATTCGCCCCGCTCTTCGCCCTTTCCGACGAGGAACTGGAACGGCGCGGGATCATCCGGAAGACCGCAACGTCGAAGCCCGGCTTTCCCTGCCGCGTGACGCTGGAGGATGCGGAACCCGGCGAAACCGTCCTGTTGCTCAACTATGAAAGCCACAAGGCGGAGACGCCTTATCGTTCGTCCTATGCGATCTATGTACGCGAGAGCGCAAGCGAAGCGGCAACTTACGAAAACGAACTGCCGCCGGTGTTTCAGGGACGCCCGATGGCTTTCCGGCATTTCAACGAGGACGGGCATCTCATCGGCGCGAGCCTCGCGCTTCACGGCGACGCCAAAGAGAAAATCGAGGAAGCGTTTTCCAACTCCGCCGTCGCCTATATCCACGCGCACAACGCCGCCCATGGCTGTTTCGCCGCGGAGATCAAACGCGGTGACTAAACCTCACCCCAACATCGCGGCGATGGCGAAACCCGCATAGGTGCCGAGCGCCGTGCCGATGGCGCCGACGAGAATGCCCGGCAGGACGAGATCATGCCGGTTTTCCGCTTCGGCGACAACGAAGGCCGTCGAACTGCCGCCGATATTCGCGGTCGAGGCGACGGCAAGCACGACCGGATCGATTTTGAAAAGCGCGCCGCCGCCGATCAGGAAAACCGCGTGAACGGCGAAGATGATCGCGACATAAAGAAAGAGCAGCGGCGTCAGCGCGCCGGCGGTCGCCAGCGCGCCGAGATCGGCGTTGGCGCCAACCACGGCGAGGAAAAGATAGATCGCCCAAAGGCCGAGCGCATGCGCGGCTTTCAGGCGCGAAAAAACCGGAACCTGCGCCGCGATCAGCGCCAGCGTCGTCACAATGAGGATCGACGGGACAGCGATCCCCCGCGCGTCGAGCCAGGCGGAGATCGCGCCGGAAACCCAGAGCGCGAGGGCGGCAAGCGCTAACGGCAAGGCGAGGTCCATGACGCTTAACGGCGAAGCGGATTCGCGCGTCATCATGTCTTCCGTAGCCGGAGCGATGGTCGCGGCCGCCTTGTTGAACCATGGCGTGCGCACAAGCACCGCCGGCAGCGCCAGCGTGATCAGAATCCACACATCAGTCATGACATTGTCGACCACGGTCGCCGCCGTATAAACGCCGCTGTCGCGGGTCATGTCCATCGCCACCGCAACGGCGTTGAAGTTGGCGCTGCCGCCGATGTAAGTTCCGGCGAACATGCCGGCCAGCGCGCCCTTGTTGTCGCCGAGAAGATCGCCGAAGGGCGTCACCGCTGTTGCAATCAGGACGCCGACAAAAACCCCGAGCGCGCCGAGCGCAAAGGCGCCGATCATTTGGCTTCCCGCGCGCTTCAGGGCGCCGAGATTGACCTGCAGCAACAAAAGAAAAATCGACCCCGAGATCACATAGGAGAAGGTGAACTCATAGACCGGATTGCCGGACGCCGCGGGCGGAATGACGCGCAAATTCGCAAGCAGCGCGCCGATGGCGATGACGATCAGCGCGGCGCCGAGCTTTTTCATCGCGCGATGGCGCGCCAGCAATTCCGCTGCAACGACGGAAGCGAGCAAGACCGCAAGCACCCCGAGCGGCGCCGCAATGAGAGCGTCAGATGTCATCTGCGGAGGACCCGCCCGTTGTTCTCCCTTCCTGATAGGCGGCATCGGCGGGGGCGGCAAATCCGGCGGCAGGGGGGCCGGCAAAGCAGCCCCTTACCGTAGCGGGTTAACCGGGGCTTCCCCCTTGCCAGCCCCCATGTTGCGGTGCAGTATCCGCGCCCCGCCATAACCAGAAAAGAGCGGGCGACGAGGGGCGGACGGAGCGTAAACCATGAGCAATATCAAGGCAGTAGGTGTAATTGGCGCAGGCCAGATGGGGCGCGGGATCGCCCATGTGTTCGCCGCCGCCGGCTATGACGTAATCCTGACGGATATCAGCGCCGGACAGCTGGAAGCCGCCATGTCGGCCGTCGCCAAAAATCTCGGCCGCCAGAGCGCCAAGGGCCTCATCACCGAGGCGGACGAAAAAGCCGCGATGGCGCGCATCACCACCGCGACCGACATGACCGCGCTTTCAGACTGCGATCTTATTGTCGAGGCCGCGAGCGAAGTGCAGGGTGTGAAGAAGGAAATCTTCGCAAGCCTCAAAGGCGTTCTCAAACCGTCCGCCATTCTCGCGTCGAACACCTCGTCGCTGTCGATCACCGGACTCGCCGCCGGCAGCGACCGGCCCGAACGCTTCATCGGCATTCATTTCATGAACCCGGTGCCAGTGATGAAACTGGTTGAGGTCATTCGCGGCATCGCCACATCAAAAGAAACCTTCGAAGCGACGAAAGAAGTGGTTGCGAGCCTCGGCAAGACCATGACGGTGTCGGAGGATTTCCCGGCTTTCATCGTCAACCGCATTCTCATGCCCATGATTAACGAAGCGATCTACACGCTTTACGAGGGCGTCGGTTCGGTCGAGGCCATCGACACGGGCATGAAACTCGGCGCCAACCATCCTATGGGCCCCTTGGAGCTCGCGGACTTCATTGGTCTCGATATCTGTCTTGCGATCATGCAGGTGCTGTACGAAGGCCTCGCAGATTCGAAATACCGCCCCTGCCCGCTGCTCGTGAAATATGTCGAGGCCGGCTGGCTCGGCCGCAAGACGGGGCGCGGCTTTTACGACTATTCGGGCGAGACGCCCATGCCGACGCGGTAGCAGGGTCATCCTTGAATTAAATCGCGCAAACAGCGGCGCCGGACTGGCGCCGGTGATTTGCTTCGCCTCCCTAAAAGCGCTCTACTCTTCGCTCCGCCTCGCCTCAATGAGGCGGCTCAAGCACAAAAAGGAGGAGAAGCATCATGGCTGTCGCACGGGTTACGGAAATCATCGCCGGGTCGCCGAAAGGCTTCAAGGACGCCATCGAACAGGGCATCGACCGCGCCAACAAGACGCTGAAAAATGTCGAAGGCGCCTGGGTGAAAGACCAGTCGATCATCCTCGACAAAGGCAAGATCAAGGAATACCGCGTCGTCATGAAAGTGACGTTCGTTCTCGACGACTAGGAATTTGCGCCTCTGAAAAAAACAGCCGCCTCATGAAGGCGGCTGTTTTTTATTCCGGCGTGTGAGTCACACTTACATTGAGCATGTCGGGCAGGGTTTGAGGCGAAAGCTGCGCCGCCGCCTGCACCGCGTCGAAACTCACCGGCTCGGAAGGCGCGGCCGTCAGCGAAATCGTCCCGCCTTTATCGAGAAAGTCAGCCAGCGCATTGGCGTATGCCGGAATGCGCGGATTCATTTCCGCCGCCTGCATGCCGGTGAGACGCACCATGCCCGACATCGCCTGACGCATTTCCGGACCCGACTCGACGCCGTTCTGTTCCGCGGCGTAAGCGAAAACACGGTCCGTAAATCCCGCATCCGAAAACGAGAAAAGGAAGTTTTTCAGCGTCATGCCGCCGACCGCGTCTTTCGCCAGCGTTTGGTCGCGCGCCATGGCGTCCCATTCGGCAAGCGACGGCCCGCCTATATCGAGGCCGATATCGTTTGAGAAATTGTCGACGATGTCGCTGGTTGCGGTCATCGCCGCATCGCCCGTCTCGCCGTTCCAGCGCCAGCTGAAACCCAGATCGCCTGCGATCTGTTCAAGGCCTAGCGCGGAGAGCGCCGCCGCCATCTGATCAAGCTGCGGCGCGGCCTCGGTTGCGAAGCCCGGCCCCATGCCATGACGCATCTGGTCCATGACGACATTCATGTCATAGGAAAAACCGGTATAGGAGGCTTCATAGTGCGACGGCACGAGCCAGTAAAAATCGGCGGCCGAAACTTCCGTGTAGTCGATCGAGTAATAAGGCTGCCCGTTCCAGAGTTCGCGATAGCCCGTCATGGTCTGCTGGCCGAAATCCATAAGGTCGGTTTCGGTGATCGGCGGCAGCTCCCATTTCGCCAGCCAGGAAAGCGCATTGGAGAGGCTGACATTGCGCGCGTCGGTCGCATCGATTTGATATTCGAGCGCGCCGCCTGGCGCGGCGGCCGCCAGAAACGCCGCCGGATGGCGCACCATCTCCCGCGCCGTCTCCGCCGGAGGCTTGTTGAGAATTTTTGCGTAAGGATGATCCGCGGCGGGTTTTTCGGACTTTTTCTTTTCCGCAACCTCGACCAGCGGATCGCCGCCAAACCCCTCCGCCGACATCGAGAACCCGCTGAGGCTTTGATAGTCGACATCGCCGGAGCGGTAGCCGCGGGCGAACGCCTCCGCGACCTTCAGCGCGACCCTGTCGCCCTGGCTGTTGTTGAGCCTAACGGTCAAATTCGAATAGGCGGCGCCGTCATAAGCGAAAGAGGTCATCACCGCCGCGATATGGCGCAGAATGCTCCCCTCTTCATTGGCCCCCGGATTCGGCGCCAGCGCGTAGGAACGCGCCGCAAGCCCGTCAATGACGAGTTTGTCGAGCGATAAGCCGGCGTTTTCGGTTCCCGCCTCCCATTGCAGGCCTTCTGACGTCACCTTCTCCAGCGTCATGCGGTCGAAGAGCGGCGCCATGTCGGAGAAACTCGCGGCGCCGGAAAAGACAGCTTCGGCCGCCGCCGGATCGCCGCCCCAGATGACGGCCCGTTCGGCGCGAAGCCCCGCCTCAGGCGCGGCAGAAAGTGCGAAGCGAAGATCGCTGACGACCATGGCGCCGAGGCCCGCATCGAAACTCGCGCCCCCATGGGAAACCTCAACCCAGTCCGGAAGCGCTGCAAACATCCGGTCCACATCGAACGCTTCGCCGCTGCGCAAGGAATAAGGCGCGCCGAGAAGATCCACCGCGGTCAACGGCGCCGGCGCCGTGGCGCAGGCGTGAAGCGCGAACGCGGCCACAGAAGCGCACAACATAGCGCGCATGGCCCGCACCGGTCTTTGATGGAATGTCGGCATGTCTTCCCCTCTCCGCAGCCATTGCGCCGCGATCAAGCGCGCCCGCCCCACCGCGGACGCGCTTCGGGAAGCTTAACCGCTTATTCCTCATGCGTCACCGTCAGCCCGATCACATCAGGCATGGTTTGGGGCGACGCCGCGCTGCTCGCCTGAAGCGTCATGAACGGAACCGGCTCAGCGGGTTTCGCCGCAATTTCAAGGGCCCCGCCCTTGGCGACGAAATCCGCCACCGCATTCACATAGCTGGAAAATTTCGGATTCATCTGCGCCAGTTGCGCGCCGGAGAGACGGATCATCGCGGGCGCCGACAGGCGCAGGTCTTCGCCCGTGCCGCCCATCTGCAGCGCCGCAAGTGAAAAGATCGCGTCGAGCGCTTTTTGATCCTCAACCTTCAGCGAGAAACTCTTGAAGGCGCCTTTCGACAGGACCGCATCCTCTTCGCCGTCTTCCATTGCGGCGGCGATTTCATCGAGCTTCAGATTGGAAAACGCCATATCCGCGTGAAGGCTCGCGACCTTGTCGAGATTGGCGGCGTAGGTGAAATCCGCGGCGCCGCTTTTTTCATTCCACACCCAGCTGGCGCTGCCATCGCCTTTCACCTTGTCGAGGCCGCCGTCTTTGAGGATCTTTACCGCCTCTTCCTCCGTATCCGGAACATAAGCCGTGAAATCGTAGACAGCGCCCTTAGTGTCGGCGCGGATATTCGCCGGAATAAGCCAGGTGAAATCGGCGGCGGTGACCGACGCCTCTTCAACGGTCGCGGCGAGCTTGCCGTTGACGCGCGTTTCCATCTTCGTCGCCTTCATGGTGCCGAGATCGATGAGATCTTTCTCGCTCGCAGGCGGCTCTTCACCTTTAAGGCCCCACTGCAGAAGGCCGGAAAAATCGATGTTTCTCCACTCGAGACGCTCCATGGCGACCTCTTGGCTTTCCGGCGCGACAATGCCCGCGAGCGGCCCGGACATGAAGATCGCGCCTTGCGGGCCCATAGCCTCGCGCATGGCGGCGAGCGATGCGGCGCTCTGCTTCATGTCATAGGAAAGATCGTTGGCGATGATGGCGCCGACGCGGCCGCCGCCCATCCCCACAATACGCAGATCCGGCGCGGAAAAGGCGACCGACGGCGCCTCGTCGCTTTCGGTGACAAGCGTCATGTCCTTGAAGTAAAGCCCGGCGAGATTGACGGCGTTGAAAAGCCGCGCGCCTTCGTCGCCAGCGCCTTCCTCCTGGAAACCGCCCTGGCGGATTTGCAGCTGGTCGAATTCGACGCCGCCGATCTTCAGGTTCGCCGCCTCGCCTTCCGCCATGTGGCCTTCGGAGGCGACGTCGAGAAACCGCACTTTCTGGAACACGGTTTCGAAGGGCGCGTCGAGCGGAGCGTCGGCCGCGCTGCGCACGCGCGCGATGGCGTCCATATCGACGCCGTAAAATTCGGCGCGCGCCACCACAACGCCTTCGCCGTCATCGGCGTCAGAGAAGCGAAGATTTTCAACGACAGTCGCGCCAAGCTTTTCGTCGAACGTCGCGCGCTCATAGGTCGGGCGCTCGCCCTCCGGCATCAGCGCGAACAGCGCGTCCACATCGACTTCCTCGGCGCCTTTCAGCGTAAAGCGCTGGTCGAGGGGCGAGCCTGCGTCGGCTTTCGCCGCCGCCACGCTCGTTTCCGATTGCGGCCCATCCGCCGCCTTTTCTTTTTTTCCGCAGGAAACGAGTGCGAGCGCCGCGACGCCGGCCAATAATGCATTGGAAAATTTCATGAAATGGGCTCCTTCCCACTATAGCCCGCACTGCTTCCTCACAGCGCGGCCCCCGCGATTGAAAATCTCGGGCTCCGTATATCGGGGTTGGGAGAGGAAGCCTAGGTCAGGGAATCGCCGATTCGACCAAGCGCCGCGCCTCAGGCGACGACCAGTCCGCCTCGCCCACCAGCCGGCCGACTTCCTGGCCTTTTGCATCGTAGAGGATCGACACGGGAAGAATGTCCGCGCCGCCGATGGCGAAAGCAAAGCGCAGATCCGGATCGGCGTAGAGTTTCAGATGTTCGATCTCGAGGCGGTCGAGAAACTGGCGCGCAACCTCCGGCCCGCGGGGATCGGCGGCGATGGCGACGACTTCGAATTTTTTCCCGCCGAGATCGGCTTCGAGGGCGTCCAGCGAGGGAAGCTCTTTCAGACAGGGCGCGCACCATGTCGCCCAGAAATTCACCAGCACCGCCTTCCCGCGAAAATCCGCAAGAGTCATGTCCTTTCCCTCGTGCTGGAAAGCGATTTCCGGCGCCCCGCGTGGCGGGAAAGTGTATTCGAAATCAGCCATTTCGCCCGTCAACAGCGACCGGTCGTGATCGAGCGCCGAGGCCGAAGGCTTCTCGCCCTTTGGGCTTACGCTGGCGCTTATGATGACGTAGAGGAGGAACGCCGCGCCGGCCCCGCCCCAGAGGAAAAGCCAGAACCGCGGCTGTTTAAGCAAAGATGACACCCGAAACGCTCCAAGGCCTGCTGAACTATGTCAGATAAAACCGAACGGCCCCAAAACCAAGGTTCCGGAAACCAGATGTGGGGCGGCAGATTCTCGCAAGGCCCCGCCGAGATCATGGAGGCCATCAACGCCTCTATCGATATCGACAAGCGGCTCTGGCGCGAGGATATCGCCGGATCGAAAGCCCATGCGGCGATGCTCGCCGAGGCCGGGATCATTTCCCGCGCCGACGCCGAGGCGATCCTCAAAGGCCTCGATACGGTCGCCGGCGAGATCGAAGCGGGGACATTCAAATTCTCGAAAGCGCTTGAAGACATTCACATGAATGTTGAGGCGCGTCTGAAAGAAATTATCGGCGAACCCGCGGGCCGGCTTCACACCGCGCGCTCGCGCAACGACCAGGTGGCGACCGATTTCCGCCTCTGGTGCCGCAGCGCCTGCGAGGACGCGGCCTCGGCGCTCGGCGATCTCATGGCGGCGCTTTCGGAACGCGCGCTTGAAAACGCCGACGCCATCATGCCCGGCTTTACGCATCTGCAGACGGCGCAGCCGGTGACCTTCGGCCACCACCTCCTCGCTTATGTTGAGATGTTTTCGCGCGACGCCGGCCGTTTCATGGATGCGCGCGAGCGCATGAACGAAAGCCCGCTTGGCTCCGCGGCGCTCGCCGGCACGCCCTTCCCCATCGACCGCGAGATGACGGCGGAAACGCTCGGCTTCGATCGTCCGTGTGCGAATTCTCTCGACGGGGTTTCCTCGCGCGACTTTGCGCTCGAACTTTTGTCCGCGGCGGCGATCAGCGCCATGCATCTGTCGCGTCTCGCCGAAGAGATTGTTCTTTGGACCTCGCCGCAATTCGGTTTTGCGTCGCTGACCGATGCGTTTTCGACCGGCTCCTCCATCATGCCGCAGAAACGCAATCCCGACGCCGCGGAACTCGTGCGCGCGAAGACAGGACGCATCACCGGATCGCTCAATTCCTTGCTGACGGTGATGAAGGCGCTGCCCCTCGCCTACGCCAAGGATTTGCAGGAAGACAAGGCCGCGACCTTCGAGGCGGTCGACGCCCTCGCCCTCGCCCTTTCGGCCATGACCGGCATGATCGCCGATCTGAAACCCAATCGCGACGCCATGAGAGAGGCGGCGGCGCGGGGCTTTTCCACCGCCACGGACCTCGCCGACTGGCTGGTGCGCAAGCTCGGCATGCCCTTCCGCGACGCCCATCACGTCACCGGCCGCGTGGTGGCGCTCGCCGAACAGCAGGGCAAACGCCTCGATGAGCTGGCGCTCGCCGACATGCAGAAAGTCGAGCCGAAAATCACCAATGACATCTTCAACGTGCTCTCCGTCGAAGCCTCCGCCGCGTCGCGCAAGGCCTATGGCGGAACCGCGCCGGAGAATGTTAAGCGTGAAGCGAAGCGCTGGCTTGATGCGCTGAAAAAGGAGTAGCCCCATGCGCGCCCTCATCGTCATTCTCGCTCTTTCCTTTGCTGTCTCGGCTTGCGGCAAGAAGGCGCCCCTGCGCGCGCCGGAAAAACAGCCCGAGCAACAATCCCTGACGCGGTAGGCCTCGCCTTGCACCATTTCGAATACCGGAACGGCCGCCTTTACGCGGAGGATGTGGACGTCGCGGCGCTCGCCGGCGAGATCGGGACGCCTTTTTATCTCTATTCCGAAGCGACGCTTCGCCGTCATATGCAGGTTTTCCAAAAAGCCTTTGCAGGAACCGATCCGCTTGTCGCGTTTTCGGTGAAGGCGAATTCCAACATCGCCGTTTTGAAAGTTCTACAAAGCGAAGGCGCGGGCGCGGACGTCGTTTCCGGCGGCGAATTGATGCGCGCCTTGAAAGCCGGGATTGCGCCGGAGAAAATCGTCTTTTCCGGCGTCGGCAAGACGCGCGACGAAATGAAGGCCGCCCTCGACGCCGGCATCTATCAGTTCAATGTGGAATCGGCGCCCGAGCTTGAGGCGCTGAATGCGCTGGCGCTCGAAATGAACAAGACCGCGCCTGTTGCGTTGCGAGTCAATCCGGATGTCGCCGCCGGGGGGCATGACAAAATCTCCACGGGCCGCAAGGAAGACAAGTTCGGCGTCTCCTGGGGCGAGGCGCGCGGGCTTTACGCAAAAGCACGGGAGATGAAAGGCGTCGATGTCGCCGGCGTCGATCTTCATATCGGCTCGCAGATCGCCGATCTCGCGCCCTTCGAGGCCGCGTTTTCAAAGGCCGCGCAACTGATCGCCGATCTCCGCGCTGATGGCTGCGCCATCGATCGCCTCGATCTCGGCGGCGGCCTCGGCATTCCTTACGGAAACGCCGCGCCGCCGCCGCACCCGGACGACTATGCGGCGCTGATCAAACGGCTGACGGCGCCCTTGGACGTGCGCCTGATCTTCGAACCGGGCCGGATGATCTGCGGCAATGCGGGCATTCTGGTGACGCGCGTGATCTATGTGAAACAAGGCGTCGCGCGGAAATTCCTGATCGTCGACGCGGCCATGAACGATCTCATCCGCCCCGCGCTCTACGACGCTCATCACGACATCATCCCGGTGGTTCAGAACGACGATGCGCCGCGCGAGACTTACGATGTCGTCGGCCCCGTTTGCGAATCGAGCGACTTTTTTGCGAAGGGCCGCGCGCTGCCCGAGATGAAGGCGGGCGACCTTGCGGCCGTCATGTCCGCCGGCGCCTATGGCGCGGTGCAGGCGTCGCAATACAATACGCGGCCGCTGATCCCCGAAGTGCTAGTCCATGGCGACCGCCACGCCATCATCCGCCGCCGCCCGAGCGTTGAGGACATTTTCTCTCTCGAAGCGGCGCCCGACTGGCTTTAGGCGCAGATTTTTCGCTGACGGATTTTGCACCGATAGCGGGAATCGCCTTTTGGAAAATTCATCACAAATGATGAATTCTTCAAGGAATCCCAGTGTTGGTGAATAGTTATCCACCACCTGTGCGCCGGCCCTATAATCGTATTTCTAGATCGCCATGGGTCGCTCGCCGCACTCTGCGCGATCGCCCGCAAAGGAAAATCGCCATGAAAATGACGCACGCAAAATGCAACGAGCAGAAAATGTTAAATGGCGCCACATCGCTCTGCACGCCAACAAACATGCGGGCGAAAAATGCGCGGCTTGCCAGGGACGGGCGCTCAGATCACGCCGGCGATGGAAAAGTTGTTGAGGACGATCAGCAGATTGCCCGTCGTCGCCATAGTGAAAAAGAACAGGACGATAAAATGCGGAAACCACAGCACCATGAAGCTGATCAGCCCCTGGAGGCCCAGCTTGGCGATGATCCAGCCGTCGCCCGCATGGACCATCATCGCATTGAGAAACGGATTGGCTTCGACGCCCGCGCCGGCGTCGAGGGCGATGACCGTGGAGATAATGTCGGCGACGCCGACAAAGTTGTAAAAAATAACGAGACCCCAGGCGATCCCCGTCTGCCAGGCGGAGGCGCGGGAGCGGCGCGCATCCTCCCCCAATTGCTGGCGGCGCTTGGATGAGGCGAGAGTGAAGACCAAACCTTATCTCCCGTTCGTTAACCTGTTTTCGCCAGCGATGCGCCAGACTGAGAAAGCTTTAAGGCGGGCGGCGTCGACGAATGCCGCTTCAAAGGCTATTGTGCAAGAAGTATGACCACCAGCGTGACACAGGCTGAAACGCCTTCCGGCGCAACGCCTAAAAAAGTCCCGAACCGCCGGATTCCCGGCGAGGGCGCGATTTTCGCCGCCCGTTCTGTCCTCTTTTGGGAAAGGCTGTGGCCGGCGCTCCTGCCGGCGCTGGCGGTCGCCTTCGTTTTCGTCTTTGCCAGCCTTTTCGATCTCTGGAAGTTCACGCCGTCCTGGGCTCACTGGCTCGCGCTGGGAATTGGCGGCGTCGGCTTCGCGGCCCTGCTCTATCGCGATCTCAAAGGTCTCAGACTTCCCTCACGCCGGGAGGCGCAGGCGCGTCTGGAAGAAGACGGGCGCGTCGCCCATGCGCCGCTGCAGGCGATGGACGATCGGCCCTTCAACGCCGAGGAAAATCCGCTTTGGCGCGCGCATCTCGAGGCGAGCGCCGAACGCGCCCGCGCCGCCAGGCTGCACCGCGCCCGCGACACGGCCGAGGCGCGCGACCCATGGGGCCTCCGTTTCATCGCCCTCGGCCTTCTCGCCATCGGCTTCATCGCTGGCGGCAAGGAGACGGTGACGCGGCTTGCGCTCGGCTTCGATCCGGGCGCCCATGCCGGCGCCGGAAAGCTGGTCGCCGATCTGTGGATCGAGCCGCCTGCCTATGCGGGCCGGGCGCCGATCTATCTGCTCCGCGCCGGACAGCCATTGCCCGTGAGCGCGGATCAGGTCGACGCGCCGGAAGGATCGGTCCTGAAAGCCCAGGTGAATGGCGGCGGGCGCATCCGTCTTTCCTATCAGACAGAAGCCGAGACGCAGCGCGCGCGCTTCGACCGCGAGAACAACGCAGCCCGCACGGAACTCGCCATCGGCGACAGCGGTCTCCTGCGTCTCACGCTGGGCGCAAAGGAAGGCCGCTGGCCCATCGGCGTCCTCGCCGACGCCGCCCCTGAAGTGGTTTTCACAGCGAACCCCGCCCGTACAGACGATGCGCGTCTCAGCTTCGCCGTCGAGATTGAAGACGATTACGGCGTGACGGATGCCTGGCTCGTGATGCGCCTCGATCCGGAGCAGGAACGCCCGCTCGATGCGCCGTCTTTCGATGACGCCGCGCTCGCCGAAAGCCGCGCCATTGCGCTCGAAGGCATCAGCGGCGCGAAGGGCGAACGCGCAGCGACCCTTGATCTTCAGGCGGACCCATGGGCGGGGCTTCAGGTGCTGGCGAAAGTCGTCGCCCGCGACGGCGCAGGACAGGAAGGCGAGACGGCGACGGTCAAGACGACGCTCCCCACGCGGATGTTTTACAACCCGGTCGCAAAAGCCGTCATCGAGCAGCGCCAGACCCTCGCCGTTGCGGCGCAGGACTGGCGCCGCGCGGCGCGCTCCTTCGACGCCATGACCCTCGCGCCGGATATTTTTTATGAGGAGCGGCCCACCGATTACCTGCTGTTGCGCTCGGCCTTCTGGCGGGTGATGCGTCAGAACGGCGATGGCTACGATGACGCGGTCGAGAAATTCTGGCCGCTCGCCTTGCAGCTTGAAGACGAGGCGCTGGAACTTGCGCGCCAGCGGCTTGAAGCCGCGCGCGAGGCTTTGCGCGAGGCTCTGGAACGCGGCGCCAGCGATGACGAGATCGAACGCCTGGTCGAGGAAATGCGTCAGGCCATGAACGACTATCTGACGGCGCTCGCCCAGTCGGGCCAGCCTATGGAGGAGGCGCCGCAAAACGCCCAGCAGCTTGAGCAGTCCGACCTCGACGACATGCTCGATGCGATCCGCGATCTGTCGCAGCAGGGCGCCAACAACGCCGCGCGGCAAATGCTGTCGGATCTTGAAAACATGCTGAACAATATGCGCCTCTCGCAAGGCGGCGGACAGGGCGGCCAGCAATCGGGACAGGGTCAAAGCGGCGAAGGACAAACCGGCGGGGCTGCAGGCGCCGCCGGCGAACTGATCGGCCGCCAGCGCGAACTCGCCGATGAAACTTTCGAACAGCGCCAGAGCGGAGAGCTTAACGGCGACGATCTCGCCGCGCGCGAAGGCGGCCTCGGCGGCGATCTCGACGCGCTGATGGATGCGCTTGAAGGCGATCCCGAAGCCGATCCCAATGGCGAGGCGGGCCGGGCGTTGGGCCGCGCGAGGAGCGCCATGCGCGAAGCGGAAGGCGCGCTTGCGGGCGACGATTTCGACGCCGCCGGCAGCGCCATGGAGCGCGCCATTGCGAATTTGCGCGACGGCGCCGAAGCCCTCGCCCGCGAACAGATGCGCCAGGCGCAAGGCGAAGGCGGAGGCCGCGAAGGCCAGCGCGATGGGCCCGGCGCCGATCCGCTCGGCCGCCCCTCAGGCAGTCTCGCCGGCGAAGGCGTCGAGGTTCCGGGCGAAAGCGAGGCCGGGCGCACCCGCGCCGTCATCGAAGAATTGCGCCGCCGTCTCGGCGAACCCGGTCGCGACGACGACGAGGTCGATTATCTCGAACGCCTGCTGGAGCGGTTCTAATCGTCAGTATACAGAAAAACCGGCGCAGCTAAATGCGCCGGTTTCACCTGTCATGTTAGAATGTTTATGAGCGCGCGCGCGTCCAGGGAAACGGCGCGTTGGCGTCGCGGTGACGACCGCCCATGCCGGCTGCAAAATAAGCCCCGGCGGCGGCGACAAGCGCGCTGGCGGCGATCAGGAAAGCGCTGATCGCGCCTACCGCGCGGACGCGGTCGGCCGTTTCACGGCTTTGCGTCTCCCATTCATCGATGCGGGCTCGCGCTTGCGGCTCGGACAAGTCCGTATTGTCAGCGATCATTTCCGCAGCGGCTTCCTTGGCCGAAGCCGACAACTCGCCGTCGTCGTTCACATCGGCAAGGATTGCAGACATCGTTGAACGGTCATTGGCGTCGGCGCCTCCCCCGCGCAAGACGATCGCAGCATCATTGGCCGCGCTTCCGGCAGCGGTCGCGCCAATATTCGCGGCGCCAGTAGCGGCGTGGATGGAAAGCGCAGCGCCTATCAAAAGTCCGACCGCCCAGACGACAAGACCGTGGGCGCCGTCGCGAAACTCAACAGCGTCCTGCGTCGCGCCGATTGCAGGGCGTCGAAGACGGCCGGCGATATATCCGCCGGCGATGAAACTGAAAATCATCACGACCAGCACCCAGGCCATGGTGACGTAGCTCAGGGTATCCGCTTGCGCGCCCTCGCCCGGAAAAGGCGATGAGATCGAAAGCCCGACCCCGCCGCCGAAAGCGAAAAGGACAAGCGAAATGGCGGAGGCCACAAACGCCCCCGCGAAGATCGCGCCCCATTCAACATAAGAATGCGTGTTTCCTTCGCCGTCCGTAACGACGACGCCTATCGTGTCTGTTGCGCTCATGATTAGAGACCCAACAGCGAAAGAACGGCCATAATGACGACAACGAGCCCAACGAGATAAATAATTCCGTGCATCTGTGTTTCTCCTTCGCCGGCTCCGGCTGGCCCGGCGTTTGTTGCTTTTCGGAAACACGCGTGAATGTGACCGGTTCCGGCGCGAACCGGAGAGATCGCCCCGCAGCGCAGCAATTTAAGGATCAGTTCGCAGACCCGAGCAGCGGAAGCCCGCGTTTGCGGCCATCATCATCCATGCCGTAGCCGATGAGAAAATCGTCCGCCCCCGCCTCAAATCCTATATAATCGCATTTGAGGTCTTCGGCGTGTCCGGTGAGTTTTTTCACAAACACACAGAGCTTCACCGCGGCGGCGCCGCGATCCTCAATCATGCCCTTGCCGAAATGCAGCGATCGTCCGGTGTCGAGGACATCGTCCACCAACACCACCGTCTTGCCTTTTATATCGACGGAGAAATCCTTGAGCAAGGTTACGACGCCGGATGACGAGCGCGCGCCGCCATAGGAGGAAAGCTGGACGAAATCCACATGCGGGTCGGCGCCGTGGCGGTAAAGCGCGCGCAACAAATCAGCCGCGAAGATGAAAGCGCCCGTCAGCACGGGCGCCAGAAGAAAATCCTTCGGCAGATCGCGCGCCATGTCCGCGGCCATCTCATCGATCCGTTTGGCGATTTCGTCTTCTGTAAAAAGCGTGCGCATCTCAACCGGCCCGTCATCTCTGCCCTGATATGCTCATAGAATCATTTACAAGAGCGCGCCAGTCCGCAGCAAGATTGACGGTCCCGCGCCGCTATGCAAGACAGGACGTCTCTTTTCGATTGTATTCCCAAATGTACGACATCATCACCAAGGCTGAATACTGGCGCTGGCTTGAAAATGGAATCAACACGCCCGCGCCCGGCAAAGAGGGCGGGCTGAAGCATATTCAGGACACGTTCATTCTCGCAGCGCTGGAGAATGTTGAAGGCTGCAAAATTCTCGAATTCGGCGGCGGACATTCGCGTCTGCTGCGCAGCCTCGGGAAAAAGAACGAATGCTGGAACGCCGACAAGTTCGAAGGCGTCGGCGCAGGGCCGACGCGTCTGCTTCAGCAGCGCGGCGTCAAGACCGTAAAAACGTTCATTGGCGATTTCGACGAACGCCTGCCCGATGGATATTTCGATTATGTCTTCTCCATCTCCGTCATGGAGCATGTGCCTCTCAATGGCCTTGCGGCGACCTTCGCCGATTGCGCGCGCATCCTGAAACCCGGCGGCGCGCTGATCCAGGCGATTGACCTCTATCTGCCGGACGCAATCGACAGGAACGACCCTGACTGTCAGTTCGGCAGGCGCCGCATTTCGCTTTATCTCGACGCCGCGGCGCAGGCGGGGCTGACGCTTAAAGAACCGGCGGCGCTTGACGGGGACGCGTGTTTTCGCGGCTCGCACGCCTCAAATTCGGACACCACGATGTATTTCTGGAACAGCGTCGCGCCGAGCCTGCGCGCTGTGCGCGAGCGAGCGCAATCCGTCGCGCTAAAGGGATGGTGGATCAAGCCTGAGGCGTAGGCTTATTCGCCCTCTCTGGGCAGAAGCGAATCAAGAACGCTTTTTTGCGGCGCGAAGGAAAGCGCCACCTCCACAACACCGTCCGGCGCGGGCGCGCGGGTCAGGAAATCCGCCATCTCGCCCGGCCCCACCTCGCCCTGATCGGCCGCAAAGGTCCAGCGCGCCAGGAGTTCTCCGCGCGCGCCCAGCGCTTCGGCCTGCAACAGCGGCGCAGAAACGGATCCGTCCGTATCATTGCGCAGATTGCCGGTGATTTCGATCGTCGGCCCGCCAGTGGACATGGCGAGGCGATGGCGCACATTTTCAATAGAGAGGCCGTAAGGATTGGCTTCAATGCCAATCACTGCATAGGCGTCGGCGGCTTTCGGCGCGACTTTGACGATCTCATCGCGGTAGAAGAAGACACCGTAGGCGACGCCGAAAACCACGATAAGCCATGCAGCCCAACCGAGAAACCGCAGCGGCGTCAGGCGATTTTTCTCACGCGCTTCGGCGCGGCGGCGGGCCTTCGAAATGGCGCGCTCAAGCTCGCGCGGCGTAACGCGCAGGGACGAGAAAAATTCTTCATCGAGATCGTCGGGATTGATGGGACGCGCATCCTCCATGCGCGCCAGCGCCGTCGCGCGGCGGCGCTCGGCGCGGACCTTGCGCCCGAAACCGCGGCCCTGCTCGCGCGCGTCATCGTCAACATCTTCCCAGTCGGCGTCGACCACATGGGCTGCATTAAAATCGTCATCCTCGCGCTCTTCGGGCTCCGCATCGGCAAAGCGCAGCGATTCGCGCTCTTCATTCCTGTTCTTGGCCTTGCGGGCGAAGAAGGGGCGGCTTTCCTCTTCCTCGTCATCCTCAACAACGAACTGCCGGCCTTTGCGCGAAGTTTTACCGGCGGGCTTCTCCTTATCCCGGCCTTGGCGCTCCCTGTCTTCGCGTTCCACAGGGGACGGCGAATCGAAGAGCGAATCATCATCGTCATCTTCTTCTTGGAAATAGTCAGCGCGGCGTTTCTCGCCGTCGCGTTTCGCCGCGCGCTTGACGTCTTTTCTGCTGTCCCGCTCAGCCGCTTCGCCCTCAGGAACGCCGACCTTCATCCAGGGGCGGGCAGCCGCCGGGCTGTCTTCCGCCCGATCACGGCCCCTGTCATGGTCTCTGTCGTCTTCCCGGTCGTCATCATCCGCGCTCCGCCGGGGCGGCGTCTTGTCCAGGGGCTCCACGTCCAGAAGCTCGGGCGCAGGCACGAACCAGCTTTCGCCGCAGGCCGAACAGCGGACGGAACGGCCATTTGGGGAAAACCGTTCGTCATCGACATCGTACCGCGTGGCGCAATCAGGGCAGGTGATTATCATGTGAGGCCAGAATCGTTTATGTGTTCGCCATGATGCGGCGCGCGGGATCGCGCGCGGCCTTGCGCTGTGACAGGACCGAGATGCAAACCGCCGGAGACGCCAGCAGGGAAATCGTCAGATTCGAGCAAGCGGGCCTCGCCTATGAGGACGCTCCCGAAACCCTGACCGACGTCACCATGACTATGAATGAAGGGGAGTTCCGTTTTCTCACGGGCCCGTCGGGCGCCGGAAAAACGTCGCTTCTGAAAATGATCTATCTCGCCCACAAGCCGACGCGCGGACGTTTCTTCCTGTTCGGCGAGAACGCCGCGGAGGCACCGCGCGAAGCTCTGCCTGCGCTGCGCCGGCGCATCGGCGTCGTCTTCCAGGAATTCCGTCTCCTCGATCATCTCACGGCCTATGAAAATGTGGCGCTGCCCATGAAAGTCGCAGGCGTTAACCAAAACCAATATCGGGAAGACGTAAGCGAACTCTTAAATTGGGTGGGACTGGGCGACCGCATGCACGCCAATCCGCCGACGCTTTCCGGCGGCGAAAAACAGCGCGTAGCCTTGGCGCGGGCGCTGGTTTCAAAGCCCGACCTCATTCTTGCCGACGAGCCCACAGGCAATGTGGATCCGGCCATGGGCGAGCGCATTATGAAATTGTTCGTAGAGCTTAACAAACTCGGCGCCGCCGTCATTGTCGCCACCCATGACCTTCATCTCGTGCAGTCCATCGGCAAGCCCGTCTTGCGCATCGCCGATGGAAAAGTAACCCGCAATCCCGGCGCGGGAGGCGCGGGCGGACTATGACGCAAACGGAAGACTTCGACATGGACGATGCGCCGGAGGAAGTTCAGGCGCCCCGGCGCCGCAGCGTTTTCCGCCGCCGGACGGCGCCGCTCCTTCCCGAGGCGGGCGCGGCAGGCGCGCCCCTGACCGCCGTTATCGCAGTCATGTCGTTTCTGGCGGTGCTCGCCATGGCGTCTCTGCTTTTGGTCAATCGCGCGGCGAGCGAGTGGACCTCCGCCTTGCGGTCTGAAATCACCGTGCAGGTGAAAGGCGCTGACGCAACTGAAATCGCCGCGCGTGTCGAGGCCGTGTTGCGCGTCCTTCAGGAGACCGACGGCGTCATCGACGCGCGCGAGAAAAGCCGCGAGGAGACGGCGGAGCTTCTCGAACCCTGGCTCGGCCAGGGCAACGCCGAAGCGTTCCTCAACATTCCGGCAATCATCGAAGTCAAAGCCGCGCCCGCCTTGCGCGACAATCTCGATCTTTTGCGCAATCGCATTTCCGCCGCGGCGCCGGGCGCCAGCCTCGACGATCACGCCCGCTGGCACGACCGGCTTTCGGGCGCCGCGCGTTCCGGCCAGGCCATGGCCTTCGGCGTCTTTCTGCTGGTCATGGGCGCGGCCTGCGCCATTTCCGTCTTCGCCGCGCGCGCCGGACTCGCCGCCAATCACGAGATTGTTTCCGTCCTCCACCTTGTGGGCGCCACGGACGGCTTTATCGCCGCCGAAGTGCAGCGGCGGTTTTTCGTGCTGGGCTTGCGGGGCGCGCTGATCGGCCTGGCGGCGGCCCTCGCCGCCCTCATCATGGCGGGACTGGCGGTCAGGGTCGGCGGGCCGGCGGACAATTTTCTCCCCTCCTTACGCCTCGGCGGCTGGATGATTCTATGGCTGGCGGCCGCGCCCATCGCCACCTGCCTTGTCACCGCCATCACCGCCCGGCTTACGGTTTTGAAAACTCTGAGCAAACAATATTAAACCCTTGCTCCGGCGATAGCGCAGGGCGGGCCCTTCGGCTAAGCTCCGCTTGGGCTGATCTTTGAACGGTTGAAGAGACGGTTTCTGGCGTGAGACGGCTGATTGTTGTTTTGACCGTAACGGCGCTCATCTGGGCGGGCGGGCTCGTCCTGTTCATCGGATCACTGCCCCGGCCTTCCAGCGCAGCGCCCGGCCTGGCGGACGGCGTCGCCGTCTATACGGGCGGCGGAGGCGTGCGCATCTCCACCGCCATGGCGATCTTCGCCGACGGCGCCGGGGAGCGGTTGCTGATATCCGGCGTTCATCCGGACACGTCCGCCGCGCGATTGTCGGACTTCTGGGTCGGACCGAAGGAGCGCTACGATTGCTGCGTCGATCTCGGCCGCGAAGCGCTGACGACCGAAGGCAATGCGGGCGAGTTGCGAAACTGGGCGGCTGCGCACAATTTTACCAGCATCATTCTCGTCACCTCGGACTATCATATGCCCCGCGCCATGGCGGTGACGCGCGCGCGCATGCCGGGCGCGACAATCACGCCTTACCCTACCGCCTCGGGCTATCTCGACGACAAAGGCCGCCCCGCTTCTTTCAACGCGGGCCTCAAACTCGCAGGCGAATATACGAAGTTTCTTCTTGCGCGCGTGAAGGCGTTGTTCCCCGGAAACGGCCGCTAGGGAATGATACGGCGCATCCGCTCTGCGGCTTTTTCCTTTTACCTCATTGTCACGGTCGCCGTGATGGGGATCGTCTGCCTCCCCGTCATGCTGTTCGGCCGCGGCCCGGCGCGCGCAACGGTGAAGCTCTGGTCGCGCCTTGCGCTGTTCGGGCTGCATCAGATCGCCGGCGTCACCTATAAGATCGAAGGCGCGGAAAACCTGCCGCAAGGCGGCGCGCTCATCGCCGCCAATCATCAGTCGCAATGGGAAACGATCGCGCTTTACGCGCTGGCGCCGAAACCCGTCATGGTGTTCAAGAAAGAACTGAAGCGCATCCCTGTCTATGGCTGGTGGGCGGCGCGCGCCGGCAATATCGCCATCGACCGCAAAGGCGGCGCCAAGGCGTTGCGCGCCATGACGCGAGAGGCGAAAGCCCGCGCCGAGGCCGGCGAACAAATCATCATTTTCCCGGAAGGCACGCGCATGAAACCCGGCGAGCGCGGGGCCCTGCAACCCGGAGTCGCGGGCGTCTATGCGGCTATGGATGCGCCCTGCACGCCAGTCGTCCATGACAGCGGGCGGTTCTGGCGCCATCCGGGCGGCGAAAAAATTCCGGGCGCGATCAGTTTGCATTTTCTGCCCGCGATTCCGCCGGGGCTCGACCGCAAGGAGTTTCTGCGCGTGCTTGCCGCCCGGCTCGAAGGCGCACGGCCGGACCTGATCGCGTCAGAGAAGGCCGCCCATGGCTGACAACAAAACGCATAACCGTTGGCTTTATATCCCCTGGGGAATCGCTGCGGTTGTGCTCCTCTCTTATCTCATGTTGTGGCGTTATGGCGCCGCAGAAATGAAGAGCGCCGTCAGCGACTGGGTTGAAGACCAGCGAGCCGCCGGTGTCGAGGTCTCTCATGGCGCGTTGAAAGCGGACGGCTTTCCGTTTTTTCTGCGCCTTCATATTGAAGACCCTTATATCGCTGCGCCGGAAACTGGCGCGTGGCGGACGGAGCGTCTCACCATCGACGCGCTTCCCTATGATCTCAACAGGCTGATCTTTTCAACGCGTACGGAACAGTTTGTTTCTCTTGCCGGCCATGGCGACTGGCGCATGAGCGCCGAGGATTTCCGCATCTCCATCGCCAATGACAAAAGGCGCGACTGGGTCTTTGCCGCGACCATCGGCGGCGCGACGGCGCGGCGCGATGAAGACGGCGCGACCGCATCAGTTGGAAGCCTCATTCTGGACCTCTCTCCGGAAGAGACCGACAAAACAATCCTGACCTTGAGCGTCCTCGCAACGGAAGCGCAGGTGACGGCAGGCGGAAAAAACATCGCACTCGACAAACTGCAAACGGTCGTCGCGGCGAGCGAGGCGTATGCGCTCGCCGATCCGGATCTGTGGCGCAAGGCGGGCGGCGCGCTCCAGATTAAGGGGGTTTTCGCCCAGCTTGAGGAAGCCCGCTTCGCCGCCGCCGGAACGCTTCGTCTCGACGGCGAAGGGCGCCCTCAAGGCGACCTGAGAACCGAGATCATCGCGCCGGCGCCGTTTGTCCATTTGCTCGGCGACGCCGGCGTGATCGCGCCGGAAGATGTCGAGAGCGCCGCGGCTTCCCTGACGCTGGCGTCGATTGCGGCGGGTGGGAAACTGACGGCGCCTATCGAGTTCAAGGACGGGGCCGCGCATGTCGCAGGCGTCCGCCTTACCGGCGTCGCTTCCGGCCGGGCGAATCCGTGAAACAATCGCCGTTCGGGCCGGTTTCGATGCTATGGCGCCCCGCATTCCCATTGGGGTTGCGGAGAATCTGGCGCCATTTGGCATTTTCTGCTTCATCCGTCTGCTAACCTTTCCTGCGCCCGCATGGGGCAGGGCCGCCGCGAATCTGCTGGCGGGCCCGCGCCCTGACAATCGGAGAGAAGACTAACCCGGCCTGGCTTGTGGTGGAAAAGTCAGCGGAAAAGGAGCGTCATCGCGGCCGACATCTGTCGCAACATCGCCCGCAAGGCCTTTAATTCCGGCATTTCAAGGAATCCGGCGTTCGCTGAAACTCTGGAAAATGTAACGTCCCATGTGACAGAAACGCGGGCAGACCTGCGTAGAGGCGGGACCTTTCCGGACGCCCTAACGCGACCTGGAGCTCAACAATCAGCCATACATGGCGCCGAGCGGCGCGTCGTCAGTGTGGGTTTCAACAAGACGGGAGAAATTGTCGAGATAAATGGCGCCTTCCGCCGTTTTCTGGACAATCACAATGCGCTTGTCGTTGACGTCGCGGACGCGCTTGACGAAGCCAAGGATCGAGAGCGCGTCAAGCGCGCGCGAGATCGCCGGCTTGGGCACGTTCAAATCGCGGGCGAGCGCGCGCACCGTATGAGGGCCGGGGCGCAGATAGACGGTCAGCAGGATCGACCACTGACGCATGGAAAGATCGGGGCCGTCAGCGCGCACCGCATCGCACATCACTTCCCGCCAGCTTGTCAAATTATCCGTCGACGCCATCGTCCGGCCTGTCGCCTTATCCTCTTGAACGAAGCCTTAGCTCTGCAACCGTTCGCCCGGAAAGGGCAAGGCCGAATCACGCGCCAAAGCGTGCGGCGAGGACCTCGAAGAGCGCGCGAATCGCCTGCGCCTCGCCGCCCACAGGCCGGCCGGGCGCAGCCTTGGGCCGCCAGGCGTAAATATCGAAATGCATCCACCGCGCCGCTTCGCCGGCGAATTTTTTGAGAAACAGCGCCGCCGTGACCGACCCGGCGAAGCTGCCGCCGGAGATGTGGTTCACGTCTGCGATCTGGGAGGACAGCATGGATTCGTAGCCGCGCCAGAGCGGCATCCGCCAGACCGGGTCGGCGGTTTTCTCGGCGGCGTCCTCGAGCGCCCGGACCAACTCGATGTCGTCGCAATAATAAGGCGCGAGGTCGGGGCCGAGCGCCACCCGCGCCGCGCCGGTGAGCGTCGCGAGGGAGATCATCAGCTCAGGCTCTTCCTCCCCGCCATAACTCAGCGCATCCGCAAGAATAAGACGGCCTTCGGCGTCCGTGTTGCCGATCTCGACCGTGAGCCCTTTGCGGCTCTTGAGGATATCGCCGGGGCGGAAAGCGTCGCCGGAAATGGCGTTCTCCACCGCCGGGATGAGGACGCGCAGACGCACCTTCAGCCCAGCCTCCATGATCATGCGGGCGAGGCCCAGACAATGAGCGCTGCCGCCCATGTCCTTTTTCATGATCGCCATGCCGGTCGCGCCTTTGATGTTGAGGCCGCCGGAATCGAACGTGACGCCCTTGCCGACCAGCGTCAGCTTCGGCGCATTTGCATCGCCCCAACGCATGTCGATCAAGCGCGGCGCGCCCTTCGCCGCGCGACCCACCGCATGAATCATCGGAAAATTCTGTGCGAGGAGATCGTCGCCGACGGTGGTTTCGATCTGCGCGCCCATCTCAGAAGCGAGATTTCGCGCCGCCTGTTCCAGCGCCGCGGGCCCCATGTCGCCCGCCGGCGTGTTGACGAGATCGCGCACCAGAAAGACCGATTGCGCGGCGCGGCGCATGGCGGCGGCGTCGGAGTTCTCCGGCGCGACGAGGCGTGCGGCGGCGGGCTTTTGCTGTTTGTATCGGTCGAAACGGTAGCCGCCGAGCAGCCAGCCCAGCACCGCAAGATCGGCGGTGTTTTTATCGAACGAACTGGCGAAGACATAATCGCCCTCGACGAGCTTTTCGGCGGCCGCCGCGGCGATGAAAGGATCGCTCCCGTCGCCAACGCCCAAAAGCGCCGCCTCTCCGTCGCTGAAAACCGCGCCGGCCTCGCCGTTAAATCCGTTCGCGCGCGCGAGCCGTTTCAACTCCGCGGGCGCATCGCTTTCGTCGAGCGCGCTGTCGCGCACCGGATAGATTTTCTTCGCCGCATTTGCAGCGGTTTGTTCATAGTCGCTTAAGAGATGAGGGGCCATGAATAATCCGTTAACTTACCAAGTCAGAACCGCGTTAGATTGCACATTAAGCATACGGTTAAGCCTTTATTGAATTCCTTCCGTCACCATGAGCGCGATCCTTCCAAGGAATTCATCGAGGCGCGACTCATGCTTACCGCATCCAAGCTTGCAACGAAATACGCGATTGTCGCCGGCGCGGCCATTCTGCTGCCTGCCTGCGCGTCCAGTCCCAAAACCACAACAGCCGACGGCATCGGTAAGGGCGACTATCGCGATGCGATCGGCGTCTATTCGACGCCTACAGGCGATGAAGGCATGGATCCGATCGCCGCCGCGGCCTTCTGGGGCACGCGCTACAATACCGATCAGGCTGACCCTGCAGTCGCCGTCCGTTTCTCCAGGGCATTGCGCAAAATCGGCTCCAATGAAGAAGCCGTCGGCGTGATGCAGAAGACCGCCGCCGCCAATCCCGGCAATGGCGAGGTCAATCTCGAATATGGCAAGGTGCTTGTAGAAAGCGGCCGCGCTTTTGAGGCCGTGCGTTATCTCGAAACCGCCGTCGCCAAAGCGCCCACAGACTGGCGCGCGCTTTCCGCTTATGGCGTTGCGCTCGACCAGATTGGCGAACATGACGAGGCCCGCGCCAAATACGACCGCGCGCTCGGCATGGCGCCCGGCGAAGTGATGCTGCTCAACAACAAAGGTCTTTCTTACGCGCTCGACGGCAATCTTTCGCTCGCCCGCGCCACGCTGCGTCAGGCCGCGACCAATGCTGGCGCAGACTCGCGCGTGCGTCAGAACCTCGCGCTGGTGCTGGCCCTCTCAGGCGAAATGCGCGAAGCGGAACGTCTTGCGCGCTCGGACCTGCCGCCGCTCGTCGCCGACAATAATATCGATGTTTATCGCCAGCTGATGAATCAGCCCGCCTACTGGGATCAGTATGCGGCGAGCGATGTGGAAACGCCTAACTTCGACGATGTTCCGTCTGCGCCGCTTTCTCCCGCCGCGCCTTCTCCGAAGCCGCAGCTTCAGGAAGAGCCGAAAGAGGATGAAGAGGAAGCCGACAAGTCTCCGGTCGCCCTCATGGCGGTGGAGCCCGTGACCAACGCTTCCGTCTCCATGCCCGCGGAACCGGCTTCCATGGAGCCGGATCAAATGGAACCAGGCATCGAGTTGAAAACCGAAGAATAATCGGTCCCGTTAACCGATCGGGGGGCTGATTGGCGGCGCTATCGTACGAAGCGCCAGTAGCGTGAAACCGCTCCGGGCAGGGTCTGGGGCGGTTTTTCTCGTGGGGGGGCACAATCCGACGCCTCCGGATCATTCCCGACTGTGGCATTGCGGCTCTCGCAATCGCCGCTCCACGCGTTAAGCTGCCCTCGATGTTGAGACGGTTTCGCGCGATCGGCCCGGGGGCGCTAACGGCAGCCGCGTTTATCGGTCCAGGCACTGTGACGACGGCGACCCTCGCCGGCGCAGGGTATGGTTACGCCCTCGCCTGGGCGCTTGTCTTCGCGACCATTGCGGCCATCATCCTGCAGGAAACGGCGGCGCGGCTCGGCGTCGTCTCGCGCTTCGGCCTCGGGGAAGCGGTGATGCAGCGGTTCGAAGAATCGCCTCTTGTAAGGTGGTGCGCCGCTGCGCTCATCATCGCCGCCTTGTTCGTCGGCAATGCGGCCTATGAAGGCGGCAATATCGCGGGCGCCGCGCTCGGTGTCGAAGCCGCAGCGCCGGGCGCCGTTCCGCGCGCTGTTCTCGCCGGCCTCCTCGCCCTCATCGCCGCCGCGATTCTCCTGTTCGGCGGTTATCGGGTCATCGAAAAAACGCTCATTGGCGCCGTCCTTATAATGACGGTCTCTTTCGCCGCGGCGCTTTTCACCATCGGTCCCGACTGGGGCGCGCTTGCAAGAGGCGCATTTGCGCCCGCTATTCCGGCGGGCGCGCTGCCCATCGTGCTCGGCCTGATCGGCACCACGATCGTTCCTTACAATCTTTTCCTTCATGCAGCGGCGGCGCGCAAACGCTGGAAGGGGGCGGAAGGGCTCGCCGAAGCCCGTTTCGATGCGCGGCTCTCCATCGGCATGGGCGGCGTTGTCTCTATCCTCGTTCTATCGACCGCGGCCGCGAGCCTCTTCGGGTCGGGCCTCGACATCAGCAATGCGGGCGACATGGCGCGCCAGCTCGAACCCGCCTTCGGCGCCAGCGCGACTTATCTGATGGCGCTCGGGCTTTTCGCAGCAGGGCTTTCCTCCGCCATCACCGCGCCCCTTGCGACAGGTTTCGCCGCAGCGGAATTGTTCGGTTTTGAAAGCGACCCCTCGGCAACGAAATTCCGTATGGTCGCCGGCGCCGTTCTCCTCATCGGCGCCATTGTCGCCATGACCGGCGCGCGGCCGGTGGAAGTCATTCTCTTCGCCCAGATCGCCAATGGGATTTTGTTGCCGGTCATCGCTGTCTTTCTTCTTTATGCCGCGAACAATCGAAAATTGCTGGGCGAGCATGCGAATGGACTGCTGGCGAATATTGGCGGCGTTGTGGTGACGCTTGTCGCCGCAGCGCTCGGCGCGAGGGGCGTGTTGCGCGCCTTGGGAGTGATGTAATGCGCGTCATCGACCTCAACGCCGACATGGGCGAATATGCCGACGACGCAGAACAGGCGATTGAAGCGGCGTTGATGCCGCTCATCACCTCTTGTTCCATCGCCTGCGGCGGACATGCCGGGAATGCCGAAACCATGCGGTCGACAGCACGGCTCGCAAAAGCGCACAACATCAAAACCGGGGCTCACCCTTCCTATCCAGACCGCGACGGCTTCGGGCGGCGCTCGCTCTCCCTTTCTCTCGAAGAGTTGCGCCTCTCCCTGACCTTGCAGGTTGAAGCGCTGAAAGGCGTGCTTGCAATGGATGAGATGCTTGTTTCTCATGTGAAGCCCCATGGCGCGCTCTATAACGATGCGGCTAAAGACCTCGACCTTGCCCGCATCGTCGCCGCCGTCAGCACAGGCCTCTTCCTTGTCGGCCCCGCCAATTCAGCCCTGGAAGCGGCGGCGGCAGAGGCGGGACTTTCTTTCGCCGCGGAAGGTTTTGCGGACCGGCTTTATCTCGCTTCCGGCGCGCTCTGCCCGCGCAGCGAACCGGGCGCCGTCATCGCCGACCTCGATGCCCGGGCGCGCCAAGCCTTAGCCATCGCAAAAGGTGAAAAAATCTGCGCCCGCGATGGAGAGTGCATCGTCAAAGCCGATACGCTCTGCATTCACAGCGATTCGCCGGGCGCCGTCGAAACCGCGAAAGCGGTGCGTAAAACGCTTGAAGACGCCGGGATCGCCATCAGGCCCTTCGCATGAGCGCTCTTTCCTTTTCGATTAAACCTTTCGGCGAAAACGGCTGGCTCGCTGCGCTCTCCGGCGGCGATATGGTGGAACGGGCGCTCACAGCCAACGCCGCCGCTGATGCGCTTCGCCGCCTTCCCGGCGTCATCGACTCCGTCGCGGGCGTTGAAAGTCTCGTTCTTCGTTTTCTGCCCCCGGGCCTCACTGCGGAGGACGCTAAAGCCAAACTCGAAGAGACCCTGCGCCGTGAAAGAACAAAGACAAAAACACCAGCCCCCGCAATCGAGATTCCCGTCTCTTACGGCGGCGAGCACGGTCCCGATTTCGAGATGCTTTCAAGCAAGCTGCGCATCAGCGGCGAAGACCTGATCGCGCTGCATTCTTCACAAACATACCGTGTGCTGACGGTCGGTTTCGCGCCGGGCTTCGCCTATCTCGGCCCCCTGCCGGAAGCATTGCAGACGGAGCGCCTCGCAACGCCGCGCCCGCGCGTGCCGGCCGGGTCGGTCGGCGTCGCCGGGGCGATGACCGGGGTTTACGCCCTCGCCTCTCCCGGCGGCTGGCCGCTGATTGGCCGGACCCCGAAAAAACTTTTCGACGCCCGCGGCGACAATCCTTTTCTGTTCTCGCCGGGCGCCGCGGTGCGATTTGTTCCGGTCGATGAAAAAACCTTCGCCGCAATGGAGGCGGCGCTGCGGTGACGGCGCTCGCTGACATTCTCAGCCCCGGTCTTTTGACCACGATCCAGGATCTCGGCCGTTCAGGGCTCCGGCATCTTGGCGTGCCGCTCTCCGGCGCGGCGGATTTTGTTTCCCTGGCGCTCGCCAATGCCGCCGCCGGCAATGCGCCAAACGCAGAGGGCCTTGAATGCACGCTCAAAGGCCCGGCTTTGCGGTTTGCAGCCTCTGCAACTTTTGTTTTGGGCGGCGCCGACATGAAACCGCAGCTCAACGGCAAGCCGCTCAGCCTCTATAAGCCTTTTGAGGCAAAAGCCGGCGACGAACTGGTTCTTGGGTCCGCGCAAACCGGCGCGCGCGCCTATATCGCCTTCGCAGGCGGATTGCAGGGCGATGAGTTTTTAGGGAGCTCTTCGACCTATCTTCCCGCCTCGCTCGGCGGTCATCAGGGCCGCGCGCTGAAAGCGGGCGACAAGCTTTTTTCAGCAAGCCTTCCGACGACATCGCCGCGCAACATCCCCGCTTCGCTGCACCCGGCCATCGCCCATGATTTTTTCCTGCGCGCCCTGCCCGGACCGGAAGCGGATCAATTGCGCGACGGAGACTTGACCCGCTTCTTTGCGCGCGGCTGGAGCGTGGGGCGCCGCGCCGATCGCATGGGCGTTCAACTCGACGGCGAAAAACTCAGTCTCGCCGATGCGCCATCCATGGCGTCGAGTCCTGTCTTTCCGGGCACGGTGCAATGCCCGCCAGACGGGGCGCCTTTCCTGCTGCTGTGCGACGCGCAGACCGTGGGCGGTTATCCGCGCATTGCGCAGGTGATCGCCGCTGATCTTCATCTCGCGGGGCAGATGCGCCCCGGCGACCGGGTGTGGTTTCAGGAAATTTCCGCCAAGGGCGCGCGCGACACCGCCCTTCAGAAAGCCTCATTCTACGGCGATCTTTTGCCCCTCGGATTTTTCCGCTGAGGCGGGCTGCTGAGCCGCGCGGATTTCGCCGAGCCAGTTGACGCGCATGGTGACAATCACTGCGCCCATGGCGATCAGAATGAAAAGCCCGGGCAGCCCGCCGAGATTGGATAGCATCCGCACGCCGTCGATCCCCGTCGTCGAGGTCATGATAAAAGCGACGGCGCCGATCAGCGCGCCCCAGAAAATCTTCACCCAGCGTTCGGCCCGCGGGCGTTTCTCCCCCGGTCTGATGTTTTTAAGGCAAATGCTGGTGATGGAATGGGTGTTTGAATCCATGGCCGTCACAAACGAAATGAAAGTGAGCCCCACAAACAACATCATGATGACGGCGCTGGCGGGCAGCGCGTCGAACAGGGAATAGATCACCGCCTCAGGCCCGCGTGCATCGAGGGCGGCGACTAGCGCATGGTTTTCAGACGCGTCGACACCGATGGCCGCGCCGCCGAACACCGTCATCCACACGGCGCCGAACAGCGCAGGCGCGGCGAGATTGAAAAGGATGAACTCGCGCACCGTATAGCCGACGGAGATGCGGCCCAGAAACAGCGCCGTCACCGGCGCCCAGGCAAGCCAGTTGGCGAAGTAGAACACCGTCCAGTCGCGGGTCCAGTCCGACCCGGCGCGCTCGCCCAGCGCGAGACTGCGCGGAATGAAGTTCACCACATATTCGCCGAGGCTTTTGGCGCCCAGCGCCAGAATGTCGAGCGTCGGCCCGGCCAGCAGCACGAAAACGAGGAGTACGAAAAAGAACCGCGTATTGAAATCGGAAAGGAGCTTGATGCCTTTTTGCAGCCCGCTGATCGATGACGCAACGAAGAGCGCGACGATCGACAGCGTGACGAAGAAGCGCAAGATCGTTGAGTCATAGATCCCCGCGATGGCTTCGAGCCCGCCGGAAAGGGTCATGACGCCGGCGCCGAGCGACGCGGCGACGCCAGCGACCAGCGCGTATAGCCCGACCGCATCGATGACCGCGCCCGCGCGCCCGGTCGCGGCGCGCCCCAGCACCAGCGACAAGGGCCCGCTCAAGGAATAGGGCCGCCCGAGATTGTAATGGGCAAGCGCGAAGGCGAGCGCGGGGACGGTGTAGATCGCGTAGGGCGTGATGGTCCAGTGCATGAACATGGAGGAGAGCGCGAAGGCCGACGCTTCTTCCGTATAGGGATCGATATGCGTGTAAGGCGGCGGCGCCTTAATATGGAACATGGGCTCGGCCGAACCCCAGAAGAGGATGCCGATGGCGATGGTGGTGCACAGCGTGATGGAGAACCAGTTCCAGCGGCTCAAGATCGGCTTCGCGTCCGGCCCGCCGATCCGCACCGCGCCGAGCGGCGAGACCGCGACCCAGCCTATCAGCAGAACCGCGGCAAAAGACGCATAGCTGAAAAGCCAGTCGAAGCGCGTTAAAATCCAGGTGTTTGCGGCGCTCACCGCATGATGAAACCCGTCGAAATCAACGAGGCTGAAGGCGAGCGCGGCCCCCAGCAGCACAACAGGCGGCCAGAAGACAAGCGGGCGGGTGGATTTGACGGTTTCTCTGAAGATGGCGGCGGACCCTCATGCGCTGTGACGCTAGAGGTCATAGCGCAGGCGCGCGAAATGCCCAAACCGGCGGAAATTTAGCCGCGCTCGCCCTGGGATGGATTAGCCCCGAAAGCGATCCGGGATGTAATCCACCACCATTCGCTGCAATTGAGCGGACGGAGAACTATCGGCGGACCATATCAGGTACGGACCAGCCTCCTTCAAGAATGTCCTCGCGAGGCCAGTACATGCGTAAAGTGACCTCGAAAGGTCCCGCCGGTACTGGCAGCCAGTTTTCAGCCGGAACGTCATCCGGCTTTTTCGTCGCGAAGCTGATGACGATGTCGCCATTCTCATCGGCGCGGAGATTGGAATGGCTGCCGAGCGCATAGCGGTTGATCCGGTTTCCGGACAGGAAGCCGTCTTTGTCATAGACTGTAACCGACCAGAAGCCATTCACCGGCGGGGTCGCGCCATCCGCGAACCGCAATTCATACTCGCCGGTCGATCCGTCAAGCATCTTGCCGCCGCCGGTTTTCTTGGCGTTCTGATAGACGGCAAACTCGTTCCTGTTCGCCCCGAAACCAATCTGCGAGACGATAGCGCGGACGAGATAGGCGTCACCGTATTCGCCCAGCGGGACTTTGGTCGGGTCCGGCGCCCATGCGCCGCGATTGCCGAAATCGAATGCGCGATCCAGCACTTTCTGTCCGCGCTCGATGCCGCCATCGAGCGCTTTCTTATTGGACGCCGACAGATCCGCAACACGGCCTTCCGCTTCGGGGCCGACATTGATCAGCGCCAGCTTTTTCATTTTGCCCTTGTCTTGGGGCGCCGGAGGATAAAGCTCGATCAGTTCATCCAGCCGGCTGAAGAAATCGACGCCTGAGAACGCCCGGACCGTATCTTCCGGAACAGGCTGGCCGCCAACAGGCCGGCAGGGCTCGTCCGACCGGAGCGTCGCCGGCCCGGCGAGGGGGTAAAGTTTGTACTTCCGCTGAACCGCATTGGCTGCCCCAAGGTCATCGCTACCCTTCAGTTCCGTCCGGCCGATAATCCAGACAAGATTGGTCGGGGCGTCGATACGCTCCATCCCGGCGGGCGTCCGCCCTTTCCAGTCGGGTCCGGCGATAAGATATGTTTTCTCTTCGCCGCCGTTCGATTGCGTGCCCGGCCCGGCGAAATTGTTGGTCCAGGCATCGAGCATGGCCATCAGATAAAACCGGTCTTTGACCTCCGGCGTTTCAAGCACCAGCGGACCGTCGCTCAGATCAAGGAAGGCCGATGAATAGAGCGTATCGACATTCGGGCGCACAACGGCCTTGAAATCCGGATCCGGGATCGAGAATTTATGGGTGAACGCGTTCAAAGGCCCCCCAAGCCCGCACAGATAAGGGATTTCGCTGGCTGCACGGCGTGTCTCATCCATCAGCAGGATAGGAAAACCGAAGATGTAGCCATCCGTGGCGATGAGGCTGGTCCGGATCGTGAGCGTCGGACCGTCTTCCTCGGCCCGAGCCCCGGCGCATGCCCCTTGTGAAAGCAGCAGCAAGGCGAGCGCCGCCGGACCAGACCATCTGTTTTTCATGAGAAAGCTCCTTTCACTCGAGACAGCACGCAAGGCTTTGTCCAGAAAACCATACTGTGAAAAATTTTTTCGACAAGCCATATAGAAAATATTTTCAATAGTATCCATATGGGGGTGCGCACTCATGGCCAGACCGTTTGGAAAGGAAAAAAGGAAATGAATTCAGCGGATATCTCGCGATCGATCACAATCTCGCCGCGCGATCAGCACTTCGCCTTCTCCACAATCAAGGAGCGGGACTGGCTCGGCGGCGACCCCTTCAGATCTCTTGTCTTCAATGGGCTTTCCATCACTTTTCCCGCCGGCGAGCGGTTTTTCATCCGGAGCGTCAAGGCGTTCCGGGGAGATATCCGGAATGAGACGCTCCAGTCCCAGGCGGGCGCCTTTATGGCGCAGGAGGCCATGCACACCCGGGAACATGTGCGCTACAATCAGCGGCTCGAAGAACATGGCTGCCGGGCCTCCATGCTCCATGAGGAGACCGAGGCACGGTTTGAATGGGCGCAAACGCGCTATTCCGATATAGAACACCTCGCTGCAACCTGCGCGCTGGAGCATTTCACGGCGATTCTCGCCGAGGAACTTCTCTCCAAGCCCGATCTGCTTGCGGACGCCCGGCGGGAATATCGGGACATTTGGCTCTGGCATGCGATCGAGGAGTCCGAACACAAAGGCGTCGCCTTCGATGTCTACCAGGAGGTCATGCAGGGGAAAGGGTACTGGCTGCGTGTACGGACCATGCTCATCGTCACAGTGCTGTTCCTTCAGCATATGGGACGTATTTTCACCGTGCTGCTTCAGGATATCGGTCAGAACCGGTCCATGAGCGCCCGGCTCCGTCTGAACTGGGCGCTCTGGGGAAAGCCCGGCCTGTTTCGCAAGGTGATGCTGAACTGGGCCGCCTATTTCAAACCCGGCTTTCATCCCTGGGATCACGACAACCGGACGAAACTGAAAGAGGCGGAGCAGTTCTTGGTCTATGCCGCATAATACCGTAATTGACACTTAGCGCCCAAGCTGTGCGGTCCGCCGTCTTACGCGCGCTATCGCACGAAACCGAGTGTTGGCCTTGACAAGATTGAAGCGAAAGCGCCGGACGCCTGAACAGGCCCGCGAGGAGATTCTCCTTGCGGCCGAAGCCCTGATTCTTGAACAGGGACCATCCGAACTTAAATTCCAGGCGCTGGCCGACCGGGCCAATGTGGCGGTTTCTAACGTGTACCATCATTTTGGCGGCGTTCTGGAGATCAAGCGCGGCCTTGCCGAGAAAGTATTTGATGAACTCACGCAGGATCTGATCGAAGCGCTTAGCGAGGAGGAACAGAACGAACCGCTCGCCTTTGCACAGAATGTCATGTACCGGCTCTATTCCGTCCTGAGAAGCGAACGATACGCTAAACTGATCGGCTGGATCGTTCTGTCGACAGAGCTTGGAGACCTTGAGAGGTTCCTGCATCCGCTGCCCGGCATGACGGCGGTTGTGTCCGAACATCTCGCCCGGCATTTGCCGCCGGAGTTGGCAAATCGTCTGGCGGCGGCAATCACCTACAATTTGTCCATCACGGCGATCGGGGAAGGCCTGATAGGCCCCGCGGTAAAGGCCGCCCTTTCCATGGACGATGACTCAGCGGACGGGTCGCGCTGGCTCGGAAATTATTGGAAGCAGTTGCTGGATCATGAACTGGAAGAGGTTGTAAGTCGGCGCCAGAGCCAACCTTGACCGGCCTGCCTGATCTGAGCTGAAAAATATGGTGCCGCTTGTCAGACTTGAATTTAAGCAATAACCAATTGAATTATAGAAATAATCTCAACTCAGAAAATATCGATGCCCCCAATCATACCCCCAGAAACTAATTTCAGAACCTTCGGGATGGCGGACGTTCGATTTCGGAGCCATTGGGCAATTGGAACAAGTCTTTTGCTCTGTCATGCAATGAAAAATGCGCATCTTCAAATCTGATCTTTTCAGATGGGACAGAACGTTCGAGGTTCAGAAATCCTCGATAATAATGACGCATAGCATTCTGCCCCTTTGCATTCAGGTAGGCAAATACATCTCGATAGGATCGAATATACCTTTCCAACCACTTCACATAATTCAACCGATTCAGATCGTCCCTTAATGTTTCAAACATGCCTTCAATTTTTGAAGTGTCAGCCCCCTCGTACCCCAAAGCAAAATAATCTCTGTTACCAAGTCGCTCCGAGACGTACTCTAAAATTGCCGATAGCTCGTAGGCCGCATCATTTGTTCGAACTAATGCATAGGTTTCGGCTTCATCCACATTCAAGAATGTATCTGTCGCCACAGTTTCATTGAGATCAATTGACCGTTTCACACGTTGATTAGCATAATAAATAAGCTGCAAAAGTGTTTTATAATCTTCGCATTTCAGATTCGATTTTCGCCCGCCGAGCAATGTAAAAGTCGACAATCTTTCCAACAATGGAAACGAGCTTTCAACATTCCTGAAAATGATATCGAAAAGTGCATCTTTACGATTTTGCTTGAACGTACGCAAAACTCTTTCACCAACAAGCGCTATTATTATCCCACCGATAATATCGGGAACAATGTGCATCAAGAACGACAAGTCCAGTGATCCGAGCCCCCAAATCGTAACGACTATGGGAACATGCGCATCACCTTGAGTAACATGCTCCTGCCTCAAAACCCACAGCAACAACAGCACGATTATGATAGCTGAATAGAATAGTAGTCGAGCCTGGATAAACTCAGCAATTCGGCGCCACGCTAAATATACCCCGCGCGCACATGCCTCAAAAAACCTTGTTATCGCCCCCACGACGCCCCCCACTATTTAGAATTACTGACTAGTCTACATCGACAAAAGCCATTGTCGAGATCAATGACATAAAGTGCTGTTTATATACAAAAATGGATGTGGTACCTATCGGGTCAGCAGGTGTGTATTGTTGTACTTGCCGTGCTCGGAATTTATAATTTCCAGTGATTCAAGAACCACATTCAATGCGTAGTTACTGCTGAGCCTAAAGGTTTCGCGCAAATTATTCTGAAGCCAGCCATACCAATTTTGCCCGCGATGGATCATAAACATATTCTGAAATCGTACCGTCTTTAATTTTTTCCACCGCCTCATCAATGACGAATATCGGTACGAGGAACCATTCGCGTGGAATCACCGGATTTCCAAATCGGTCCTTGATCTCGATTTCCAGACGGGCGGGGTCGAAAACGCGGTGGATCAGTTTCTCCGGCTTGGTCCGATTTATATTGAAGAGGTCATATTAGCTCGATACCCCTATATATACCCCCAGATACCCCCAATTTTAAGGGACCTGTTTGGACGGCATTGGATGCAAAAACGGCCTAATATGCTGGTTTAATTTGGTTATTTTATGAAAATGGACAGGAAAAAATTCCAGTATGGTGCCGCTTGTCAGACTTGAACTGACGACCCCATCATTACGAATGATGTGCTCTACCAGCTGAGCTAAAGCGGCGTACCGGCTGGCGGAGGCGCGTCATAACTTGGGCGGGCGCGATCTGCAAGCCGGTCAAGATGGTAAAATCAGACCTTACGCCGGCCGGTCAGGCCCGCAGGGTCCCGCCCACGGCCTTTTCCACCTGGGCGATGATGCGGGCGGAAACCGCCTCGATCTCTTCATCGGTGAGGGTCTTTTCCCGCGGCTGCAGCGTCACTTCGACGGCGAGAGATTTCTTACCCTCCGGCACGCCCTTGCCCTGGTAAACGTCGAAGAGGCTGACATCGGCGATGAGCTTTTTCTCTGCGCCGCGCACGGCCTTGAGGAGCGCCTCGGCGGCGACCGCCTCATCGACCACGAAGGCGAAGTCGCGCGACAGCGGCAACAGTTCCGAAGCGTCGAGCGCCGGACGGGTTTTCGCGGCTTTCTTTTTCGGCTCAGGGATCAGGTCCAGAAACACCTCGAACCCGTGGACCGGTCCATCCACATCCATGTCTTTCAGGACGCGCGGATGGATTTCGCCGAAATGGGCGAGCGCTTTCGGACCGAGACGCAGAACGCCCGACCGGCCGGGATGGAAATAATCCGGCGCATCGGCGCTGGCCTGCAGGCTGGCGACAGGCGCGCCGGCCGCTTCCAGCGCGGCGATGGCGTCGGCTTTGACCGTGAAGACGTCGGCCTTCGCGGCCGCGCCCTGCCAATGACGGGCGGGATGCGACAGGCGCACGCCGCCGGCGGCGTTCGCATGATCCGCAGGCTGATCGCCGGCGTAAATCGGCGCAACCTCGAACAGCGCGAGGTTGTCGCGGCCGCGGTCGGCGTTGCGTTGAAGCGCGGCGATAAGATTGGGCAACAGCGAGGAGCGCATCACGCCGAGATCGGAGGAGATGGGATTCGCGAGCACCAGCCCTTTGGCGCGCAGTTCATTGGCGCTGGCGAAGAGGCCCGCCACACGCTCATCTAGGAAAGACCAGGTCACCGCTTCGAGCATGCCGCGCCCGCTCAGCGCGCGCCGCGCCATGCGCCGGCGCTCCTGCCCCGGCGTCAGTTTCGGCGTTTCCACGGGCTTCAACATGGGCAGCGTCGCCGTTGGCAGTTTGTCGAAGCCCGCAATGCGCGCGATTTCCTCGACGAGATCGGCCTTGCCCTCGACGTCCGGCCGCCAGGACGGCGCATCCACCTGCCACGGATCGCTTTTGCGCACCGTAAAGCCAAGCGCCGAGAGGATGCGCTCGCATTCCTCCGGTGCAACATCGAGGCCCGTGAGGCGCTTCACCTCCGAAGGCGGGAAGAGAACGGTTTTATCCGCCCGCGGAATGTCGCCCGCCAGCACGATCTCCGACGGCTCGCCGCCGCACATGTCGAGGACGAGCTGCGTCGCCATTTCCATGCCCGGCAGGATGAAATCCGGATCGACGCCGCGCTCGAACCGGTAGCGCGCATCGGAATTGATCCCCGTCTTGCGGCCGGTTTTGGCGGTCCTCAACGGATCGAAATAGGCGCATTCAATGAAAACGTTTTTCGTTTCTTCCGTGCAGCCCGTTTCCTCGCCGCCCATGATCCCGCCGAGGCCCAAAACGCCATTGTCGTCGGCGATCACGGTCATGGTTTCGTCGACCTCATATTCCTTGCCGTCGAGGGCGAGAAATTTTTCGCCCTTTTCGCCAAGCCGCGCGCGAATAACGCCTTTCAGCTTGTCAGCGTCGAAGACGTGCAACGGCCGCGCGCGGTCGTAAGACATGTAGTTAGTGATGTCGACCAGCGCGCTGATGGGACGCAAACCGATGGCGCGCAACCGGTCCTGCAGCCATTTCGGCGAAGGACCGTTTTTGACGCCGCGCACATAACGCCCGGCGAAAACCGGACAGGCGTTTTCCGCGCCGGCGGGAAAATCGAGCACGACCTTTTGCGGGCTCGCATAGGCGCCCTTCACCGGTTTGGGTTCCGGCGTAACGAACTTGCCGAGACCCGCCGCCGCAAGATCGCGGGCGACGCCATTGACGCCATTGGTGTCGGGACGGTTTGGCGTCACCTCGAAATCGATGACGGGATCGTTCGCGCCCATGACTTTCGCCACCGGGTCGCCGACTTTCGCAGACGCCGGCGCTTCGATGATGCCGTCATGATCGTCGCCCATTTCGAGCTCGCGCGCCGAACACATCATGCCGTGAGATTCGACGCCGCGGATTTTCGCTTTCGACAAGGTGACGTCGATGCCGGGCACATAAGCCCCCACCGGCGCATAGGCGACCTTGATCCCCGCGCGCGCATTGGGCGCGCCGCAGACGATCTGCATCTCCCCGTCCTTGGTCGCGACCTTGCAGACGCGCAACTTGTCGGCGTCCGGATGAGGCTCTGCGGAAATGACTTCGCCAATGGTGAAGGCGGAAAGGCGCTCTTCCGGATTTTCAACCTCTTCCACCTCAAGGCCGACCGCGACCATGGTCTCGACGATCTCATCGAGGCTGGCGTTCGTGTCGAGATGTTCTTTCAGCCAGGAGAGGGTGAACTTCATGACGCTTCATCTTCCGAAATGGTTTGCAACAAACGCGCGACGACATCGTCGCCGGCGCTTTCGCATTTTTTGACAGGTGTTGGCCGCGACGCATTTTCCGGCCCGGCGACCCAGCATTTTTCAAAGACCGAGCAATAGCAGACGCCGAAATAGGTTTCTGCGGTGTCGGCGGCAAAGACGCGCGCCTTCAACGCTTCAAAGCCGGCGCGGGTTTCGTCATTGCGGTCCCAGAGCAGGAGGATCGCCTCGCTCTTTTCGCCCGCCGCCAGCATGCCGATGGCGGAGTCAAGGCTGGAGGAGAAGTCCTTATGCAATTGCGGCGGCAACAGGCGGTCGCGCAAATCCGCCCAATCGCTGACCGGCGCGCCGTCAACCACAAGCACCGCGCTTTCGATCATGGCAGGGCCGATGCCGTCATTCTTGATGGCGACGCGCATCGCATAGCCTTCAGGCTCCGTCGAGAAACCGCTGGTGATGCTGACGGCGGGCAGAACGCTTGCATGCTGCTGCTTGCGCATGATCTGCGCCTGATCCCACGCGACAAAGAGCGCGCAGGCGCCGATGACCATCGCCGCGATGGAGCCGACGGTTTCAAAATTGAAGGAAAGTCGCTTTTCCGGCTTCGTCATCACACGCGCTCGATGACTTTCGCAAGCATCGCCTTCACGGCGTCGGCCGCGTCGTCGAGCGCCGGATTGCCGACGCGCCCGATGGACGCGACTGGATCGACGGCGGCGACTTCGACGCCTTTGTCCGTTTGCTGAACGATGACATTGCAAGGGAGCATGACGCCAATCTTGTCCTCGATGGAAAGCGCTTTGTACGCCATCTGTGGGTTGCAGGCGCCGAGAATGCGATAGGGCTGGAAATCGACGTCGAGTTTCTTTTTCATCGTCGCGGCGACATCGATATCGGTGAGAACGCCGAAACCTTCGGCTTTCAGCGCGTCGGTGACGCGCGCGATGACGTCGTCAAATTCGCCGGAAACGGTTTTCGCGATGTAGTAGCTCATGGAAAGCTCCTATTTGCTGAGGCCCGCCCAGAGGCTCGGCTGGTCGGCTGGATCGAAGCCGTAATGCTCAAGCCAGCGCGCATCGGCGGCGAAGAAATCGCGCAAATCGGGAATGCCGTATTTCAGCATGGCGAGGCGGTCGACGCCCATGCCCCAGGCGAAACCTTGATATTCGTCGGGATCGAGACCGCAATTGCGCAGCACGTTGGGGTGCACCATGCCGCAGCCGAGAATCTCCATCCATTTGTCGCCCTGGCCGAAACGCACTTCGTTGCCGACGCGCTCATACTGCACGTCCATCTCGGCGGAAGGCTCCGTGAACGGAAAGAAATGCGGGCGGAAGCGCGTCTTCACATCGTCAATCTCGAAGAAGGTTTTGACGAAGGCTTCGAGCGTTCCCTTGAGGTGGCCCATATGGGCTTCTTTATCGATCACCAGTCCTTCGACCTGATGGAACATCGGCGTGTGCGTCTGGTCGCTGTCACAGCGGAAAGTGCGGCCCGGAATGATGATCCGGATCGGCGGTTTCTGCGACATCATGGTGCGGATTTGCACCGGCGAGGTGTGCGTGCGAAGCACCATGCGCGAGCCGTCTTCCTTCGGCTCGAAGAAGAAGGTGTCGTGCATTTCCCGCGCCGGGTGATCGGGCGGGAAGTTCAGCGCCGTGAAGTTATGAAAGTCGTCCTCAATGTCCGGCCCTTCGGCGACGTCGAAGCCCATGGCCGAGAAGATCGCGATGATTTCCTCCGTAACCTGACTGACGGGATGGATCTTGCCTTTCGGCTCCGGACGGATCGGCAGCGTCACATCAATTTTCTCAGAAGCGAGACGGGCGTTCAGCGCCGCTTCTTCCAGTTCGGTTTTCTTCGCTTCAATCGCGGCGGCGACGCGGTCCTTAAGACCGTTCAGCGCCGGTCCCATTTCCTTGCGCTCTTCCGGGCTCATCTTGCCGAGCGTCTTCATGCGTTCGGAAACAACGCCCTTCTTGCCGAGCGCGCCGACGCGCACTTCTTCGAGCGCCGCGACCGTATCGGCGGCGGCGATTTTGGCGGCAAGGTCACGTTCGAGTTGTTCAATGTCGGACATGAGGTCCGGTCTCCAGTCGTTCAAAACAAAAAAAAGCGCCATCCTCGGATGACGCTTACGGGCAGACGCCGCTTCGGTCATCCGTTCAATCGGCGCTCCTAAAGAAGAACGAAAAATCAGGCATGAAGGGCGGCTCCGCGCTGTCCGTCCCCTCCATATAAAGAGCGGGCCCTCTTGTCGAGGGCCCGCCCTGGGTTCGGTCCGGTGAGAGGAGGCGCCGGTTTATTCGGCTGAGGCGACCTGCTGGGTTTCGGCGCCGTCGGCAAAGGCGGTCAGAAGCGGCGCGCCGATCTTTTCAATGCTTTCGGCAAGCGTTGTTTCCACGCATGTTTTCATGACGGAGAAGTAGATCGGCGAGCCGGCCAGCTCCTGCTTGCAGACGGATTTGGCGGCGGCCTCGAGCTCATCATAGAGAGACTCGACATAGGCGGCGTCGTCGAGACGCGCTCGGTCGAACTCGACCACCATGTCGGCGGCGAAAGCTGAGGACTGGGCGATGGTGAAAACGGAAGCGGCGAGGGCAAGGGTCCGGATCATTTCGATATTCCTTTCAATAGGTTAGCGAAAGCCCGGGCGTCTCCTGTTTGTTATTGGTCACAACAATGCTGCGACGCACAATGAATATCACGCTCGACCGTTCAGTCAACAATTTTGTATGTGTTGCGTACAATTTGGCGGAAATTCGACCCGCCCAAAAGAGAAAGGCGCCCGGAACATGGGCGCCTTTCAAGATCGTTTTTCTGGCGGAAAGGTCGCCTAAGCGAGGGCTGCTTTCGCCTTATCGGCCAGGGCCTTGAAGGCTTCCGGCTCTTTGACGGCGATGTCGGCGAGCACCTTGCGGTCCACTTCGACCCCGGCCTTGGTCAGGCCGTCGATGAAGCGGGCATAGGTGAAATCGAGTTCGCGGCAGGCGGCGTTGATGCGCTGGATCCAGAGCGAGCGGAAATTCCGCTTCCGGACGCGGCGGTCGCGATAGGCGTACTGGCCGGCCTTCTCCACGGCCTGGTTGGCGACGCGGAAGGTGTTCTTGCGGCGGCCGTAATAGCCTTTGGCTTTGCCGATGATTTTCTTGTGGCGGGCGCGGGCGGTGACGCCTCTTTTCACGCGTGACATGGGGCGGTCTCCTTAGCGGTTATAGGGCATGTATTTTTTGACGATCTTCGCGTCCGGATCCGAAAGCACATCCATGCCGCGGTTCTGGCGGATTTGCTTGGGCGTACGCTTGATCATGCCGTGACGTTTGCCGGAGACGCCGGCTTTGACCTTCCCGGAGGCGGTCATCTTGAAGCGCTTTTTCGCGCCTGATTTGGTCTTCAGTTTGGGCATTTTGCTTTTCCTTAAAGGGTCCTTTCGGACGCGCAACAAGACCGCCAAGGCATGCCATAAGGCCCGGCGGCCGGTGAGAAGGCGCGGGTTATAGCCCAAGAAAGCGCTAAGGCAAGGGATTTCGCCCTATTTTATAAGGAGAATTACGCCCCCAGCGAGCGCCGCCGCCGAGAGGAAAAACAGCACCGCCTGAACCCGCGGCGGAAGCCGCTTCACAATATGCAACATTTGCCGCTCCCAAGGCCGGATTTTCGGGGAATTATGGCCCGGCGGCGCGCCGTGACAAGCCGCAGCAAGCTGGGTAGCATTCCCACAGGGGCGCGCAATCATCTTGCGGATAAGAAAAAGATTCAGGGATGGGGCGCAAATAATGAAGGGATTTCAAAGGCTTTTCCGCTGCGGGGCCTTGGCCGCGGCATTCGCCGCAGTTTCATCGGCGGGAGCGAGCGCGCACCCTCTTTCCGGCGCCGAGCCCCAGGAATGGGTCCCCTACCGCATCGATTACCAGGGCTGGATCACGGTCAACGCAAATGTGAACGGCGACGGGCCCAATGACTTCATCGTCGATTCCGGCGCCACCATCACCTCGGTTTTCGCCAATCTCGCAGAGAAGCAGGACTTTCAACCGGCCGCCCGCGGGCCGATCCGGATTCTCGGCCTCGCCAGCGCCGAGGCCCTGCCGGCCTATATCCTCGGCGAAATCACCGTCGGCCATTTGACCCTCGACAACCATGTGGGGGTGATCTTGCCGGACTGGGCGCCGCCAAATACGCCGCCCCAAGGGGTGGTCGGTCTCGACCTCCTCACCCGGCATACGGTGATGATCGACGAGGAAGAGGGCCGCGTGAAGTTTTACGACCGCGCCGTCGCGCCTGACGATAAAGCGCGCGGCTGGACGCGCACCAATCTCAAACCGCTCGACGTCGACAATCAGGCGACGCCTCTTTATCTGATCGATCTCAATATCCGCGGCTTCAACGTGCCTTGCGTTGTCGATCTCGGCGCATCGGGCACGATTTTCAACGGCCCCGCTTTTCGCGCCATGACCTCGGGCGTTCGCATCAACAGCTACGGCCTTAGAAGTTCGACCGCCGCCTCGAACCTCAACGACATTTTCGACAACACCTCCACCGCAAAAGCGGTGAAGATTTCGCGCCTCAAAATCGGCGGTGCGCGCTGGCGCAATCAAATCTTTCTTGTCTACGATGCGGAAGTCTTTCGAGAGCTTGGCGCCGCCTCGAAACCATTCTGTCTTGTCGGCATGGACCTCTTCGCCGACCGCAGCATCATCTTCGATTTCGCCAACGAACATTTCTATATCGGGCCGGAGCGAAATTAACTGGCCGGCTTTTCCAATCTCATGCGCATCGCCGGACGCGCCCTTCCAAGGAGACCTTCCATGAAGCAGTTATTGCTTGCCTCTATCGCCGCTTTCGCAATTACAAGCGCTAAAGCCGCCGATTACGCCGTCGTTCATGCGGGGCGCCTGCTTGCGGTTCCCGGCGGCGCGGTGACGCAAGATCAAACCATCGTCATCAAGGACGGCATAGTGACGCGTGTGGCGGACGGGTTCCTGAGCGCGACAGACATAGGCGCCAATGCGGATGATGCCGTCGCCATACACGATCTGAAAAACATGTTCGTCATGCCCGGCCTGATCGACGGCCATGTGCATATTTTGAGCGAGAACAATCCGCGCGCGCGGCTCGACCGCGTGGAAATGTCCGAAGCCGATCTCGCCATCGCGGGCGCGGGTTTTGCGAAGAAGACGCTGATGGCCGGCTTTACGACCGTGCGCGATGTGGGCGCCGGATCGTCGGACGCGATCTTCGCCCTTCGCGACGGCATCGCCCGCGGCGATGTCGCGGGCCCTCGCCTTTTGGCTTCTGGTGCGACGATTTCGGTGACCGGCGGCCATGGCGACGGCACGCAAGGCTATACGGATGAAATCGCCGTCCTGTTGCATTCCAAAGGCGTCTGCGACGGGGTCGGCGAATGCCGCAAGGCGGTGCGCGAACAGGTGCGCCGCGGCGCCGACCACATCAAGCTGACGGCGACGGCGGGCGTCCTCTCCAACACCGCCGCCGGTCTGGAACAGCAATTCTTCGACGATGAATTGAAAGCCATCATGGATTCAGCGCACGCCATGGGCCGCAAGGTCACGGCGCACGCCCATGGCGTCAACGGCATCAACGCCGCCCTGCGCGCCGGCGTCGATTCCATCGAACACGGCACTTATCTCGACGCTGAATCGATCCGCCTCTTCAAACGCAACAACGCCTACCTGGTGCCGACCATTCTCGCCGGCGTCACTGTCGCCGAATGGGCGGCGGATCCGGAATCGTTTCTCTTGCCGCCGCAACGGGCGAAAGCCGCGGAAGTCGGCCCGAAAATGATCGACATGGCGCGCCGCGCCCATGAGGGCGGCGTGAAGATCGCGTTCGGCACCGACACCGGCGTGTCGAAACACGGCGAGAATGCGCGCGAATTTGCGCTGCTGGTCGAGGCGGGACTGACGCCGATGGAGGCGATCCGCACCGCAACCGTCGCGGGCGCCGACAATCTCGGGAAATCCGACGTGCTCGGAACGATTGCGCCCGGCAAATATGGCGACCTCGTCGCGGTCGAAGGCGATCCGCTCGCCGACATCACCGAGCTGGAAGACATCGACTTCGTGATGAAGGAAGGTATTGTCTATAAATCGGAATAGGACTCGCCAATGTCTTCGAAGTTCAACCCTCCCAGTGACGCCTTCGGCCATGAGCTTCAAGAGGTTGCAAAACAAGCGTCAAACTTGGCGAACTATCTCGGGACGGCGAATCGACTGCCAGAAGGCTTCCCTCGTGATCCGGTAAACGACTTGTGCAGAGCGCTAATCGGGCTTCCAGGCGGCTCGGCACAGGGAGCTGTATTTACACTAGTTTATGCGAGAGAACGCCTCCTTGATTTTCGTCCTCCACTCCGCGGCGATGACGAAGACGATGCGCAAATCTTTAGAGGAGAAGAACTCGACAACAAAATGACAGCGTTAGACGCAGCCGTTGGCAGTGCGATCTCTCACTATCGCAAGGAAACAGGCGTCGAGATTTCGGTATCCGACGATAAAGACATTACTGCTGCAAAAACGCCGGAAGATGACTTAAAACTCGGCGGCGTCTCCGAGACCGCACGCAAAACTAAGCATGAAATTGCTGCCGCACGACAAGGCCTAGAAAAAGAGGCGCTGGAGGACGAAGAAGCGGCCGATGCCGTACGCGGCATGAGGGACGCTGAAAACCAGCTTAATATCGGCGGCGCGGAAGCTGGCGTTGAAAGCCCTAAGGCTCAGCATCTCGAAAAAATCGGGAAAAAGTTGGTAGATGGCGCTGAAAAGTTAGGCGAGATTTTAGAACATGCCAAAGAAATCGGGCGACCATGGGCCGACGGCTGGGGCCAGTTTCAAGCGGATGCGTTACAGACAGTATTCAATACGATTTCTTATGTAGGCAAAGCCCTTAAAGGGTCTGCGCGTTATATAAGGTCCATACAAACTACCAAAGACCTACCCCCTTCAACATCCTCCACGCCGCCGCCAAATTTTGACCTCGTTAAAGCATATGAGATGATTCTGAGAGGCGAGACTCCTCCAGAAGGCTGGCATCCCTTCATCACTGAGCTTAACTTAGAAGAAGAGGAGATATATGATTTGACGCCGCTGTCTCCTTTGTCGGCACTTCACTCTCTTGATCTGAACGAAACCCAAGTTAGGGATTTGGCGCCTCTGTCAAAACTTACCGCCCTGCGTTCGCTTTTCCTCAATGAAACAGAAGTGAGCGACCTGACCCCACTAGCGGCGCTCACGTCTTTAAAAGAGCTTTATCTTGACGGTGCTCAAATTAGCGACCTAACACCACTTTCCAGCCTACCATCCTTGGAAATACTTTACTTAGACTACACCGCAGTAAACGATCTGAAACCGCTAACATTAAGCGCTTCCCTGCAGGAGCTTTCCTTAGACGGCACGCAAATTAGCGACCTAACACCGCTTACAAAGCTTACGTCGCTGAAAAGGCTTTTCCTAAACAATACTCAAGTTAATGACCTCTCACCCCTCGCAAATCTTACTTCGCTAGAAGGGCTTTTCCTCCGTGATACAATGGTGAGCGACCTAACACCGCTTGCAAAGCTGACCTCACTAGGATGGCTCCGTCTCGACAATACGCAAGTATACGATCTGTCGCCACTTGCGAATCTCGTCGCTCTAAAAGATCTCCACCTCAGCAACACACAAGTAAATGACCTATCGCCACTGGGAAACCTGAAAAACCTTTCCTATCTAGGCATAAAAAACGCACCTATAAGAGACATAAGCCCTGTCAAGGACATTAAAGGCCTCTTAATAATAAACTAAGCTTGACGTCACGTTATAGAAACCATCCTATCATTCGATAGTTATCAGTATACGTCTCACTGTGCTAACGCCCTCACGCATAATCGAGCGGCAGCTCCGTCGTCTGTTTCAGAACCTCCATGGAAAAGGTGGAGGTGAAGTCCGAGAACTCCGCGGCGGCGATGAGGCGCTTATAGACCCGGTCGTAATGGGCCATGTCGGGGACGACGACTTTCATCAGATAGTCGATCTCCCCGCTCATACGGTGCACCTCGACGATTTCCGGAATGCGGCCGACGACATCCGCAAAGCGCTTTAGCCAGGCTTCGTTATGCTGGGCGGTCTTCACTGAAATGAAGGCGGTCAACGAGAGGCCCAACGCTTGTGGGTCCGCGAGCGCCACCCGCCGGGCGATCACCCCCTCCTCCTCCAGCTTCTTGATCCGCCGCCAGCAGGGGGTCGCAGAGAGCCCCACCGATTCGGCGATCTCACTAACAGGGGTGGCTGCATCGCGTTGAAGCGCCGCCAAAATGGCTTTATCCGTAGGGTCCATTCTAAGTTTTATAAAGAAATTAGAAAAAACTCGCAATCATTAGTTTTTCTATCCATCTATGTAGGATATTTTTTCACCGGTTTCCGCTTAGGCTTAAAGGGTAAACGGGGATCGAGACTGACATGATCAAACGCGCCTTCACGGAACATCCGGCCAGCGTCGGAGAAAGCTATTTCCAGCATATGGGAATGGCCTTCGGCTTCGGCGCGAAGATGGCGCTGGGCGGCCTCGCCTGCATGATCCATGCGGTCTTCCCGTTCCTCTTCGTCTGCACCGGCCGCAAATGCATCGAGGATCTGCACCACCGCATGGTGACCCACCGCGACCGGCGCCAATGCGCCGAGGCGCATTCCGCCATGCCGTCTCTGGCGCGCGAGAAGCAATCGCTCCACGCTGCGGAATAGTTTCCGCTCTAAAGGTCGTCCGCTTCTGTGACCCGCTTCACCGATCAGGCGAAAGTACTGATGCCCGGCGTCCTGCTCGCCGTGACGGTGGCGCTTGCGTCGCTCTTCATCGCTTCGCGCTATGGCGGGCCAGTGATGCTCTATGCGATCCTGTTCGGCATCGCCTTCAACTTCATGAATGACGACGAGAAGACCAAGCCAGGCGTCCAATTCGCCTCGAAGCGCGTGTTGCAGCTCGGGGTCATCCTTCTCGGCGCCTCGGTGACGTTTTCGGAAATCGCTGACCTCGGCTGGGCGACGGCGCTGCTCGTCGTCGCAGCCGTGACGACCACGATCGCGGCTGGATTTCTGATCGGCCGCAGCGCCGGACTGACGGCGCCGCATTCGACGCTCTCCGCCGGCGCCGTCGCCATTTGCGGCGCTTCGGCGGCGATGGCGATCGCCTCCGTCCTGCCGCAAACAAAAGAGAGCGAGCGCAATCTCATCCTCACGGTTGTCGGCGTCACGACGCTCTCCACCGTCGCCATGGTCACCTACCCGTCGGTCACGCATATGCTCGCTTTCACCGATATGCAGTCGGGCGTTTTTCTGGGCGCCACCATTCACGACGTCGCACAAGTGATCGGCGCCGGCTACATCGTCTCCGACGAAGCGGGCGCCGTCGCGGCGGTCGTCAAGCTGATGCGCGTCACCCTGCTCGCCCCGGCGGTGTTCGTCATCGCCCTTCTTTTCTCGCGTCAGGCGGGCGCAGAAGCCACGGGCCGGGCTTTCCCGATTTTCCTTTTCGGCTTCGCAGCGCTGATGGCGGCGAACAGTGTCGGCTTCGTGCCCCAAGAGGCCCGCGAGATCCTTTCCGGCGCGTCGCGTTTCGCCCTTGTGGTCGCCGTCTCGGCGCTGGGCGTGAAAACATCCCTGAAAGACCTCTTCGAGGTCGGCCCGAAGCCGGTGGCCGCGCTCGCGCTCCAGACCCTCTGGCTCGCGCTTTTCGTCGGCCTCGCCGTCGCCTTCGGCAAAGGCGTCCTGCCTCACTAACACCGCCGGGAAACCTGCGGTTAACGCGCCCTTAAAGCGGCAATCTTCAACGCCGTTTTTCCCGGATTTTAACTCAGATCGGCGACGCTCCCCCGCATTCATACTTTCCGGGGAGCCCGCATGACGGACCAGCCGCTTCAGACCCGCATCGCCGCCATCGGCGCCGACGGCTTCGTTTCCGCAGACGAAGTCCTGTTTCTGCGCAGCAAGGTTTTTGCGAATGGCGTCGTAGAACCGGCGGAGCTGAACGCGCTGTTCGATCTCGGCGACCGCGCGCAAAACGGCGACCCCGAATGGTTCCAGTTTTTCGCCGAAGCCGCCGCGGATTTTTACCTCCGCGAAGAAGAGCCTCATGGCTATCTGACGCCGGAGGAATTCCGGTCGCTGAAAGAAAAAGTCCTGCGCAACGGCCATGCGAACGCGCTTGAGATCGCGCTGATGGTGAAGCTCATGGAAACCGCCGACGAGACCCCGCCGGAAATGGCGGCGTTTGTCGGCGAGCAGATCAAGGCAATGATCCTGGGCAAACCAGAAGGCCCGGTCGTTTCCAAGCAGGACGCGGTGATGATCCGCCGCTATCTTTTCGCCGCGGGCGGCGACGGCAATGTCGCCGTGACGCGCCGCGAGGCGGAGCTTCTTTTCGACATCAACGACGCCACGGAGAATGCGCGCAACAATCCGGCGTGGACGGAGCTTTTCGTGCAAGGGGTCGTCAATCACCTGATGGCGCATCTCGGCTACAAGGCGCCGAGCCGCGAGGAAGCCTTCCGCCGCAACGCCTGGGCGAAGGACCAGTCCGTCAATGTCGGCGGCTTCTTCAAGAAGATGATCGCCGGCGGGCTGTCCGGCTTCCGCGCCACGCAAAGCGTTGCGTCCGCGCATGAGGAACAGCGCGACGCGGAGATCGCGCATGCCGAACAGCTCACCAAGGCCGAAGCCGACTGGCTCGCGACGCGCATCGGCAAGGATGGCGGCTTCGACGTCAATGAACGCCGCCTGATCGAGCGCCTGCGCGAACTTGAAAAAGAACTTCCCGAAGGCCTCAAAGCGCTGATCGACCGCGCGGCGTAAGCTGCCCGCGCTGCGCCGCCGCTTTTCATCCGCATGCTGACTGGCGTTGCGGAGAGTCTGGCGCCATTTGACATTTTCTGCTCCAACGTTTCGACCTTTCCTGCGTCATCCCGGACGCGTTGCAGCATGAAATGATGCAACGCAGATCCGGGATCCCCATCAGTGAGACGGAAGGAGATCCCGGTTCTGCGCAGCAACACTTTCGTGTTGCGGCGCGGCCGGGATGACGACCTAGATGGATAGTAAGGCCGCCGCGAAGGTGGTGGATAACTTTCCACCAACACTGGGAATTCTTGAAGAATTCATCACAAGTGATGAATTTTTTAAGCCGCGATTCGCTTTATTGGGGTGCGAACTAAAGCGCCTAGCTTGTCGGCTCGCCGTCCTGGAATTTCGACACGAAGGCCGAAATCACATCCGCCCAGCGGGAGATGTTCTGCGACAGGTGTTCTTCGGTGACACCGCCATTGAGCTCAATGACGTAATCGACGCCGACCTCGTCCGTGCCTTCCAGCACATAGGCGCGGCCGAAGACCTGGCTGTCATTGAAGCTGTTGACGATGCGGTAGTCGCTTTCGGCGACATCGCGGCCGAGCTTGAAATTGGCGAAGAAGACGAGGGTCTCACAGGCCTTGGGCGAACCGGAACAGGAAAGCGCGCGAACGTAAAAACCGAACTGGCCGGCCTTGCCTTGCGCCACCGGCGCGCCCGTGGCGCTGTCGGCCATCATGTCGGGGTTGAGGCCCGCCTCGGCGAGGACGCTTTCAAGCTGATCGCCGGTAATTGCGCCCAGGGTCTCGGCCCCCGCGCCCGTGCACATCGCCATCCCGAACGCCGCAGCCGCCAGAAAATGCTTCATGTCACACGCCCCACGCAGATTTTACCGTCCCACCGCCCCAGCATGACCGAAAAGGGCCCGTCTTGGCAATGGCTTGGGCCGCGTCGCGGCGCATCTGTCGCTCCCCGTTTTCGTTGACTTGGCAAAGGGGCGGCCTATGTTCGCCGCAACACCGCAACGCCTCCAATTCCGGGGTTTTCATGAACACTGAAGCGCAAGCCTCGCGGCCCCAATCCGCGCGCCCTCTCTCGCCGCATTTGCAGATCTGGCGGTTCACGCCGTCCATGGCGGCCTCCATCACCCATCGATTTACGGGCGTCATCAATTATGGCGGGCTGCTGTTGGTCGGCGTCTGGCTCGCCAGTCTCGCCTTCGCGCCGGAGCTCTATAGCGCCGTCGCAGGCTTCGCGCGCTCCCCGCTGGGCCTCATCATCATCGCCGGCTTCGTCTGGTCGCTCTCCTATCACCTGCTGAACGGCCTCCGTCACCTTTACTGGGATACGGGGCGGGGCTTGGCCCCGGCGACGGCGAAGAAGACCTCCATCGCGGTCTATGCAGGCTCGGTCGTGCTGGCCGCGGTCATCCTCTGGGCCGGATTGGGAGCGTAACGATGGCGCAGCATAAAGGCACCTCGACCTTCATCATCCAGCGCGCCACCGCGGCGCTGATGATCCCGCTCGTTCTCTGGTTCCTGATCGGGATGGTGTCCCATCTTGGCGCCGGATACGAGGCGGCGCGCGTCTGGGCGGCGCATCCATTGAACGCCGGGCTTCTCGCCGCGCTCTTCGTCATCGGCGCCATCCACATGCGCATCGGCATGGCGGAGGTGATCGCCGACTACATCCATGGCGGGCTCAAAAGCGTATTAAACTTGATCAACTGGCTTTGCGCCCTCGGGCTTGCCGCCGCCGCGCTTTTCGCCGTTTACACTCTTTCCTTCGCAGGCTGATCAAATGACTTCGAGTTACGAGATTGTCGATCACGAATATGACGTTGTGGTTGTGGGCGCCGGCGGCGCCGGGCTTCGCGCGACCCTGGGCGCGGCGCAGGCAGGACTTAAAACCGCCTGCGTCACCAAGGTGTTTCCGACCCGCTCGCACACCGTGGCGGCGCAGGGCGGCATCTCCGCAGCCCTCGGCAACATGTCGGAAGACGACTGGCGCTGGCACATGTACGACACCGTCAAAGGCTCGGACTGGCTCGGCGATCAGGACGCCATCGAATATCTCTGCAAGAACGCGCCGGCCGCCGTCTACGAGCTGGAGCACTGGGGCGTTCCCTTCTCGCGCACCGAAGAAGGCAAGATCTATCAGCGCGCTTTCGGCGGCATGACCAAGAATTACGGCGAGGGTCAGGTGCAGCGCACCTGCGCCGCCGCCGACCGCACGGGCCACGCGATCCTCCACACGCTTTACGGCCAGTCGGTGAAGCAGAATGCGAAATTCTTCATCGAGCATTTCGCCCTCGACCTCATCATGTCCGAAGACGGCGAATGCCGCGGCGTGATTTCGTGGGAGCTCGACACCGGCATCATCCACCGCTTCTCCGCGAAGATGGTGATCCTTGCGACCGGCGGATATGGCCGCGTCTATTTCTCCTGCACCTCGGCCCATACCTGCACCGGCGACGGCAACGCCATGGTCCTGCGCGCCGGCCTTCCCCTGCAGGACATGGAGTTCGTGCAGTTCCACCCGACAGGCATTTACGGCGCCGGCGTCCTCATCACCGAGGGCTCGCGCGGCGAAGGCGGCTATCTCACCAATTCCGAAGGCGAGCGCTTCATGGAGCGCTATGCGCCGTCCGCCAAAGACCTCGCCTCGCGCGACGTCGTTTCGCGGTCGATGACGATTGAGATTCGCGAAGGGCGCGGCGTCGGTCCGAACAAGGACCACATCCACCTCAACTTGAATCACCTCGATCCGAAGGTGCTGGCGAGCCGCCTGCCCGGCATTTCGGAGAGCGCGAAAATTTTCGCCGGCGTCGATGTCACCAAGGAGCCGATCCCCGTGCTCCCCACCGTCCACTACAATATGGGCGGCATCCCGACGAATTATCACGGCGAGGTCATGACCAAGCGCGGCGAGGATTCGGAAGTCATCGTGCCGGGCCTTATGGCCATCGGCGAGGCGGCCTGCGTTTCCGTCCATGGCGCCAACCGCCTCGGCTCCAACTCGCTCATCGATCTCGTCGTCTTCGGCCGCGCGGCGGGCCTTCGCTGCGGCGAGGTCGTCAATGCGAAAGCCGCCAATCCCGACCTGCCGAAGCAGGCGACGGAAGAAGCCCTCGCCCGCCTCGACCGGTTCCGTTACGCCAAGGGCGGCACGCCGACCGCTGCGCTGCGCGCGCAGATGCAGCGCGTGATGCAGGAAGACTGCGCCGTCTTCCGCACGGAAGAAACGCTGCAGGCGGGCTGCAAGCGCATCGCCGAAGTGCATAGCGGCATGCCCGATATCGGCGTCACCGACCGCAGCCTCATCTGGAACACCGACCTCGTCGAGACCCTCGAGTTCGACAACATGATCGGCCAGGCCATCGTCACCATGGAAAGCGCGGCGAACCGTAAAGAGAGCCGCGGCGCGCACGCCCGCGAAGACTTCCCCGACCGCGACGACGCCAACTGGATGAAACACACGGCCGCCTGGTTCGCCAACGGCAAGGCGACCCTCGACTACCGCCCGGTGCATGATTTCACCCTGACGGACGAGATTAAGTATATCGAGCCGAAGAAGCGGGTTTACTAAGCCATCGCATTTCGAAACCGGTTTGCCGCTTCGACATTCTGTTTCGCAGGCCGCGGCGGTCCGAGGAGCGCGTGAGCAAGGAGTGGTCGATGAAGATATCCGCCTTTGCGCTAGGACTCATGGCGGTCGCCTTGCCCGCCCATGCGGCGGACCGCATCTTCATGACGCATCCTTTTCTCGTTCTGACGCCTGCGGAGGATTTTACCTCGTCCGTCACGGCCGGCGATTTTGACGGCGACGGCGCTATCGACATTCTTGAAGCCAATGGCCGCCATTGGCGCCAATCCAACCGCATCATCTTCAATAGCGGCGAAGGCTGGCTCGACCGTTCCCTGCTTATCGGCGGGCATGAAGCACGCAGCTATCAGCTGGTCGCAGGCGATTTCGATGGGGACGGCGATCTCGACGCGATCGAAGCGACGGATAATGGGGGCGCCTGGTTCTACCGCAACCTAGGCGACGGAAGCTTTGCCGTGGAGAAGACGCCCGCCGGGCCGACGTCTTCGCGCAGCGCCGTCGCGTTTGACGCCGACAAGGATGGCGACCTCGACGTCTTCCTTTCCAACCGCGGCGAGGCAGGCCTCCTCCTCCTCAATAACGGCAAGGGCAAATTCAAAGCCATCCGCGTCGAAACCAGCGAAAGCGGCAGCGTCGGTTCCGCCGCCGGGGATTTCAATGGCGACGGCGCGGACGATCTGTTGCTGGCGGTGCGTGACGGCGACAGCGCGCTGGTGCTTTTCAACGACGGCAAAGGCGGCTTCGCGGAACGCAAAACCTTTGGCTTTACCGGCATGGACATTCGCTGCGTCGCCGCCGGCGACCTCAACAAGGACGGAAACACGGATATCGTTTACGGCGTCATTGGCGGCCAGTCCGTCATCATCTTTGGCGACGGCGAAGGCGGGGTCCTTGGCCAGGCGCGTTTTGGACCTGCGGATTCCGAAGCCTATGGGCTCGCCCTCGGGGATCTCGATGGCGACGGCGATGTCGATATCGCCATGGCGCGTTCCGAACAGGTCAATCTCGTCTTCTTCAATGACGGAAACGGCGAGACGTTCGAAGAGATCGTGCTGGAAGAAAATCCGTGGACGGAGCCGGAAAAGGGCGAAAGCCCTTCGGACAGCTATGCGGTAACCATCGCCGATATCAACATGGACGGCTTTGGCGACCTCATTGTCGCCAATTCAGGAGGGGCGAACCCGGTCTATCTGAACCGGCCCGCCTCGGATGAGTAAAGTCGGCGCTGCGCTCTGCCTACTTTGACGTAAAATTCAGATCGCCGCCCGGTTCTCCAACGGCAAGGCGACCATCGACTACCGCCCGGTGCATGATTTCACCCTGACGGACGAGATCAGCTATATCGAGCCGAAGAAGCGGGTTTACTAAGAGTTCCGAACGTCCGGATCAGACAAGACGCCGGCTTTTTGCGATGAGGCGCCGCCCTCGCGCGTAGTCTTTCGGGTTGGTCTGATATTCTCTGCCGGATAGGGCGAGCGCGCCGTCATGATAAGGGGCGATCATGAAGAAAACCATTATGTTGTCAGTTTTGGCGGCAGCCGTGCTGCTGGCGCCGCCAACGGCGGCGGCGCCGAAACAGAATGTCGACGCGGAAGCGGACATCGATTACCGCCATGATTTTCCGCTGCTCAAAAAGCAGCACGGAACGCGCGTTCTGATCGATCGCTTTCACGAGACGATCTACCAGGAAGAAGGCTTCGCGACCGGCGCGCATGTGATGCTTGAGATTATGGGGCGCGACGGTTTTTCCGTCGCCTATGCTGACGCGGCGCTTTCTGCGGCCACGCTCGAAGATTCGGACGTCCTCATCATTCACGGCCTTCCCAATGAAAAATCCGAACTGCCGAACGGCGCCGTGTTCTGGAAATCACCGCTGAGCGGCGAGGAAATCGAAGCGATTGTCCGTTTTGTCGACAATGGCGGCGGGCTCTATTTAAGCCTCAGCCATTTTCCCAATGGCAGCGGCGCGGCGCCGCTGCTCGAAGCGTTCGCCGTGAAATTTCGCGACGGCTACGTCTACAGCGAGGAATATCCAAGCTTTAACGACCCGGAAGACGGACGCTGTTCGCATTATTTCGGCATGTCGCGTGAAGACGGCACGCTTAACCCGGAGCACCCGCTGATCGAAAACGGCCTGAAGGTCGAAAAGGTCGACTATCTGTGCGGCGCGGCGATCTTCCGGGAGCCCGAAGACGCCGTCCTGTCCTTCCCGCCGGGGACTGCAAACCACTTTCATGGCAAGGCCTCTGAAGGCGACGTCTACGAAACCTCGGATCATTACGCGGGCATGATCGCCTTCGATTATGGCAAAGGAAAAGTCGTGGTCTCCGGCGATCAGGGCATGTTCCGGGATTTCATTTTTACCTTCGATACGGGCGAACGGGTCTATGTCACGATCACCAGTCCCGACAACGACAACGCCAATCTGTTCGTGAACATGATGCGCTGGCTGTCGCCGAAAATCGGCACGAGGGAATAAGCCGCCGTGAACTGCTGGGAAAGGCGCAGCGCCCCCGCGAAGACTGCCCCACCGGAACTACGCCAACCGGATGTAATACACCGCCGCCTGGTTCGCCAACGGCAAGGCGACCATCGACTATCGCCCGGTGCATGATTTCACCCTGACGGACGAGATCAGCTATATCGAGCCGAAGAAGCGGGTTTATTGAGCGTCTAAGATCTGAGTATATGTTCTGACTTTGATTCGGATACGAATCAATCCCTATAATCTGAGGCATTTCCAATGTCAGATTATAGGTTAGCCATGCTGTCAATTACTGTTCAGGAACAAGTGGGAGAGAATATTCGGTCACCGAAAGATGCAGAAAATTTGGATTCAATCATTGTGTTCCGTAGTGGTTGGAAATCCTCGATATACTCAATCCTTGATGACGCCTGCGCAAATGACAAAGGCAATTACAAGATAACCGTTAGTGACCCAAACGCACCGCTGAGATATAAAAGCCTTACCGAACCTCAGGCATGCAATGATCTGGGAGTATCAGCCCAAGCAATTTTTACCTGTTTAGCCACAGGTGGAGCTGCTGGCTTCTTGGTCATCCTCGAAAGAAGCTTAGATAAACTCCTTAAATGGAAACAAGCGCGCGAAGGGCGGAAAATTACTATTAAAGTGGGTGAGGTAGAAACGTCGTTAGAAGGGGACTACTCGATAAAGGAGGCTGAGAAGCTATTCCGTTTCGCCCATAAAAAAGCGCCCCCCGACGATAAAAACGCCGCTTAAATCACCCTCATCGCTTCTAACCAATAAACAGCCAGCCATTCAGCGCTTGCAGATACAACCCGACCGTCAGCGTCACGCCGGCCGCCGCCGTGATCCAGCAATGGCGCTTAGCGCTGTAGGGCAAGTTAGCCGTCGGCTGGACCCGCCATCAAACCAAGCTAGCCTTGAGGCGGAGTTGAGCGTTTCCTTGATTAAGGAAACTGTTCATCATTCCGTAATAGGCTGTTCCCTTCAGACGCTAGCAGGCCAAACACCATGACGTCAGCTTGCCCCGGCTGCCAGGACGGAAAAGCCTTTAAGATGGACTTCACAATGGCGTTCCAGCCCATTGTCGACGCCGCCGCAGGGGACGTCTGGGCCTATGAAGCGCTGGTGCGCGGGCCTGACGGCGAGCCCGCAGACGCGGTTCTGCAATCCGTCACGCCGGAAACCTTATACGCCTTCGATCAGGCCTGCCGCGTGAAGGCGATCAAGCTCGCAGGCGCGCTCATGCCGAAAGGCTCGCGCGCCCGGCTTTCCATTAATTTTCTGCCCAATGCGGTCTATGAGCCGCGCGCCTGTATCCGCGCATCGCTCGCCGCCGCTGCGAAAGCGCATTTCGATCCGGCCCGGCTGATGTTCGAGTTCACGGAGAATGAGCGGATCGACGACGTGGATCACGTCGAGAACATCATCCGCGAATATCACAAAATGGGCTTCACCGTCGCCATCGACGATTTCGGCGCCGGCCATTCGGGGCTTGTCCTGCTGGCCCGGTTTCGGCCCGATGTGCTGAAGCTCGATATGGACCTTATCCGCAACATCGACGCCAGTCGCAGCAAGCAGGCGATTGTCGCAGGCGTCGCCGCGATTGCGCGCGCGCTGGACATCGACCTTCTTGCAGAAGGCGTGGAGACCAAAGCGGAATTTGGATGTCTGCGCGCCGCCGGCATCCGCCTGTTTCAGGGCTGGCTGTTTGGCGCGCCCGCCGTCGAGCGATTTGAAGACGTCGATTTCGCGGCGCTGGGCTTGCCGAATAAACCCGAAGGCGATGAAGCGGAAGCCATGCATCGCATGCGCGCCTGAGAGTCGCTGGACGGAAAACAAGCGCCAGCAACACTCGGCGCTAGCGCCTTGCAGAAGAACCAAAGACGACAGGCGACATCTCTCTCTAACCGATAAACGCCTGCCCGTTGAGCGCCTGAACGAACAGCCCGATTGTGAGCGCAACGCCGAGCCCCGCGGCGATCCAGACAACGCGTTTCGCGGCGCCGGCGCTTCCAAACATTTTATCCGCCGCATAGCCGACAAGCGGCAGCGCCTGCATCAGATGCGTCGCGAAGAAATGCGGAACGCGCAAATCCCCACCCTCGCGCGACCAGCCGAAGAGCGGCAGTCCGCCCGCATCGGTGGGCGTCCCGTCGACCCAATGGCCTGTCGGCTGCTGCGCCATGTAGCCGGCGATCCCGAGGGTCAGGATGAAGCCCAGCGTAAAGCCGAGACCGGCGCCGAGTTTCAGCCCCGGCGTCAGCTTGTCCGTAACCGGCGTCCGCAAGAACCAAACGCCGAGCACGATCGCGGGCATGATGATGAGAAGCGCGCCAAGCCCCATGAAAATATAGATCACCGCGTCGAACTGCGTTGCATTGTTGAAATGCGAGGCGACGCCCCGCGCCGATTGCGCGGCGATGATGGCGATTTCGGCCAGCGCCGCGAAAGCGGAGACAGCGGCGACAATGGCCAGCGCTTTTCCCCCGCGCGCCCGGTCGGGAAGAAACCGCACCAGCAGGGCGAGCGTCGCCAGATGCAGCGCCGTCGAGATGTAGAATTTCAGCGGCTTGATCCAGATATTGATGTCGTTGACCGTGCGCGGGTCGAACTCCATGGCGACCAGCGTCGCCGGAATCGCGGCGAGCAGCAGGAACGCCGACTGCAGCCAGACCCTTTCCGGAAAATAAAACCGCTTCATGACGCCGCTCCCGACTTCGCCGCGGCGCCGTCAGCCTTCGCGACGCCGCGCCAGCCCGCCTCGGTCAGGAGGAAGAGAAGGAAGCCTAGCGGACCGAACATGAAGGTGAAAAAGAGGATCGGGATCTGAACGAGCCGCGTGACGCCGGCAGCGTCGGCGCGCCTTGCGATCATTGCGCCAATGGCGAGATCGAAGGCGAGATAATGCACCCATCCGGCGAGGAGCGCCGCGTCATTGGCGAACAGCGCGCGAACCTCGGCCAGCGATCCGAAGCCGCCGCCCTCCGCGCCCGCAAAAAAGGCGAGGATCAGGCCGCCATAGAGCGTGCTCAACAAAGCGGGGATCGCGATCCCGGCGACGAACAGCACCCACTCCCAGCGTTTTGGGGAAAACAGGAGCAAGAGCCAGCCAATCATGGCCAGCCTGCTGCTCAATGCAAACAGCGTTTCGATATCTAACGTCATAGCGATTTTTCCTCGTGAAGCCTTGATGATGCTTGGCCGGCGGCGCGCCTTTTTGTTTGCGCATGACGACGCAGCGCCCGCAACGGCGAATGCGCGAAGCGACTGGAATCCTTCGCCAATTGCTCTAAAATCCGTTCGCGAAGCGTGAAATGCAGGCTGCGTTTGGGGATCGATGACGCTGATCCGGAAATATTTTTGGCTCGGCGGCGCGGTTTCCCTCGGGCTCGGCGCGCTTTTCGCTTTTCTCGGCGTTTACGACACCGACAATCTGCCGCTGGGCATGCGCTTTGTGTTCTGGACCTCGACCATGGTGACCGGCACGGGAGCGGCCGCGCTGACCGGGCCTTTCATCTTTGACCGGCTTTTGCCCGGCCGCCATCCGGCGCTTCAACTGGCGCTCGTCGCCGCCATCGTCTCCTTCCCCGTCTGGGCGGTGATTATCGGCTTCACCGTGGGCCTTACCGGCCGCTGGCCGATGAACGATCTGCCCATGCAGTTTCTGAGGATTTTTGCGATCTCCTACATCGTCGTGGGCGGCGGCTATTCGGGCGCTCGGATGCTCGGGCTCATTGGCGGGGCGCCCGAGCCCAGCGGCGCGGCCGGGGTCTCGCCCATCCCGAAATTTCTCGAACGCCTGCCCGCGAAATATCGCGGCGCAGCGCTCTATGCGGTCTCGTCCGAGGACCACTATCTGCGCATCCACACCGACCGCGGCGAAGAGCTGATCCTGATGCGCCTCTCCGACGCCATGCGCGAGCTCGAGGGCGCCGACGGGTTGCAGACGCACCGGTCCTGGTGGGTCGCGCGCGACGGCGTCGACAACATCGCCCGCGACAATGGCAAACAGAAGATCGTGTTGAAATCCGGCGCCGAGGCGCCGGTCTCCCGCTCCTTCGCCAAAGCCATCAAGGACGCGAAGTTCTGATCTTAAGAGGGTAAAGCCCAGCTTAGCGCGCTGTGGCGGCCGCGCCCATAATCCCCTGCGCTTCGCCTTCATCATGCCAGCTGGTGCGGCGCGCAAGGGCCGGATTGAGATAGAGCGACGGCACTTTCCAGAAAACGAGACTCTTGTGGACGAGCGCGTCGGCGGCGCGTTCATTCCAGCGCGGCGCGCCGCCCTTGTTCTTTTCCAGCCAGTCGCGATAGGGCGTCCAGTGGCTCGGCTCATCGACGCGGATCACCTCGAAGATTTTCTTCAGGCGCTCGTCCGACGTCACCAGCCTGTCCTCCAGGAGGATGTCGAGCTGGTTCATACCCCGGATCTCGGTGATCATGATGATGCGGCACAGCCGGAAGAAAAGACCGTCGTCGGCGGTGACTGCGTCGGTGTCGAGTTCGTCAATGCCGCAGCCGAAAGTGAGAAAGATCAGCCGGTCGATATGACCGCAGGAACGATCGACCGCAAACGGCATGCGGCCGATATCCTCAAAATATTTCTTGAACATGAGATAGTGTTTGCGCTCGTCGCGCCGGTGTTTCTCCACCGCGTCGATGAACCAGCGTTCGCTCGAATGACGGGCGCGCACGGCCAGCAGAACGCGGTCAATGCTCGAATATCCCCGATGCTCATTATAGATGTAGATCGAGGCGAGAATGTCGAGAAAACGGCGCTGGGCGCGGTCTATCATGCCGCAGCATGACGCCGGAAACGCGCGGCAGTCAATGTCTGCGCCCTTCGCCGCCGAAATTGTGATAGGACGGTTTTGCGGAGCGGGTCTTCGCATTTCATGGTGGAAACCGATTTCAGCCTTACCGGGGGAGAACCAGTCCATGCTGAACAGGAGAGACTCCATGCGGCTCGCCGCCGGCGCCGCGGCCGCGGCCATGGGCGCGGGCGCCGCCCGAGCCGACGACCGCCTGGACCGGCTCTATGACAAATCCATCGTCATCGACGCCCTCTCCTTCGCCCATGAATGGGATGAAGCGGAATATGAGGCCGTGAAACGCTCCGGCTACACCGGCATCGTCACCAGCCTTGACCGCCGCGACCTGCAGACCGCCATCGACGAGCTTCTGACCTGGAAGAAGCGCGTCCAGGAATTTCCGGACCGGTATCTGATCGCGCTTGAGGCGCGCGACTTCGACCGCGCCAAGCGCGAGGGCAAGCTCACCGTGATGATGAATTTCCAGAACGCCACCATGCTCGAAGGCGAGGCGGACAATGTGGACGCGCTTCACGCGCTCGGCATGCGCTGCTTCCAGCTCACCTATAACAGCCGCAATCTGATCGGCGACGGCTGCCTTGAGCGCACCAATGCGGGGCTTTCGGACTTCGGCGTCGAAGTGGTGAAGCGCATGAACCGGCTCGGCGTTCTCGTCGATCTTTCCCATTGCGGCCCGCAGACCACGCTCGACGGCATTGCATTTTCGGAAAAGCCCGTCGCCATCACCCATTCCATGGTGGAGAAATTCCGCCCCGGCCATCCGCGCGCCAAAACGGATGAGCAGATCAAGGCGCTCGCCGACAAGGGCGGCGTGTTTGGCGTCGCGGCGCTCGGCTATTTCATCGGCAAGAACCCCGGAACCGACACGACCATCGAAACCTACGCCGATCACATCGATTACACGGTGAACCTGATCGGCGTCGAGCATGTGGGCCTGTCGACGGACTATCCGGTGCGCGGCCTTGAAAGCTGGATCACGCGGGAAAATTGGTACGAGCCGCGGCTCAAAATCTACAAGCCGAGCTATGACGTGCAATGGCCGCCCTTTATTCCCGAACTCGATCCGCCGGAGCGGTTCCGCAATCTCGTCGCTGTCCTTGACCGGCGCGGATGGAAGACTCGCGATCTCGAACGGCTTCTCGGCGGCAACTGGATGCGCCTGTTCAAGGACGTCTTCGGGCGCTGATTATTTGACGAAGTTCACCGTTGCGGTCTTGCCGCTCTCAAGCGCGGGCGTTCCATCAACCGTGCGCGGGGTGAAGCGCCAGCGTTCGACGGTGCGCAAGGCCTCGCTGTTGAAGCAGTCATTCGACGTCGAGATGATGCGAGCGCTGACCGGGCGCCCCTCTGCGCTGACATCGAACATAACCGTCACCGACTCCCGCTCATCCGCACCGCGGGTGCAGCGGTTGGGATAGTCGGGCGCGATGGGGCGGCTCAAAACAGCCTCGATGATGACGGATTGACGCTGCGGCGGGGCGGGTTGCGCCCGGCGCGGCAGCGGACGTTCCCGAACTTCAGTGACGCCAGGCGCCGCCGGCCCGGCTTGATCCCGTTCTACGGGGGCGGCGGTTTCGGCTACGGGCGCCGTCTGTTCAGCAGCCGGCGCTGTTTCTTCCGCCGAAGCATCGGCGGAAACGCGCGCGTCACCAACCGGAATATTTTCTTCCGCCTCCGCTGCTTCACTATCGGATGCAGCGGTTTCAGAAGTCAGCTTTTCTTCGCCGTCAACCTCCGGGGCCTGAATCTCTGGCGCAGGCGCGGGCATGACTTCCGGTTCGCTTGCGCGCGGACGCGGCTGCGGCTCGGACCGCGTCTCGATTTGCGCTTCCTCAGCCTTCTGTTCGCCGCCGGCGATGACCTGATAGCCGACCCAGAGCGTGAAGAGGATGACCGCGAACATGGCGAAGATCCAGCCAAGGCGCGCGCGCTCTTCTTGCGGTTCGGCGCGCTCCTTTGTTGGCGCGGCCACCGGCGCCGGCGCCGCAGCCAAAGCATCGGCCTTGAACGTCGCAGCGACCGTATCGGGGTCGAGACCGAGAAACCGGGCGTAGGCTTTGACGAAACCGGTGGCGTAAGGAAGCGCCGGCAGGCGGTCGAGACGCATCCACTCGATGGCTTCGAGATGCTCGGCTTTCACCTTGATCGCGTTGCTTGCCGCATCGACGGATAAATTGGCGCGCTCGCGCGCGGCGCGCAGATACGCCCCGGCGCCCAGATCTTCCAGCGAAGGCGCTGCATCGCGCGCTTCCGGGCTTTCCATGGGCTCGGGCGCAGGCTCCTCCGGCGGCTCGGCGGCGCCGCTGAATTTGATGATTTCCGCACTCTTGTCTTGGGCCATGACGCCGGAACCTGACTTTACCCGTATCCGCGTTGACCGGCCGCTCCCGCCTTGGTGACACACCAGATTGAGACAAACGGCCGAACCTTCGCCGCCCCCACGAGCGGCTCGCCTCATGAAGAAGCATATTCGGCGCCAGAGTTTCCCGATTTGACGCTGCCGCCGCCGCTGGCGTTAACCTCTTTATCATGGAAATACTGACGCGCCGAATCCAGCGAAAAGGAGCGCGAATCTTATGAAATATAGCTGTTTCACCGCCGAAATTGCGGACGGGATCGCGCATTTGCGTTTTTCGCGGCCCGACAAGTTTAATTCCTTCATTCCGGAGTTCTGGCGCGAACTGCCAGAGGCGGTGACGCAGATTTCAGAGAATGCGAAAGCGCGGGTCATCGTTCTGTCGGCGGAGGGGAAACATTTCACGGCCGGCATGGACATATCGGTCTTCATGTCGGGCGCCCTGGATGCGCCGCCCGACAATACGCATGTCGCCGCCGAGGCCTTCCGCCATCATGTGAAGGCGCTGCAGGCGACGTTTTCCGCGCTGGAAAATGCGCGCCAGCCGGTGCTCGCCGCTATTCAGGGCGGAACCATCGGCGCGGGCGTCGATCTGGTTTCCGCTTGCGATTGCCGCTACGCAAGCGCCGACGCATTTTTTTGCGTGCAGGAGACGGCGATCGGCATGACCGCCGATGTCGGCACCTTTCCGCGGCTCGCGAAGATCATCCCTGAAGGCTGGGCGCGCCAGATGGCCTACACCGCCGAGCGACTTCCCGCCGCGAAAGCAAAAGAGATCGGTCTCGTCAACGAGGTCTTCGAAACGCATGAAGCCTTACTCAATGGCGTCATGGAAATCGCCGGCAAGATCGCGGCGCATTCGCCCCTCGCTGTCACCGGCTGCAAACAGATGATTACTTATGCGCGCGACCATTCGACCGCCGACACGCTCGATTACATCGCGCTGTGGAATGCGGCCATGCTGCGCGCCGACGACATCAAGGAAAGCTATATCGCGAAGTCCGAAAAGCGCGAACCGAAATTCGATGAGCTCCGGCCCATCAAGAAATCGCTATAGAGACAAAAGCTCGTTCACCGCGCGGTCGGCGGCGTCGATGGCGCCCTGCACATAGGCGAGCGCGCTCGAATCGGAATTCGCGACCGCGATGCGCCCGATTGGCTGGCGGGCCGTAACATGCGGACCGTAGGCGGGGCTCCACGTCCACGGGTCGTAAAGCTCGTTATATTCGTAAGCATAACCATGGGGCCAGCGATTGACGGTGATTCCGGCGATATCGCGTTCCGCGTCGAAGCCGTAAGCGCCGAGCATGCCCGTCATCTGCTCGACAATCTCTCTTTCAAAATCCTCGAACGTCATCTGGTAAAGCTTTGCGCGCCCGGCCCGGTGTTGCTCGCGCTCGGATAATCCCGCCTCCGTCGGAACATGCTGAAGATGCGCGATCACGGGAACATTCGGAGACTTGGAGAACTTCACGCCGCCCATGGAGACCGGAAAGTCGAGCGAGACGGATTCGAAAAAGCCCTGCGGCGAGTATAGCCGGTGATACCCGGCTTTCTCGAAAGCCCGCCAGTTGCGGAGCGCCACATTGGCGTAGACCAGCGGGATTTTCTCCAGCGTCTCCACCGCCTCGCGCTGCACGCCGCCCATTTCCGGAGCGATGTAAGGCAGCATGTGAAGATAGCCGGCATAGACCGCGTTTTTGCCGCGCACGCGAAAAGCCTCGCCGTCTTTCACATAAATCACGTCGACGCCGCCACCGGCGTTTTCCGCTTTCACCGCGGTTGAATTCAACCGGATGCGAAGCTTCGCATCCTCCGTATCGAGAAGATTATAGCGGGCGCGCGCTGTCAGCGCGTCTTCCATGCTGGCGCCCGGCAGGATATCGGGCCTGAGCGCGCGCATGAGCAAGCGCGCGACGCTGGCGTTCCCGTCGGGGAAATGAAAAATATAAGGCTCGTCATGCTCGTACGGATCGGGAATGGCGTCTTCGATCCCGAGCGCCGCCGTACCGGGCATGCCGATGCGCGCGCCCTCAAGCGCCGAGAGCGCATCCCAGCCGACGCCCCAGAGGCCGGTAATGGAACGCCGCAACAGAAGGGCGATCTCTTCATCGGCGCCGGCGTATTCAAACAGGAACCGTTCGTAACTCATGCGGCGCAGGAGATCGATTTTCTCCGCAACGCTTTTTCCGGCGAGATAATCCCCCGGCGAAAGCGCCAGTTCCGCGAATTTGGCGCGGCGCTCTTCCGGCCACGGGATCGCCGCAATCGCAGCCTTTGCCTCTTCTTCCGGCGGCACCGCCGACCACATGGCGTAGGGCGCGCCGATCAGCCGGTCCTCGCCATAATGGGCCTTGTCGAAGTACAGACCGGCCTCCATCTTCCGGCGCGCATAAAACTCCGTATCGAAATAATCGTGGAACTTTTCGACGTCGACGCCGATCTCTTTAACGAGATCCTGCGCCGCCTTCGACCAGGAGTGAGGCCCGTCGAGAGATTGGCTGCCGCCATAGCCGATAAGCTTTTTTCCATCGACGTCGAACTCGTTGCGCTTGGCGTGGCCGCCGAAATCATCGTGATTGTCGAGGATGAGGATGCGCGCATTCTGATCCGCGCGCTGGCGCCAATAGTAAGCGGAGGCGAGCCCGGAAATCCCCCCGCCGATGACAATGAGGTCGTATTCGTCGTCCGTCTGCGTTTCCGGGCGCGGCCAGGCCTTTCCTTCCCAGGCGAGCGCATGGGCGGCCTCGAACGACCCGGCATGGGAGCCGCGCATGCCGGTCAGCGCCGGAGGATAATACCCCGCCTCGCTCTTGCCGCAGCCGATAAGAGACGAAGGCGCGAGCCCCGCAACGATCGGCAGGGAGACGCCGCCGAGAAAATCACGGCGGGTAATGGAAGACAGGCTTTTCATGAAGGGCGCTCCGGAACCTTGGCGGCAATCGGAGCCGAATTCCGGCGCGCCGTCAAACCCGGCCTTCTTCCGTCCAGGCTGCGACCGTGTTTCACAGCCTCTGGCGCGGAATAATCGCCTTTGCGGCCTTTTCAGGCGCTGATGGATTGATATATCTCCTCATGAAATCAGAGGATTACGCCCTTCTGATCGGCTCGGTGACGGCGTTTGGCGCGCTCGCGCTCGCCATGTATGCCACACGGGAGCTTGATTGGCATGGTGGCCGCGATAAGGCGTAGCCTTTAGCGCCCTGAAAACAAAAGGTCTTTAAGTCGATGGTCGAACTGACGCTGCCTAAGAACTCCAAGATCAACAAGAACGGCAAGACCTGGAAAGCGAAGGAAGGCGCGGGCAAGACCCGCGCGTTCCATGTTTACCGCTACGATCCTTCGACCCCGGACAATCCCCGCGTCGACACCTATGAAGTCGACGTCTCCAATGTGTCGATGGTGCTGGACGCGCTCATCAAGATCAAAAACGAAACCGACGCGACGCTCGCTTTCCGCCGCTCCTGCCGCGAGGGCGTGTGCGGCTCCTGCGCCATGAACATCAACGGATCGAACACGCTCGCCTGCACCAAGGGCATGGATGAGTGCGGCGACGGCGACGTTCATATCTACCCGCTGCCGCACCAGCCGGTGATTAAGGACCTTGTGACAGACCTGTCGAATTTCTACAGGCAACACGCCTATATCGAGCCGTTTCTGCAGGCGAAGTCCGCCGAGCCCGAAACCGAATGGCGCCAGTCCCCGGAAGAGCGTGCAAAACTCGACGGGCTCTACGAATGCATCCTTTGCGCCTGCTGCTCCACCTCATGCCCGTCCTATTGGTGGAACGGCGAGAAAAAGGATCATGAACAGGAATATCTGGGGCCCGCCGCGTTGTTGCAGGCCTATCGCTGGCTCGCCGACAGCCGCGACCAGCTCGATAATGAGCGTCTCGACAAGCTTGAGGACGAGTTCAAGCTTTACCGCTGCCACACCATCATGAACTGCGCCACGGTCTGCCCGAAGCATCTCAACCCGGCGAAGGCGATCGCGGAAATCAAGAAGCTGATGGTGAATAGACCTGATGGAAAGACAGCCGCGCAGAAGGCGGATTAAGTCTCGTCCGTCACATCACGCCGCGAATGCGGTTTGACCTGATCTTCTTTTTCGATCCCGCCGCCTTGATCGCCGCGGCGCGCGCCGAGCGTCCGCTGCCTTCGCTCAAGGCTTCCGCCGCGAGCGCGCTCGCCTGCCAGTAAAGCGCGCGCGCCTCGCTCAACACCGCGTAAGCGCGCATCGCCAGAACGGCGCCGATGACCGCCAGCGCCAGGCCGGCGAAAATGCCGCCCAGTTGAAACGCCGCCATGTTGGCCTCCACATCCTGCGCCAGGCGGGCCGCCACATCCTGCTCTTCCATATACCCCTCTTGACCCCGACACGCTCCCGCAAGGCCATATGCAAAAGGCGCAAGCGCGAGCATGCTACGCACCGTTTGATTGGCCTACGGACCAATCTGCAGCGTGTTCGTTTATGCTTATCGTTAAATTCTATACGGCCCGCTGCAAGCGCCGCAACCCAATTGTTGCGGCACAACATGCCCCATGGCGAATTTCGGAGTTTTATATTATATATTTGGCATATTATTGCTAATAATTCGACTATTTTGGCTATTTTAGCGACACGGGCGCAAAAATCATTAAGGTTTTGTTGCAATGCGAAATTCTTTTGCTCATCATCCCTACACGAACAGATTGCGCCGGCCGGCGCTTTCATCCTTGTGCGGATGATTGTCCGGCGGCGCGTTTCTAGCGAGGGGCTGGTATGACAAAAATAAAATACATGCTTTTCGCCGTCCTGGGGGCGGCGATGTTAGCGGGGGGCGCTTTGGCGCAGGAGCCCGCAGCGGCGGAAGCCGTTGAAGCGGTCGCAGAGGCGGCGGCGACAACGCCGGCGCCGGATACGGCGTTTATCTTCAATACTCTTTTATTCCTGATCATGGGCATGGTCGTCATGTTCATGGCGGCGGGCTTTTGCATGCTCGAGGCGGGTTTGGTGCGCTCCAAAAACGCCGCAACGATCTGTCTGAAAAACATCACGCTCTACGCCATCGCGACGGTGATGGTGTGGCTTGTCGGCTACAACCTGATCTATGGCAATGCGGCCACCCCAGGCGGCTATCTCGGCACACTCGCATTCTGGAAGGCGGACGATTCGGCGGCGCTTGATACAGGCTATTCGGCGTCATCCGACTGGTTCTTCCAGATGGTTTTCGTGGCGACGGCCGCCTCCATCGTCTCCGGCACGATTGCGGAACGCGTGCGCCTGTGGCCATTCTTCATCTTCACCGCGATCCTGACGGGTTTCATTTACCCGATCCAGGCGTCGTGGGAATGGGGCGGCGGCTGGCTCGACGCCAATTACGGCTTCTCCGATTTCGCCGGCTCGACGCTGGTCCACGCCACCGGCGGCTGGGCCGCGCTGGCAGCCGCCCTTGCATTGGGGCCGCGGCGCGGGAAATACGGGCCCAACGGCCAGATCAATGTCATTCGCGGCTCTTCCCTGCCGCTGGCGACGCTGGGCGTCTTCATTCTCTGGCTCGGCTGGTTCGGCTTCAACGGCGGCTCTCAGCTCGCGCTCGGCTCGCTCGACGACGCCATTTCCGTCTCCAACATCTTCGTCAACACGAACATGGCGGCGGCGACCGGCGTCATTACCGTGGTCGTTCTCTGCACCTTCCTGAAACGCAAGATCGACCTTTCCATGGCCTTGAACGGCGCCATCGGCGGCCTCGTTTCCATCACCGCCGAGCCTTTGACGCCGGCGATCTGGCAGGCCGCGCTGATCGGGTCGGTCGGCGGCGTCATTATCTTCGTCGTTACGCCGCTGCTTGAGAATCTGCGTATCGACGATGTGGTGGGCGCGATCCCCGCGCATCTCTTCTGCGGCATGTGGGGAACGATCATCGTGCCGTTCTCCAATTCGGACGCCACCTATCTCGGCCAGGCTGTGGGCATCGGCGCCAATGCAGTGTTCGTGTTCGTGTCGAGCTTTGTGATCTGGATCCTTCTGAAGATGATCGTCGGGATCCGCGCAAGCGCCGAGGAAGAAGACAAGGGTCTCGATGATTCGGAAATCGGCGCGCCTGCGTGGCCCGATTTCTCATCGAAGCCACATCCCTTGCAGCCCGCCGAATAGCGCAAAGGCGGAGGCTGCAAGCCCCACGGAACCCGGCGGCCGAAAGACCGCCGGGTTTCTTTTGTTTAGGGGGCGATGTTTGTGAGTCCGTTTTCGTAGCGCGAAAACGCCATGATCTTCTGCCAGATCTTGCGGGACAGCGCCGTCGTCAGCTGCTCGATGTCGCCCGCGCCGGCGACGACTTCAGGGTCGCGGCAGCTTTGCGCGAAAAGCGCGGCAAGTTTCGCGGTCAGCGACAGCATTTCCGAGCAATAGTCGAGATAGCGCTCAAGCAGCGGCCCTTCGAGACTGGCGTTGGGCGACGAGGCGGTCGCCGGCAGGAGGCGGCGATAGGGGTCCTTCGTGAGCTGGTGCATGTCGACCACATGGGCGATTGAGCGCAGCTCATGCAGATAGTCGAGCGCCTTGGCGCGCTTCCACCGCTCCTCAAGCCGTCCGAGGGTCATGACGCCAAGCCCGACAAGCACGGCGATATTCATCGCCGGCTCCAGCACCTGAACGAGGCTCGCCGCCTCGAACTCCATTTCATCGAAATGCAGGGTCAGCGCGATCCAGGCGAGCGCGGCGGCGCCCAGCGCCCAGATCGAATAGACGGAAACCCGGATCGGGATCACCGGATCGCGCAAACGCTCCGACTCCTCGCCGCAGCGGCGCGCCACCCCCGCCAGTTCCTCCGACACATTCTGAAGCCCGGAGCCGGGAAACCGCTCGCCGATCCGCCGCGAAAGGGCGTCAATCGTATTGATGACCTGAACGGCGCTGAGCGTGCGGTAAGTCAAGGCAGTATCCCCGTAGGCGCCTGGGCGGCGCGAACTAACCCATACCCGTCCGCTATGAAAAAGCCTTTAAGTCGCCGCCAGTCCGAAGTTTGAAAAAAAGCTTGCAATATTCTATAATTCTAATATTATAGAAATATGGAAATGGAAACCGCAACCCAGGCTTTTTCTGCCCTTGCCCAGCCCGCCCGGCTCTCGACCCTCAAATTGCTGGTCAAAGCCGGCCCGACAGGCGCGGCCGCAGGCGAAATCGCCGAAGCCGTCGGCCTGCCGGCGCCGACAATGTCTTTTCATTTGAAAGAATTGGAAAGGTCCGGCCTCATCAATTCCCGCAAGGACGGCCGCCGCGTCATCTACGCCGCCGATTATGGGGGCATCCGCGAGCTTATCGATTACCTGCTCGCCGATTGCTGCGGCGGCGACCGCCGCCTTTGCGGGCCCTATGTCGTCATCAAGGAGACAGCCGCATGAAACGCCTGCACCTGCATATCCGCACCGACGATCTCGAGGGGTCGATCAGATACTACACCGCCCTTTTCGGAACCGAACCGGCGCGCCGGGAGCCCGATTACGCAAAATGGCTGCTCGACGACCCGGCCGCCAATGTCGCGGTGTCGAGCCGCGGCGGCGAACCGGGCCTTGATCATGTGGGCGTCTCTCTCGACGACGGCGACGGTCTTGAAGCCATCGCAGGGCGGATGCGCGAGGCCTCTGCGCCGCTCGTCCAGGAGGAAAAAGCGACCTGCTGTTACGCCAAGAGCGACAAATACTGGTCGCACGATCCCCAAGGCACGGTCTGGGAGCTATTCCATTCCTTCGGCGACAGCGCGGTCTATGGCGTCACCGCGCCGGATGTCGTCAAGGCCAAAGAGACGGCGACCGGCTGCTGCGCGCCGAACGTCTAGGCCGGCGCCGTGCCCAACATCCTGTTTCTGTGCACCGGCAACTCGGCCCGCTCGATCATGGCCGAAGGCTACATGAACCATGCGGGGGCTGGCCGCTGGCGCGCCTTTTCCGCCGGGTCGACGCCCACGGGAAAGGTCAATCCTTTCGCCCTTGAAACGTTGAAAGCGCATGACATTGCGCCGCCGGAAGGGGCGCGCTCCAAAAGCTGGGACGAGTTTGCGCAAGACGGCGCGCCCATCATGGATGCGGTCGTCACCGTCTGTGACAACGCCGCCGGCGAGGTCTGTCCCGTCTGGCCAACACAAGCGGGCAAGGCCCCACGAAAACTTCATTGGAGTTTTCCCGACCCCGCCGCCATTGAAGGCGCGGAGGCGGAGAAACGCGCCGCTTTCGAAACCGTCTTCGCCGACATCCGGGCCCGGATCGACGCCTTCCTCAAAGAGACCGCATGACATTTTCGATTCCGCAGAAGCTCGCCGCCGAAGCGCTGGGGACGGCGCTCCTGCTCGCAATCGTTGTCGGCTCCGGCGTCATGGGCGCGGCGATGTCTCCAGAAAACAACGCGATCGCGCTGCTCGGCAACACGCTGGCGACGGGCGCCGGTCTTGTGGTGCTCATCACCATTCTCGGGCCGGTCTCAGGCGCCCATTTCAACCCGGCGGTGACGCTCGCCTTTCTCATTCGCAGTGAAATCGGGCTCACGCTCGCCGCCGCCTATATGGCCGTGCAAATCGCGGGCGGCGTCGCCGGCGTCGGCCTCGCCCACGCCATGTTCGATCTCGACCTCCTTCAGGTGAGCCTCAAGGCCCGCGCCGGCGCCGGTCAGGCGCTGGGCGAAGCGACGGCGACATTCGGCCTTGTGCTGACGATCCTTGGGACCTTGCGCTTTCGTCCCGACGCCGTCCCCATGGCCGTGGGGCTTTTCATCACCGCCGGCTACTGGTTCACCTCCTCAACCTCCTTCGCCAATCCAGCGGTGACCATCGCGCGCACCCTCACCGACACGTTCGCCGGCGTGCGCCCCGCCGACGCGCCGGCGTTTTTGCTGGCGCAGTTTTCGGCGGCGGCGCTCGCTGTTGGCGTCGCGGCGTGGCTGTTTGCGCATCACAAGAAGGCGTGACGGCGCGGGCGAGCCAAGTTATAGCCCGAACTATGAGCAAGGGACCGCGCCCGCGTTACGAGGCGCTTTTGGAATCGGGCGCGCTATCCCCCGATCCGGCGCAGGAAGAGGCGGCGGACCGGCTGCAGGCGTTGCATGATGCGCTTCAGTCCTATTCCGGGCCCATAGGAACGCTCAAAAGCTGGCTCGGCGGCAAGAAAACGCCGCCGAAAGGACTTTACCTCTGGGGCGGGGTCGGGCGCGGCAAGACGCTGCTCATGGATCTTTTCTTCAACAACACGGACTTCGCCAAAAAACGCCGCGTGCATTTTCACGAGTTCATGGGCGAGGCGCATGAGCGGATCGCCGAGTGGCGGGCGAAAAGCGAGACGGAAAAGAAGAAACACAAAGCCTATGACCGTTCGGCGCCGGACGATCCCATGCCGCCGGTGGCGCATGACCTTGCGACGGATGCGCTGCTTTTGTGTTTCGACGAATTTCACGTCACCGACATCGCCGACGCCATGATCCTCGGGCGGCTCTTCACGTCGCTGTTCGAGCGCGGCGTCGTCGTCGTCGCCACCTCGAACCGTGCGCCGGACGAACTCTATAAGGATGGGCTCAACCGGCAGCTCTTTCTGCCTTTCATCGACCTCTTGAAATCGAAGCTCAATGTTTTCGAAATGTGTTCGGCCCGCGACTACCGCCTCGAAAAATTGTCTGCGGCGCCGGTTTACCTCACGCCGCTCGGGCCGGAAGCCGATAAGGCCATGGATCACGCCTGGGAAAACATGATCAGCGGCGCCCATGTGCGGCGCGAGGAAATCCAGATGAAAGGCAGAAAGCTCATCGTGCCGCGCGCGGCGCGCGGCGCGGCGCGCTTCGCCTTCGCCGATCTCTGCGAAAAGCCGCTTGGCGCCGCCGACTATCTCGCCATCGCGCGGCGCTATGGCGCGCTCTTTCTTGACCATATCCCGGTCATGGGGCCCGACATGCGCAATGAAGCGAAGCGGTTTTCCACCCTCATCGACACGCTTTACGACGCCAAGGTGAAGCTCATCTGTTCCGCCGCCGCCGAGCCCGGCGCCCTCTATGTGGCGGGGCACGGCGCTTTCGAATTCGAGCGGACGGCCTCGCGCCTCATGGAAATGCGTACGGCGGATTACCTGGCTGCCGCGACGGACGGAATGGCGGCAGAAGGGGCGGCGATGGATTCCGCCGCCCAGTCCGGTTAGAATCGCGCCACGAAAAAGGGACCGCATCCCATGAACCGCCTCAGCACGCTCGGCGCCTTGATCGCAGGCGCCATCCTTCTCGCCGCTTTCTATGGCGTGGCCTTTGGCGGCCGCGACGCCGGCATCGACATTGAAATCAACGATGACGAGGGCGTCCGCCATGTGGTGAGCGGCGACCGGGGCAGCTTCGCTCTGAAAAAAGACGGCCTCGATCTCGAAGCCTCCTGGCGCGGCGACTACGACTTGACGGAGGGGGGCGACGATCTCGCTTCGCTCGAGCACAAGCTCGACATCACCCGCAAACAGGCTGAGCGCGAAGAACAGGTCGTCTTCGAACGCGACGGCGACGATGTTGAAAGCATCTACTATCTCGATGGCGAGAAGCAGGATGAGAATCCTGAAACCGCCGCCGCCAAGAAAGCCTTGCTGATCGCGTTTCTCGAAGCCAGCGGCGCGAAAGCCGAAGACCGCGTCGCCATTTTACTGCGCGAAGGCGGCGTTAAAGCCGTTCTTGAGCGGATCGACGCGATGTACAGCGATCATGCGCGGCTGCGCTACATCACCGAGCTGACGGACCAGACGGATCTGACCAATGCGGAGACGTCGGACCTTCTCAAGTCACTCAAAAACATCGAAGGCGATCACGATCTTCGTGTCGCGCTCGACGCGTTGTTGCAGAACGAGACTGTCGACGCCGCCGAAATGCCGCTTTTCCTTGAGACCGCCTCACGCATCGAAAGCGATTACGATCTGCGGCGGCTGATTGAACGGGTTTCAGAGAACGAGCTCAATGACGACGCGTTGACCCTCGCCATTGAGCTGATGAAGCGCCTTGAAAGCGACCATGATTTACGGCGCGCGAGCGAAGCCCTGTTGGGGCAGGACAAGATCAGCGAGGCGGCGGCGGCGCGCCTTCTCGATACGATCGGCGACCGCATCGAAAGCGATCATGATCTGCGCCTGATCCTCGGCGATGCGGCGCCGTTCCTCGCCAGAGGCGGCGACGCGGCGCGGGCCTGGGTCGGCGCCTTCAACGCCCTCGACTCCGATCACGATCAGCGCCTGACGCTGGAAGAAGCGGCGGGCGTCCGCGGTCTTTCCGTGGAGACCCGGTTGGCGCTGATCGCGGCGAGCGAAAACATTGAGTCCGACCATGACCGCCGCCTCGCCCTTGAAGCCTATTCGGACCTGCTTGAAGGCGACGAGGCGTTGGAGGCGGCGTACAAGAAATCCGCCGACGGCATCGGATCCGAATCCGATCGCGAGCGCGCGCTTGAGGCGGCGAACCTCGACAATTAAGCAGTTTCCGGAATCCGGATGGCGTCCACCATGTCTCGCACGGCCTGCGGCGTGGGCGCGGTGAAATTCGAGACCGCAATAGCGGTGATGAAGTTCAGCATCATGCCGACCGCGCCGATCCCCTCCGGCGAAATCCCGAACAGCCAGTGCTGAGCGTCGCTGACCGCGCCGAACCACGGCGATTTGAACCAGACGATATAGCCGAGGGTGAAGACGAGACCGGCGAGCATGCCGGCGACGGCGCCTTCCCGGTTGATGCGCTTGAAAAAGATGCCCATGAGGATCGCGGGGAAGAGCGAGGCCGCGGCGAGCCCGAAAGCGAGCGCCACCACCTGCGCCACAAAGCCCGGCGGATTGATGCCTAAATACCCGGCGACGAGGATCGCTGCGGCCGCCGCGCCGCGCGCCGCCATGAGTTCGGTTTTTTCGGTAATCTGTGGACGGAAGGTTTTCTTCAGAAGGTCGTGGCTAATCGCCGTGGAGATGACGAGCAAGAGCCCCGCCGCGGTCGACAAGGCCGCCGCGACGCCGCCCGCGGCCACAAGCGCGATCACCCAGGCCGGCAGTCCTGCGATTTCCGGATTGGCAAGCACCATGATGTCGCGGTCGACCTCGATTTCATTGGCGTTCGCGGTCGGCGCGTTGGCGATAAGGCGTTCGCCGCTCGGCCCCGCCTCGCCGGTGAATTCCGCGCGGCCCTCGAAAGGCGCGCCCGGCGCATATTGAATGACGCCGTCGCCGTTTTTGTCGAGCCAGGCAATGAGGCCGATCCCCTCCCAGCTTTTCACCCATTGCGGCGCCTCGGCGTAGGATTGCTCATGCACGCTGTCGATGAAGTTGAGGCGCGCAAAGGCGCCCACCGCCGGCGCCGTCGTATAAAGAATGGCGATGAAGACGAGGGCGTAGCCCGCCGACATCCGCGCATCGGCGACATGGGGCACGGTGAAGAACCGCACAATCACATGAGGCAGCCCCGCCGTCCCCACCATCAGCGCGAGCGTGATGGCGAAAATATCGATCGTGGATTTCGTTCCCGCCGTGAAGGCCGAGAATCCGAGATCAAGGAGCGCGCCGTCGAGCTTTTCCAGAACCGAAACGCTCTCGCCCGCGACGTCAGCGCCAAGTCCCAATTGCGGAATGGGGTTGCCCGTCACCATCAGGGAAATGAAAATCGCAGGCACCAGATAGGCGAAGATAAGAACGCAATATTGCGCGACCTGCGTATAGGTGATGCCCTTCATGCCGCCGAGAACCGCATAGAAGAAAACGACGCCCATGCCGACGACGACGCCCCATTCGATGGGCATTTCGAGAAAGCGCGAGAAGACGACGCCGACGCCGCGCATCTGCCCCGCAATGTAAGTAAAGGAAACGACGATCAGGCAAATGACGGCGACGACCCGCGCCGCCTTCGAATAATACCGCTCGCCGATGAAATCCGGCACCGTGAACTGGCCGAACTTGCGCAAGTAAGGCGCCAGCAACAGCGCCAGCAGCACATAGCCTCCGGTCCAGCCCATGAGATAGACGCTCGCGTCATAGCCGGCGAAAGCGATGATCCCGGCCATGGAAATGAACGACGCCGCGCTCATCCAGTCCGCGGCGGTCGCCATGCCGTTGGCGATGGGATGCACATGCCCGCCCGCCACATAGAATTCGGAAGTCGAGCCCGCCCGCGACCAGATGGCGATGCCGATATAAACCGCGAAGGAAAGCCCGACGAAAATATAGGTGAGAAGCTGCGCGTCCATGGGGCCCCGCTATTCGCCCGGCGCGCTGAAGCGCTTGTCGATCGCCTTCATCCGCGCGGCGTAAACGAAGATCAGGATGACGAAAACGACGATCGACCCCTGCTGCGCGAACCAGAAGCCCAGCTTGAAGCCGCCGATCTTCACTGCATTCAGCGTGTCCACAAAAAGCACCCCCGCCCCGAACGAAACGGCGAACCAGATGCTGAGCAGCACAAGAAGAAGCTTCACATTTTCGCGCCAATAGGCTCGCGCCCGCGCTTCCGCCGTTTTGGCGGCGGTGTTGTTATTTTCTGTCATCGGCCTCCCTCCCTTCGGGGATCGGAACCCTAATCAGGTTTCAGGCGAAGTCCTATCCCCCGGCTTATTGCCAAATGCTGCGTGTGCGAGTAGGCCCCGCTCATGACCCAAGCGGCGCAAACGAAACCCCGCCTTCCTTTCTGGGAGCTGGTCGCCATCGTCGCCGCGTCGATGGCGCTGAATGCGCTCGCCGTCGACATCATGCTGCCGGCTTTGGGGATCATCGGCGACGAACTGGGCGCCGCCCATGACAATGACCGCCAGCTCATCATCATCGTCTATGTGCTCGCCAACGGCATCGCGCAGCTCTTCTTCGGGCCGATTGTCGACCGCTTCGGGCGCAAGCGGGTCCTGCTCTGGTCGCTTGCCGGCTATACGGCGGGATCTCTGCTCTCGATCATCGCATCGTCCTTCACGCTGTTTCTCGCGGCGCGCGCGTTTCAGGGCGTCGCCACGGCGGCGACCCGGGTCGCGGCCGTCGCCATCGTGCGCGACCAGTGTTCCGGCCGGCGCATGGCGGAAGTCATGTCGCTCGCCATCACCATCTTCATGGCGGCGCCGATCCTCGCGCCCGGCATAGGTCAGCTCATTCTCTTTGCGGCGCCCTGGCGCTGGATCTTCATCGCGCTGCTTGTCTTCGGCGCAGCGTTTGGCGTCTGGGCCATCTTCCGCCTTCCGGAAACCATGGCGCCCGAAGACGTGAAGCCCTTGCGGCTGCGGCCCATCGTTGCGTCTTATCTCGTGTTCGTCACCAACAAGATTTCCATCGGCTACACGCTGGCGGCGGCGAGCTTTTTCGGCGCAGTGTTCAGCTATATCAGCTCGGCCGAGCAGGTGTTTCTCGATGTCTTCAAGCTGGGGGAGAAATTCACCCTGGTCTTCGCCGTCATCGCCAGCGCCTTCGCTGTGTCGACGCTCACCAATTCGCGGCTCGTCTCGCGTTTCGGCATGCGGCGGCTGTCCCATGGGGCCATGCTGGTTTTCATCGCCGCAAATGTTCTGCATCTCATCGTTCTCATGACCATCGGAGAAAGCCTGGCCGTCTTCACCGCCTGCATGATGGCGTCTTTCCTGTGCATGGGGTTCATCGGGCCAAACGCCACGGCGCTCGCTATGGAGCCCATGGGCCACAACGCCGGCTCCGCCGCCGCGATCAACGGTTTCGCCGGGACAACCATCGCCGGCCTTCTCGGCGGGATCATTGGCGCGCAATTCGACGGCACCACGACGCCCATGGTGATCGGCTTTGTGCTTCTCGGCGTCGCAGGATCGCTGCTCATTTTCTGGACGGAGAACGGCAAACTGTTCGGTGTCGGCGAGCATGAACCGGAGCCCGCCGAATGAGCGAGGCGCGACGCGTCTGCCTCGGCGCCTTCGCCGGCGCCCACGGCGTCAAAGGCCATGCGAAGATCAAGACTTTCACCGAAACGCCCGAAGGCGTCGCCGCCTATGGCGCCGTCGAAACCGAAGACGGCGCACGAAAATTCACGCTGAAGATTATCAAAGTCCTCGCCGACGGTTTCGTCATTGCGAGCGCCCCCGAGATTAAGAGCCGCGAAGACGCCGAAGCCCTGAAGGGCGTGCGGCTTTATGTGAACCGCGGCGCGCTCCCCGCGCCTGACGAAGACGAGTTTTATCTCGACGATCTCATCGGACTGAAAGCCGTCGACGAAACCGGCGCAGACTTGGGCATTGTCAAGGCCGTTTATAATTTCGGCGCCGGCGACCTGATCGAGCTTGCGAACATTCCTGGCGTCAAAGGCGTGAGGCTTGTGCCGTTTACGAAAGAGACGGTTCCCTCTGTCGAACTTTCCCGGAAAAGGATTACAGTCCAGCGCAGCGCTGCGGACCCTGCCGAGGACACGACATCGTGAACGCCTGCGCGACGAAACGCACTCTTTCAGCGACAGGACGAGTTATCACAGTCCGCCGCGCTTCATAGACTGACCGCCTGGCAACAGGGGCGCGAAAAAAAATGTCAGCAATCTACAGCATGTTGGCGGCTTTCGCTGTGTTGTCTTCTGCACAAGCCGCAACCGGGTTTCGCGTGAATGACGTTGAATTCAGGTGCCGATAATGGCAGCACGCGCGGCGCTATTGACGATCGCCTGTCTGTTTTTCGCAACGAGCGTTCGCGCCGCACCGGCTGAATGGCTGTGCGACCGATCTCCCTTGCTGATCAAGAATGTGCGGCTGCCCGGCGCATCGAACGCGACCCATATCCTTATATCGGATGGGCGGATACAAAATGTCGGTCCTGATTTAACGGTGCCCGAGAGCAATCATCGCGTTATCGATGGAGCGAGGGCTTTCGCTCTTCCGGGGCTCATCGATTCCCATACGCATTTCGACGCCCTGCCCGCCGCAAAGCACCGGCAAGCCAATCTTAACGTGCAGACTGAAATCTTTCCCGTCACCATGCGCCAGACGCTCGCTTCCGGCGTGACGACGGCACGGACCCATCTAGCGGCGCTTGCCGACATGCCATTGATGGCGGCGCTTAATGACGATGACTGCTTTCCGTCGCCCCGGCTTGTCCTCAGCGGGCCAGGCCTTCTTGGCGGCGCTCCCAGGGTAAACGCCCGGCTGATGCGCGGTATCGCCGGCCCTGAGGACGCGACGTCAAAAGTTCAGGAACTCGCCGAGCATGGCGCGGCTTGGCTGGCGCTGCACGGGATCGAATCATTTTCAAGCGAGGAACTTGAATCTGTTTTCACTGCTGCTGAAAAGAACAACATAGATGTCATGGCGGACACTGACAGTTTTGAAAGTCTCTCCGCCGCGCTTAAATGGCCTGTCCTTTCCGGAGAATACATCAACCGCTCGCCCGCGGCGGCCTATCCGCCGGAAATTCTTGAGGCCGTTTCTGCCAAAGACGATTTTTACCTGACGCCCCCTCTCGGCTACTACCTGCGCAGCGTGGCGCTCGCCGAGGATGAAACAGCAAGCTTCGATCCCGCGCTCCTCGAATTCACGCCTGACGAACTCGCTGTGGAAATGAAGGCCTCATTTCGCGAAGCGTTTGACAAAGACGACTACATTGCCAGCGCCGTCGAAGCGGTGCCGACTTTCAAAGAAAAATTCAAGGCGTTGCGCGCCGCGGGCGCAAAACCCGTCATCGGTTCGGATTCAGGATCGCTTGGACAGTTCCATCTCGATGCTGTCTGGAAAGAGATGGCGGCATGGCGCGATATGGGCGAAATGCCGAACGACGTTCTCGCCGGAGCGACCACAACGCCTGCAGAGATGCTCGGCAGGGATGACATCGGCGTCCTTGAGACGGGCGCGCGAGGCGATGTCGTTCTTTACAATGGCGGGCTCAATGCCGGCGAATTCGATCGCATGCACGTCGTTGCGGTCATCAAGGGCGGCGTGGTATATGTCGCTGACGGCCGATGGGTTGGACCCGATGCACAGCAGACAAAAGCCAAAGTCACTGCTCATATTGAGCGCGTGAAGACTGCGGGCCAGTAACGCCGCGCCAACTTGCTTCGTTAAGCGGGTATTTCCACCCCTCTCGTAACACCCTAAAATGACTCTCGCATAAAAGGGCACAGAGTTCCAATGCGGCGAATATTCTTAGTTCCTTTCCTATATGTGGCGGCCTGCGCGGCGGAACCGGAGCAAGTCTCACACAAGACGCAGCTTGAAGCGAACAAGCAGCTTGTTCTCGACATGTGGCATGAAGTCATTGACGGGCGGAACATCGACGCCGCGCGAAAATACATCTCCAAGGACTACAAACAGAACAGCCCGGTCGCGCCCGATGGCGTTGAAGCCTTGATTGACTTTCTTCACACCGAGTTTCCGGATTCACAGCCGCTGGAGCCGGGGACATATCCGCTGACCGAGTTCGAGTTTGTAATCGCCGAGGGCGACCTGGTGCAGCTCATGTTCCAGCGCACGCTCCCCAGCCGCGACAATCCCTCCGAGATGGTTGATGTGTGGTGGTACGACACCTATCGCGTCAAAGACGGGATGGTCGTCGAACATTGGGACTCCATGATCGAGTAGCAGTCCGCCACGGTTTGGTCGCTATAAAACCAAGCGCAGCAATGCCGGCATGCGCACTAAGAACGCCAACACTGAACCCATCAACGATACTCAGCGGTCACGCTCAGAGCGCTAAACTTTCAGTAGATTACCGAAAATCCTGAGTTTACTATAAAGCGGGGTTCGGCGGGGCCAGTATTGTCCTCGCCGAAAGAGTATGGGGCGGTGACGTTGAACATCCAGAAACATGCTGGCGTTGCAATCATAGCCATTCTGGCCATTGCTCTGCTCATCAGCGAAATTGCGCGGTTTAGAACGGATCGCGGCTATCGTGACCTATCGAACGAACTCACCGAAACGCGCCAGGTCGCCGACACCGCCCTGAAAGCAGTCATCCCGGCCGCCATACTTAAAGAGGCGGACAAATCCGTCTACATGGTGCTCAACCATGACGAGCATTACGGGACCGCTTTCGTTATTGACCGCGATCGCGGCGTTCTCGCCACAGCCGCCCATGTGGCCTCAGAGCTCGACTTCGATGCTGAAGAAAAAGCCTACTCAATCTTGAACCGGCATACGGGAAAACCGTTGCGAATTCGCAACGCGAAAATCCATTCTGGAAGTACGAGATTTCGGAAACTGGTTGAGACGTACCAGCCTGTTGATCCTGACTCGAGCATACGCACGCCCCGATTTTTCAGGATTTACGACATGGCGCATGACGGCGCCTTGCTGTTTGTCGATCCCTTTGATCCTGAAACAGGCGAGAACTTGCTTGGTCCGAACTTGCCGCTTGGCGATGAAGAAAAGCTTCTCGCGCTTTCCGCCGGCGAGCCGATCGCCAGCATCGGCTATCCCGTCGACACGCTGACAGCCAACCTTACGGAAGAGAGCGCCGCTTCACGGATTGAAAGAGGCGTGATCTCCTCGATGATTGCGCCAATCGATCTCGTGGAGCGTTCGAAAGATCCTGTCGCGAACAATCTTATCGTTCACAGAATGGCGATCGCGCCCGGCAATAGCGGCGGGCCGCTGCTCGATAAGGACGGAGACGTCGTGGGGATCAACTCACACAAGTCCTTTTCCAGTTTTTCAAATGGCGACGGCGTCGCGCAGCGGGTTGATGTCATCTATGACCTCATCACGCCCTATCTTGAAGAAGATCGCCTCGAAGGCGTTTATTTGCCCGAATGGACGACACGCCTCAATAAATGGCCAAAAGCCGAGGATGTATTTCCATACGCTTTATATTACCGGCATGCGGACATCGACGACTCTGAGGCTGACGCGCCTGAAAAGCTTAAAGACATTGAGATAGCTGACAAGAAGCCGTTTGACGTCACCATCGATCGGGTTGAGTTTTCCGAACTGACATCCCGCTACGTTCATTTCGCGTCTGACCTTGTTGAAGCAAAAGAAGAAGAGGACGAAGAGGAAGAGGACCGCAATCGCATCAAACAGGAAGCCGAAAACCGGCCTTCCTTCCTGATCGAGGGCTTTGGTCAGTACTACGCTTATTCCTTTACGCTTCAAAAAGACCGGCGCTATGTCTTTTTTGCCTATGATTATGCGATCGACTGGGAAACGCCGGGCTACTGCCCCCTGAGGCTCTACCACAGAAGGCTTGGCGAGACGGAACTGAGGAGCGTGCGCGAGCGTCATCTCACCTCGATCCACATCGAGCCTCGCAGCAATCCGAAGGCCCGAAACATTTATGAAGTTATTGTTCAGCGGCCTTTCTGCAGCGCCGAAAGCAAAGAATTTTCGATTGGGGTCTTGAGCTGGAAAGCGGACAGCGATGCGACCGCAGCGGATGTCCCCCAAACAGCGCTGCGAAAAGCCGTGCCGCAGGCCGCCATACAATTCGCATCTTCCATAGAAAACGCTTTCAACTGCAATGGAATGAGCCTGGGCGACCCGGCAGAATGCGAGCGTTCCATAAAGGTCCGGAATACGACGCCGGAACTATATGACGAGTAGGTTCAATCCGCCTCTTCCTCAACGCTTGAACCCTAGGATCAACTAACTCGCATCACTCTATAGGGTCAGGCGCGCCGCGCCGCCGCGCGCGGCCAGATCAGCCTCACGATTATCAGCCAGACAATCAGCACGATCAGCGGAATGAACGCCAACGCGAAAGGCATCGGCGAAGCGTTGAACCAGTCCGGAAAAACCTGCGGCTGGCCGAGAAACAAAGATCCGGCCGCGATGAACCACGACACGCACATGCGCCATAAATGCCGCGCGATGCGCGCGGGCCCTGCAAGTCCGCGCCGCAAGATAACATTGAGCTCCCCGAGGACGGCGGCTGATCCCGCAACAATAAACAGGATGAACGCCTGCGGCGGCGATCCGTCCACCGTGCCTGTCGGGCTCGCCGCGCCCATCTGCATGAACAAGAGCCCCATGCCGGTAATGGCCAGCGCGATGAAGAGGCCGAAAATCTCGGCCCTCCCCGCGGCAACATCGCCGCGGCGCGCCGTGCGCCAGCCGGTGATGAGCAGGTAAAGCGCCAGCACGCCAGCGGTGAAATTCGGCCGCTGCCCTTCCGTCAGGAACGGGGCGACGCCGGCGCCGATGAGATAGGTGACGAACATCGCAGCGAGGAAAACACTGCCCGCGGCGCGATGTACGGTTGCGCCTTTTTTCGAGAGCACCGCAAGCACGCCCGTCAACAAGCCAATCGCGCCGCCGCCAATATGCAAATAAAGCAGCGCATCCGCGCCGAAACGCGCCCAGGCTGGGGCGTCTGAGGCGACTTCCAGATGCGCAGCATGCGCGCCGCCCGCCAGCGCCGCGATAGCGCATAGAGCCGAGACCGCCCGAACAGTTTTACGGGCCTTGCGTGCGGCAGGTCTTTTCATCGGAACCCTCACGCAACGTAATGGCGTCTTTAATACGGCCATATCCATCCCCTTCGCACGGCCAATACGGCGCCGCACGCGAACTATCCGGGTCCGGCGGATCGCCTGCAATTTGAAAGCGATCACCGGCGCTTATTCGTCGACAGACGGTTGGCGATCATTGCGGGACCCGCGCGCCCATCTCCGGCTTGTCTCCCCCTCGCCCCCATGCCATCTCAAACCCCATGACCTGGCGCGCGACCGTTCTAACCCTGTTTCCGGAGCTCTTTCCGGGCCCGCTGGCGGCGTCCGTCCTAGGACGGGCCGCAGGCGAGGGCCTGTGGGCGCTCGATACGGTCAACATCCGGGATTTCTCGGACAATAAATACGGGTCCGTCGACGATACGCCCGCCGGCGGCGGGGCGGGGCTCGTCATGCGGGCCGACATTCTGGCGGCCGCCATCGATTCCGTGCCCCGAAACGACCGGCCCCTCCTCTGCCTCACGCCCCGGGGGACGCCGTTTACCCAGGCCCGAGCCCATGAGCTGGCCGCCGGGCCCGGCCTCATCGCCCTCTGCGGCCGGTTCGAGGGGCTCGACGAGCGGATTTTCGAGGCCCGGGGGATCGAGGAGGTCTCGATCGGGGATTTCATCCTGGCGGGTGGGGAAATCCCCGCCATGGCCCTCATCGAGGCTTGCGTCAGGCTGCTTCCGGGGGTATTGGGCTCCGCTTCCTCCCTCGGGGAGGAAAGCTTTGAGGGCGGGCTGCTGGAATATCCCCAGTATGCGCGCCCGAGAGAATTCGAGGGCCGGGCCATCCCGGAGGTGCTGCTTTCAGGCGATCACAAGAAAATCGCCGAATGGCGGCGCGAAAAGCGGCAAGAAATAACGCGGACGCGACGACCGGACCTCTGGGAGAGGTTTTCATCTGACGGTCCTATCCGGCGCGATGACAACAAGGAACCGAAGTGATGAACATCATCGAGCAACTCGAAAAAGAACATATCGCCGAACTCGGCAAAACCATTCCCGACTTCGCGCCGGGCGACACCGTGAAGGTGAACGTCAAGGTGAAGGAAGGCGACCGCGAACGCATCCAGGCCTATGAAGGCGTCTGTATTGCGCGCAATGGCGGCGGCCTCAATGAAAGCTTCACCGTGCGCAAGATCTCTTTCGGCGAAGGCGTCGAGCGGGTCTTCCCGGTGCATTCGCCGCTGGTCGATTCCATCGAAGTCGTGCGCCGCGGCAAGGTGCGCCGCGCGAAGCTCTATTATCTGCGCGACCGCCGCGGCAAGTCGGCCCGCATCGCGGAGAAAACCGACAACCGCCCGAAAAAAGAAGCCTGAGCGTTTCACCTCAACCGGATTTGAAAACGGGGCCCTTCGCGGCCCCGTTTTTGTTTCCGATTGACGAGACCTTATTGCAGCGAATTGAGATCGACCGTCTCGGCGAGGTAAGTCTCGCCGTCCTTGCTGCGGATCGAAACATTCACGGCGCGCGTCTTCCAGTCGATGTCGATAAGGCCGTAATTGGCGTCATAGATCATGTCGCCGAGACGGTTGGGCCCCGGCTCCATATAGGTCTCGCCGCTTTGCGCGCGCCAGATGCTCGCCGGCAGATTGAGGGACGACGACGTCGCTTCGAACAACGGATAATCGTTGACCCCTTCCTTGCGATAGAGCGCCGCGCCATGACGGTCGCCGGAAAGAATGACCACGCCGTTGACGCCAAGCTCCGTGATCGTCTTGTAGAGCCGCGCGCGTTCATGAGGGAACAGGCGCCACGCCTCCCAGCCATGGCCTTCGGCGATCACCTGAATGGACGAGACGAGCAGACGCAACTCGGCGGGCTTTTGCAGCTCCTCGGCGAGCCAGCGCCATTGCGCGTCGCCGAGCAATGTCTTCGACGGATCGTCATCGGGCAGCCAGCGCTCCTTGCCGTGGGCGCCGCGCTCATCGCTCGGGGTCAGGGGCGATCGGAAAAACCGCGTGTCGAGCATAATGATCTGAACGCGCTTGCCCTCCTCGCCGACGATCCAGGAGCCGTAAACGCCGGGCCGGGCGCGGCGCGGATCGTCTTCCGGCACCGCCCAGACATAGTCGAACAAGGCTTCCGACTGTTCCTTGAGCGGATAATCGCCGCCGCCGTCATTGACGCCGTAATCATGGTCGTCCCAGACCGTGAGCATCGGCGCTGCAGCGCGCACGCGCGCAAAAGGCTCAGAGCGCGCAAGGCGCATATAGGCGGTTTTCAATTCTGGAAGCGCCGGCTCATCGGGGCTCACATCGCCATAGACATTGTCGCCTATGTAAAGCGTGAGATCGGGACGTTCCGATGCGATCCGGTCCCAGATCGACTGGTCGCCATTCTGCTGCGCGCAGGAGGCGAAGACGATGCGGGTCAGGGTTTTCGTTTGATCCAGCGGCGCCGACGGCATGGGAATGGCGCGGATCGCGCCATCCGGCTCATCCGGGCCCGGATACTGAATTGTATAATATCTTGTCTGAAGGCTGCCGCCGTCATCAGCATCTGTTGGTGTTGCGGCGCACGATGCGAGCAACACCGCAGCGCCCGCCGACGCCAGCACATTTGTGATGAATATCTTCATGGCCAAACCCCTATTCCGCCAGCGCCTTTATAGGGCCTGCGTATGACAGGTTTTGGCATGAATGCTTATTGCCCAGTTTCTTTCACCGGCAGCCGTCCGAAATCGCCCTCCAGCTCCGAGGCGATATAGACAAACGCCGCCCAGGCCGCGACATTCTGGCGAAGGTCTTCGGGGTCGACCTTGTCGAGGGTGTCGTCCGGCGTGTGGTGAAGATCGAAATAGTCGGTCCCGTCCTGGCGCAGGGAGACGACCGGCACGCCGAGGTCGCGGGTCGCGCCGATATCGGCGCCGCCGAAGGCCATGTTGTTTCCCGGCGTGACGGCGAGGCGGCGCAGCGCCGCTTCAAACACTTTTCCTTTCGGCGCCTCCTCGTCGCTGAAACGCGTGTCGAAGCGATAGACGCGCCCGGCGCCGAAATCGGATTCCGCCGCGAGGACATGTTTGTCCATTTCGTCCTTATGGGCTTCGGCGTAGGCTTTGCCGCCATAGATGCCGACTTCTTCCGCGCCCCACATCACGACGCGGATGGTGCGTTTCGGCTTGCCTTTGAGATCGCCGACGAGTTTCGCCGCCGCGGTGGTGATGGCGATGCCGGAGGCGTCGTCGATGGCGCCCGTTCCGAGATCCCAGCTGTCGAGATGGCCGCCGATGACGATGATTTCGTCCGTCTGCCCCGGAATTTCACCTATCACGTTGCCAGAAATCACGCTCTCCGCCGTTTCGACCTGCAAATCGAGCTTCACGATGACCGGGGCCTTGGCGCGTTCGAGCGCTCGCGCGAGTTGGTCGGCGTCGGGATTGGAAAGCGCCGCCGTCGGCACGGCGGTTTCGCCCGCGCCGCTCAAGGCGCCGCCGGTATGCGGATTGCGATGGCTGTCCGTGCCGGCGGAGCGGATCAGCGCCGCGACGGCGCCGCGCTTGCCGGCTTCGACCGCGGCCTGGCTGCGTTTTCTCACCGCCGTCCCGTAGCCAGACCCGTCCTGCGTCCGCGCCATGGGCTCGTCGACGAAAACGATCTTGCCCTCAAGGCCGGTCTCCGGCGCGTCTTGTAACTCAAGCAGCGTACGGAACCGAACCACTTCGCCCGCGACGCCGCCTTCGGGCGTTCCCCTGGAACGTCCGAGCGCGGTCACCGCCAGCGGCTGCGGGAAAGGAGAAACGATCTCTGCGCTTTCGGAGATGCGCGCCCAGTAAGGCATCTCATAGGTCTCGATACGGACATTCTTGAAACCGAGGCGCTTCAGCTCCCGCACGCCCCATTCCCGGGCGCGCGCTTCCGCCGGGGAGCCGCCGAGGCGCGGACCCACTTCCGTCGTCAGGCTTTCGAGAAGATCCCAGGCGAGGTCGTCTTCAAGTCCCGCGTCGATCAGCCGGTCGACGGTCGCAGCCTGAGCCTCGGTCAGGGCAGGCGGCGGCGCCTCCTGCGCGTTTGCCTGTTGACTAAATGTTGCGGCGGCCGCCGCCGCTGCAAGCATGGCAATAATATTTTTGCGCATGGATGAGGCCCCTTGTCTGACGCCGCCATGATCGGGCGCGTCCGCCGAAGGTCAACCGCTAAATGGCGCTGCGCGCTTTAGCCGCCCATCTCAGTCCCCGATATGGCCGTTCGACATCGCCTTTTTGGTGGCGAAGGCGGCGACCATGGACGGCATTAGAGCGAATTCCGGATCGAACTCAGCATAGTTGCAGAGGAGCTCCTCCCCGGGGGCGATGTCGCGGGTCGCATAGCCTTCGATCACCCTTGTGAAGTCCGTGTTGGGCTCCAGCGTGTGGTTCATGAACCGTCCATTGTCGATCTCGATGACCAGCATGTCGGGCCGGTCATGGGCCGGATAGGCGTATTTCCTGAGGAACTCCTGCATCATCGGCGTCTGCTCGTTCAGCCACGCGGCCGGGACGAGGCGGTCGAAGTCGGGCTCATAGCGCCAGATCAGGGTTCCCTTCTTGATGGTTTCGCTCGCAAAGACTCCAACACCTTCGACGTCGCTGGGGGCGACGTAAGTCGGAACAAGCATCATCTTCGGATTGTCTCCAAGCCGGACAAATGGGGACGGCAGCCCCCGCGTGCGCCTGCACGCTGATTAAGACTCGGTTGTTGCCGGCGCTGACCTTGCCTTGATCGCTTTCGCGACCGGAGCGTACGGCTCGACGGCAATGAAATGAGATCGTCAAAACCGGGAGGATTTCAAGCGGAAATTTCCGGCGGCGGAAAATTAGCCGAAGCGCGCGAGCCAGTCCTCGCGCTCCGCGGCCCAGATGTCGAGCCTGAAGCCCCAGAACTCGAATGTCTCGCCGGTCTTTTCCTCGCCGATCTTCCGGGCGACGGCTTGGCTGTTTGCGTTCTCAGGAAGAATGCAGGAGATGATCCGGGACAAGTCCGGGAACTGATCAAATGTCCATTTGACGGCGCCGACAGCCGCCTCCGGCGCGTAGCCTTTTCCCCAATGAGGCCGCGCGATGGACCAGCCGCATTCGATCCCCGGCCAGCCCTCGGGCGCCCACGGGCCGACGCGCCCGACCCAGTCGCCCGTTTCCTTCTCCTCCACCGAAAACCAGCCGAAGCCGCGAATGTCCCAATGGCCGAGATAGGACGCGAACTGCCGCCAGAGATCGTGGCGGTCTTGGGGTTTGCGATTGGGGCTGAGGCTCGCCGCCACATCCGGGTCCTGCATCATGGCGATATGGGCCTCGCAGTCCTGCGGCGCCAGAGGACGCATGATCAGGCGTTCGGTTTCAATGCGGATAGTCATACCCTAGCTTTCAACTTCTCTGCGATCGCTTCGACCCGGCGCGCATTGCCGGCCCAGGTGTAGTCGCGCTTCTTTAGGGTCTCGCGGGCCGCGGCGCCAAGACGCGCACGCAGACCGGCATCGCCCACAAGCATTGAGAGCGCCGTCTCGAATTCTCCCTCGCCGAACAGGAGGCCGTCCTCGCCGCCGGTCAGCACCTCGCGGATGTTCGGAGCGGACGGCGCGACGATGGGTTTGCCCTGCGCCATATATTCGAACAGCTTCAGCGGCGAGGCGTAAGGCACAACGGCTGGCTGCAGCGCGATGTCGAACGCCGCCACATGGGCCGGCATCTCTTCGCGCTGGACGACGCCAGTGAACGCCACGCGATCCGCGACGCCAAGCTCATGGGCCAACTTTTCAAGACCGGCCCGCGCAGGCCCGTCACCGACGATCAACAAGCGGAGATCATCGCGTCCCGTCTCCGCCAGAAAACGAACGGCGCGATCGAGCCCATGCCAGTCGCGCACGAAGCCCGCAAAGCCGAGCACGAGCTTGCCCTCAAGCCCATAACGCGCGCGCACTGGCGCCGGATCCTGCGGCGTCAGGAAACGCTCCTCGACGCCGTTCTGGATCACCTCGATGCGGCTTTCAGGAACGCCGGCGGCGCGCACATAATCGGCGAGCGCCTCGGTGACCGGCAAGACCATGTCGGCCGAGCGCCAGATCGCCGCCTCGCTCCGCTGCGCCCAATCTTTGAAAAAGAGATTCCCGTGAGCGGCGCGCTCCTCCGCAAGCGGCGCGTTTACTTCCATGAGCAGCGGCAGGCCGGTTTTGCGCTTCAGCCAAACGCCCGCGTGATAAAACAAGTTGTAGCGCTCATAGAGAATATCAGGCTTTGACGACGACGCCTGCGCTTGCACGCGGCGATAAGCCGGAAAAGAATATCCGTACTCGGCGCATTCATAGAAAGGCGCTGGCAACAGCGCCGTTAGACCGCGCCGCGCCGCTGCATCAAGCTTTCCGGACGTATCGTTATCCGGCCCGCACATGACGATGTCATGCCCGCGCGCCTTCAGCGCCTCAGTCAGCGAGGCGATATGAACACGCTGCCCGTCGGCGGCCCGGGTGCGATGGGAGTAGAGAAACTTCATCGCACGGCTTCTATCCCGATGCGCGCCCGCCTGGCTACGCTTTTGACGCGAACATGGCGGCGGATGCACACGCTTGGCGCGATGATTGCCGGCAAAATGCCGCAAGTCTTCTTTGCAGCGCTTGCGCGCGCGCACGGCGGCGCGCAGCATTGGCACGGGTTATGAGTGGAGAGCAACATGCGCCTTCCGGCAATCGTTCTGGCAGCCCTCGCCGTCATGGGCGGCGCGGCTCATGCGCAATCGAGCGTCAACATTCTGACGACCGGCAGCAAATCGGCGCGCAGCGCCATGACCGGCGAAGCGAGCCTGACGCAAAGCAACGGCGTGCGCCTCTACAAGGGGAGCCCGCGCAAGGAAGAACCGGCTCTGCTGGGCGGAGAACCGGCAAAAGACTGCAATGTTGAAATTGAAATCCGCGACCGTCCCTGGCGCAGCTTTCGCCGGCTGCGCACGCAAGGATTTTATTCGGGCGTTCCCTATCCCTCGAGGCAATACACGCAAGGCTTTTACAGCGGCCGCCGCTAGATTGCTTTTTATTTGAGAATCATATCGCGGCTTTAGGAAACAACGTCGCCGCTTGGTTGCGCCATCGCGTTTTCACTGACAAGAAACGCGCAAGCGGCGACGCATAGGCATTACATATTTCGACGCATTCGCACCTACACACCTCACCCCTGCTTCAGGCAGGATGTTTGCGAGAAGCCATTGCGAGCCCCTGCGCCTTATCCGGCGATCCTTTGATGTCATGCGGTACGCCGCCGGTTTGATGGTGGTGATGTTACGGTCTTCCCATGACCAAAGCGTTAAGCCTAATAACAAACATGACGTATACAAACTAATTCCAAAATCAGGAACAGGTTCCAGAATTCACATTCCGCATAGCGGAACCTTTTCCGATTTTTGAGCAACAAAAAAAGGCGCTCGAAAGCGCCCTTTTTCTTAGCATCTATGAGCCCTTAGCCGAGGCTCGGATCGAGCTTGACGCAAGCCGCCATCAGCTCTTTCACGGCGTCGACGGAGTTGTCGAACATCTTCTTTTCTTCGCCGGTGAACTTCACTTCGACGATGCGCTCGCAGCCTTCGGCGCCGAGAACGATGGGCACGCCCACATAAAGATCGTTGAGGCCGTACTGGCCGGAGAGCTGCGCCGCGCAAGGAACGACGAGCTTTTTGTCTTTCAAATAGCTTTCCGCCATCTGGATCGCCGACGCAGCAGGCGCGTAATAGGCGGAACCCGTTTTCAACAGCGCGACGATCTCGCCGCCGCCCTTGCGGGTGCGGTCGACGATGGCGTCGATCTTGCCTTGCGTCGTCCAGCCCATCTCGATGAGGTCGGGCAAGGGAATGCCGGCGACAGTGGAGTAACGAACGAGCGGCACCATGGTGTCGCCATGGCCGCCTAGAACGAACGCCGTGACGCTTTCGACGGAGACGTTGAATTCCTCTGCGAGGAAGTAGCGGAAGCGCGCTGAATCAAGAATGCCGGCCATGCCGATCACCTTGTTGGCGGGGAGGCCGGAAAATTTCTGCAGCGCCCAAACCATGGCGTCGAGCGGGTTGGTGATGCAGATGACAAGCGAGTTCGGCGCATGGGCCTTGATGCCTTCGCCCACCGATTTCATCACTTTGAGGTTGATGCCGAGGAGGTCGTCGCGACTCATGCCCGGCTTCCGCGCGACGCCCGCGGTCACGATGCAGACATCGGCGCCGGCGATGTCCTTGTAGTCCTGCGTGCCTTTCAGATGGCTGTCATAGCCGTCGATGGGCGAGCTCTCGGCGATGTCGAGGCCCTTACCCTCGGGGATGCCTTCCGCGATGTCGAAGAGGATGACGTCGCCAAGCTCTTTCTGGGCGGCGAGATGGGCGAGCGTGCCGCCGATCATGCCGGCGCCGATGAGGGCGATTTTCTTGCGGGCCATGGGAAATCTCCTTGAAATATTGGCGCGTCCAGCGCCGGGGGATCCGTCGGCGCGTGGTCTAGCGCAAGGCGCCCCTTATTTGAAGGCGGCGGAACGTCCGGCTTGCGGTTTATTTGCGCGAGAGCGCGAGCCCTGCGGCGGCGGCGATCAGGACCCCGCCGGAGATCCGGTTTCCCCAGCGGCCGAGGCGCGCAAACAGCGGACGGGCGCGGTCGGCGGCAAGGGCCCAGCCGGAATCGATCGTGACGCTGACGGCGAAAAAGGTGGCCGCCAGCAACGCAAGCTGCGGCAGGGCCGGGGCGTCCGCCGAAACGAAAAGCGGAAAGAACGCTGCGTAAAAAATCAGCGGCTTCGGATTGAAGAACGCGACGAAAAACCCTTCGGCGAAGAGCCGCCGCGGCGACTTCGCAGGCGGCGCGGAAAGATCGTCCGGCGCCAGCGCCGGGCGTTCTCGCAGCGTTTTGACGCCGAGATAGAGAAGATAGCCGGCGCCCAGCCATTTGATCCAGAACAGCGCGTCGCCAAGCCGCGCGAGCAGCGCCGACAGGCCGAAGCAGACGAGCAGCATGTGAAGCATGCAGGATGTCGCCGTCCCGCCGATGATCCAGAAAGCCTTCTTCGCGCCCCAGCGGATGCTCGTCGCCGTGACGAGCGCGACCACGGGACCCGGCGTGATGATCAACAGCGCCGTGGCTGCGACGAAGGCGAGATAAAGCTCGATTGTCATGGAGCTAAAAGCGTCTGCGAAGCGACACCATTACCGATGAGGACTGATAACGGTCGCCGGTCGCGGCGCGGCCAAACGGACCCTCGGCTGTGAATTCATCCGCTGACGGACCGAATTCAAGCTCGTTCGTGCGCAGATAGATATATTCGAAATCCGCCGTAAAGCCGGTTCCCATCTCCAGCGAGACGCCCGCCCTGCCCTGATAGGCGAGCGCCGCATCGCGTTCGGCGTTTTCGTTTGAGACGAACGCGCCGCCCACCCCGCCGCCAATGAACGGCGTCAGGGGCGAGGAATTGGCGAAGTCGAAAAAGAAATTGGTCATCAGAAAATGCGCCTTGATCTCAGCATCGGGATCAAAAGAAACCGGGTCAGAACCGTTTTCTTCAGTAAACCCTCCCAACAGCGTGACCTGATCTATGTCCGCCTTCGAATACCGATATTCCAGTTCGGTGCGGATCCCGTCCGCATAGTCGAAGCCAAGCGCAGCAGCGGCCGTCAGACCTTCTGAAAAATCCAATTGTTGTTCTGTAGGCGGCAGTGAGCCAGCAGAGAATGGTCCGCTCGGATCCATATTAAAGGCCAGATCCTGCTCCCAGTCGCCGGCGATGGAGACGCCCGCACCAAGGCGGATATAGGCGCCGTCTTCAACCGGCGCATCCTGTGCGGCGGCGCTCGCCGAGATGGCTGCAATTCCGGCGATGATGGGAAGAAAACGGTTTTTCACCCTGACGCTCCTTCAACTCTCTGACCCAGAATAGACGCGCCCGGCCTGGGAGCCAAGCCGGGCGCGAAATCACTTCACTGACGATTTCGTCAGAGCCGGCCCTTCTCCTTCGCCATGGCGACAACCACGGGACTGAGGAGAAGGATCGCGATCAGGTTCGGGAACGCCATGGCGGCGTTCGAAATGTCGCCGAAGCGCCAGATGAAATCGATGGGCTGCAGCGCGCCGATGAACACCATCGCCACCCAGACATAGCGCACAGGTTTCGCCAGGCCGTCCCCGAAGAGATAGGTCACCGCCTGCTCCATGTAATAGGACCAGCCGATGATAGTGGTGAACGCAAAGAGCGCGAGCGCTACGGCGATGAAAATGCCGCCCGGAGAAATGACGGTTCCGAACAGCGTGACATCCGGCAGGCCGTGGCCGAAGACAGCGGTCGTCACCTGCGCCCCCTGCAGCGTCGTCGATTGCCAAGCATATTCCACAACGCCGTCGCCTGACGCGTATTGTCCATCCACGGTGAGAATGACGAGCGCCGTCATGGTGCATATGACAAGCGTGTCGATGAACGCGCCGAGCATGGCGATTTCGCCCTGGTAAACAGGATCGTCGGTCTTCGCCGCCGCGTGGGCGATGGCGGTCGAGCCCTGTCCCGCCTCGTTCGAGAAAAGGCCGCGGGCGACGCCGAATCTGATGGCGGAAAGCACGGTGTAACCGGCGATGCCGCCTGCCGCCTGTTCAAGGCCGAAGGCGTAGGAGAAGATTTCCTGAAACGCGAGCGGAATGTGCTCGGCGTTCATGACGAGCATCACCACGGTGACGGCGATATAGCCGAGCGCCATGGCCGGCACGACTTTCCCCGCTACCGAGCCGATGGATTTGATGCCGCCGATAATGACGATGAAGGTGAGCGCGGCAATCACAAGACCCGACACCCAGGTCGGCACGGGCAGTTCGGATTCGATCGCAGTCGCGACCGAATTCGCCTGGGTCATGTTGCCGGTCACGATCGCTGAAAACACGGTGCCGAGCGCGAAGAACACCGCAAGCCAGACCCAGCCCTTTCCGAGACCGTTCTTGATGTAATACATCGGCCCGCCGTGAATATGCCCGTCAGGGTGTTTCTCACGATATTTCACCGCAAGGCTCGATTCCGCGAAGGCGGCGGCCATGCCGAAAAACGCCGTCACCCACATCCAGAAAATCGCGCCCGGACCGCCGAGCGACAACGCCGTCGCAACGCCTGCGAGATTGCCCGTGCCAACCTGGCCGGAAAGCGCCGTTGAGAGGGCGTTCCACGGCGTGATATCGCCGCCGGCGCTGGGGTCCGTATTGTCCTTGCGGCCGCGGAAAAGATTGCCGAACGCCGGGAGCAGGCGGCGGATCGGCAGGAACTTCAACCGGATCATGAAATAGAGGCCGGCGCCGAGCAGCATGACCACCATGGGCGCCAGCGGCAGAACCGCCGTCGCCCCCCAAGTGCCGCCCCAGATAAAGCCGCTCACATTGTCGACGAGCGTATAGAATTGTTCCATTTGGACTTTGTACCCCTTGATACTGATCGCGCCGCTCTCCGCCCCGCGGCGTCTGGTTAAAATTCGCGCGAGATTAGGCGGGCCCGGCCCCCGGGGGCAATAGCGGGGATGGGAAAGCCACCCCCGGCCAATTGCGGCGAAACCGGCGCAAATCAAGGCGATTTTGTGAACCAAAACAAGGCTGTGACGCCCATCACAGGCCCCCGCCGCGTTCCCTCCTATAGTTAATTCCATCGAGGCGCCGAACCGACGCCTCCCAAGACCAGGAGAGAGAGAGAAATGACCAACCGCACGATTTACATGTCGATCATCGCCTTCGCCGCCGCAGCCGGGGTGAATGCAAATTCAGGCGCCCATGCCGAAGAGCCGGGCTACGCGACCCTGACCCAGTTGATCCAGGAAGATCTCAATGCCGATCAGGACGCCTTCACCCTCGCGCTGATCGAACGCACGAACCAGAAAATCAACGCCCGCATGGCGAAGATCGAGAATGTCTTCAACCCGCTCGTCGCCTTCGGCGAATTGCCGGAAACCACGGTCGAAACCGCCCGCGCCGACACCGCCGCCAATCTCGACTCGGTCGTTATGGCGAGCGCCGAATTCGAAATCGCGAAGGACGCCGCGAACATCGAAAATCCGTTCCAGCCGCGCCTGCCCATGCCGACGGGGATTGTCGCTTTCGCCAGCGAGGAACGTTGAGCGCCGGTTCTCTCCTCCCGGAGAGGCGCCGCGCATAAGAACCGGCGCCTTTTCAGGGGGAGAGACGGAACACCGACACGAGAGATTGCGCCCGAGGGGGAGCAAGCGGTCAGAGAGCCGAAATGGGGGGAACCTGTCTGGGGGAGACTGGGGGAGACGAAAGCGGGACAATCGGCCAAGGTCTGGCCGGCTTGGGGGACTACTCCCGCTTTCAATCAAGACGGCCCTGAAGCGGCGCTGCGTATCGCGTCACGCTTCGGGGCCGTCGCTTTTTTCGTTCAGGCTTTTGCGCGGCGCCCGCGCCACCAGGCGCGCAGAATGAAGAGAACGCCAAGCGCGATCAGGAAAAACGGCCAGGCGCGGGCGACGAAATTCACCGCCGAAGCGAGCGACGCAACGGAGGTTCTGAAGAAGTCTTTGAACGCCTCCGACAGCGGCTTTAAGACGCCCGTCGAGGTTTCCGGATCGCTTTCATAGGAAATCGTCAGCGCCGACATGTCGACGCGGGCGCGAGCGGCCGCGCGCTGGGCGGTCATGGAATCGATCTCGCCTTGCACATCCGCAAGCGCGCGTTCGGCGGCGAGAACATCGCTCAAATCCCCGTCGCGGGTTTCGAGCAGATTTTTGATCCGCTCGCGCAAAGCAAGCTTCGCCTCAAGCCGCGCATCGAGATCGACGATATAGGCGGTGAGATCTTCCGTGTTCACATTGTTCGACGTGACGCGCCCGCCCGCCTTATCCGCATCCGCCGCAATATTGTCGCGGAACGACGCGAGCCAGTCCGGCGCGGCGCGCAAATTCAGATAAGCCGAAACATGATCCTCGCCCCAGGAATTCACCGAGGAGCCGAGCACCTGGCACAGCTTCGGCCCCGCATCGGCGCAGGCTTTTTCATGCGCCTCTTTCAGGGGCGCCACCGCCGCCTTCGGCGCCATCACGCCCATGGAATAGGAATAGGCGAGCATCATTCCCGCCTCGGCGCCCGGTTCCGGAGCAGGTTCGGACGGCGCCATCGCTCTTGCCGGCGCGCTTTCCATTCGCTCCATGGCGACGCCGCCAACGGCGCGGTCGCCCGAAAAATTATCCTCATAAGACTGGTCGCAGGCGGCAAGCGACAGCGCCGCCGCCCCTGTAAGAAGAAGCCATTTCCGTCCGGTCATCATATGGAACCCCATTCTTCACCCGGCCTCATCCTAGCATAAGATCAAAAGCGGCGGCTTCAGGGCTGAAAGGAAAAAGCGCGCCTCAAGAGGCGCGCTTTCCTGGATTGGGGCAGACCCCGTGAATTAGTCGTCGTCGTCGTCAAGGACGTCGGCCGGGCCTTTGGTGTCCGGATCGCCGTCATAGGCTTCTTCGAGCGGATCGAACTCGCCGTCATTCTCCGTCGCCTCGTCATAGCCGATGGCGCCGGCGCCCGCCGCGGCGCCGAGCAGGCAGCCGGAGAGGGACATGCTCATGAACAAGAGCGCGACGATTGCGGTCAGGGATTTCATCATTCCGGGTCTCCTTGTTAGCAGGCGCGTGAAATGGTTGTTCACGCGCCCGTGGCAAACTCATCAACGAGCCGCTAACAGGGAAATGCAGAACAGGTTCCCTACGGACAAAAGCCGAGAAGAAACAGCCTATTCGGCGGTTTCTTCAGCAGACGCCTCTTCGGCCGGCGCTTCTGCGGGGGCATTGGCCGCCGCTTCGCGCTCGGCGCGTTTTGCAGCGCGTTCCTTCGCCGCGGCGCCAGGCTCGCCTTTTTGCGGGTTATTGCCGTGCTCCCATTTGACAAGGCCGTTCACGGAGAAAAAGCGCGCGACGCGGTCGGTCGGCTTCGCGCCTTTGGACAGCCAGTATTTGGCGCGTTCGTCATCATACTGAACGCGCTTTTCATCATCGCGGCCGAGGAGCGGATTGTAGGTGCCGATCTTCTCGATGAAGCGGCCGTCGCGCGGATTGCGCGAGTCGGCGACGACGATCGAGTAGAACGGGCGTTTCTTTGCGCCGCCCCGGGCCAGTCTGATTTTCAACGACATGTTGGTCTTCCTTCTTGGTTGATTTCAAAAACTATTTCTTCTTCCCCGGCAGCCCGCCGAAACCCGGCGGCAATGCGCCTTGTCCCGAGAGCGCCTTTTCGATGGCGTCGAAATCGAGATCATCCGCTGACGGAGCATTGCCGCCTTTGCCGGATTTCGCTTTCGCCTGTTCCAGAAGGGCCGCCGCATCGGGCCCGCCGCCCCCGCCGAAGGGATTGCCTCCGCCCATTCCGGCCATCTGGGCCGCGAGGCCTTTCATGCCGCCCTTGCCCATTTTTTTCATCATGTCCGCCATCTGGCGATGGGCTTTCAGAAGCTTGTTCACTTCCTGAACCGATGTGCCTGAACCGGCGGCGACGCGTTTCTTGCGTTTCGCGTTCATCAGCGCCGGTTTCTTGCGCTCCTGTTTCGTCATGGAGGAAATGATCGCTTCCTGACGAACAATCTCTTTGTCGTCGAGGCCGCCGGCCTGATCGACCATCTTCTTCATCTTGCCCATGCCGGGCAGCATGCCGAGGATGGCGCCCATGCCGCCCATCTTGCGCATCTGTTTGAACTGGTCGGCGAGATCGTCCATGTCGAACTCGCCCTTGGCCATTTTCTTCGCGGCGCGCTTGGCCTTTTCCGCGTCCATTTCCTCGGACGCTTTTTCGACCAGCGAAACGATATCGCCCATGCCGAGAATGCGGCCAGCCATGCGTTTCGGCTCGAAGGCGTCGAGCGCATCGAGCTTTTCGCCGACGCCGACGAATTTGATCGGCGCGCCGGTGACCGCGCGCATGGAAAGCGCCGCGCCACCGCGCGCATCGCCGTCGATGCGGGTCATGATGACGCCGGTGACGGGAACGCGCTCTTTAAACTTCTCGGCGGTCGTCACCGCGTCCTGACCGGTGAGCGCGTCGACAACGAGCAGCGTTTCGATGGGATGCGTCAGCGCATGGATGTCGGCGATCTCGGTCATCAACTGTTCGTCGATGGAAAGCCGGCCCGCCGTGTCGAGCATCACCGCATCGAAGCCGCCGAGCTTGCCCGCCTCGATGGCGCGCTTGGCGATGTCGCGAGGGCTTTGCCCGGCGATGATCGGCAGGGTTTTGACGTCGGCCTGCTCGCCGAGAATCTTAAGCTGCTCCTGCGCGGCCGGGCGGCGCGTGTCGAGCGAGGCCATGAGGACCTTTTTCTTCTCGCGCTTCTGGAGCCGGAGGGCGATCTTCGCCGTCGAGGTGGTTTTGCCCGAGCCCTGAAGGCCGACCATCATGAACACGGCCGGGGGCGTCGTCGCGAAAGAGAGCGATCCGTCCGCCTCCTCCCCGCCGAGCATATCGACGAGGGCGTCATGGACGATCTTCACGACCTGCTGGCCCGGGGTCACCGAGCGCAGGACCTCCGCGCCGACGGCGCGTTCCTTGACCTTGGCGATGAAATCCTTGGCGACGGGCAGCGCGACGTCGGCCTCGAGGAGCGCAACCCGCACCTCCCGCAAGGCTTCGTTGACGTCTTTCTCCTCAAGGGCGCCCTTTCCACGGAGCCCCTCGAAGATCGCGCCTAAGCGATCGCTTAAAGATTCAAACATCAGACCCCTTTCGGTCTCGAAACTTCTGATCCGCGGCCATTTCCGCCAGCCGCCGCCTTCAAATATGCCCTGCCGAAGCCGGAACAACCGCCAAACGCAATGTACCGCCGCGAGAGCATTACTCTGGCGGCGGCGCTCCCCTGACCCGTCCCAATTTTGAGGCTTGGGGGTCGTTCAGGCGGAGACAGGAAACACTACGGTTTTCCGAAATCCGGCAGGGCTATAGAGGATCGGCCCCATCCGCGCAAGCCGTCAGCCATTCCGGCCCCGGTCCTTATCGCCCCCACCTTGAATGTTTTCCCGAAAATACAACCGCCGGGGCGTGTTGTTGACGCCCGACCAATCCTAGCACCGCGCCCGCGCAGCCTTTTGGCGGCGTTTGTGCACAGCAAGAACAATAACATCTGGAGTATCTCAGAATGAAATTCCTCAACCTCATGGGCATCGCGGCGGCCGGCGCCGTCATGCTCAGCGGCGCCCAGGCCGCAACCTTCTATTTCGGCGGCAATGGCGGCGACCTCGGCAAGTCCGAAACCTTCGTCAGCGGCCCGGATTCGGTGACGGCCATCGCCGTCAACACCGAAGAGCCGGAAGCGCCGTCTCTGCACCAGACCATTTTGGGACTGGGCGTCACGACCGGCCGCGGCGACATCGACCAGCTCGACAATATCGGCGACGACGAAGCGATCGTTCTCGATTTCGGCGCGCTGGCCCAGTTCGACAGCATCACGCTGTCGCTCGCCGGTTTTTATGACGACATCCGCATCTACGGCTCCAACAATGCGGCCGTCGCGGCGATCACGTCCGGCGGCCTCAGCGCGATCACGTCGATCAGCACGCTTCTCGCCTCGGCGAGCGGCAATGGCATTGAAGGCTTCGCCACGATCGACCTTTCCGGCATCGCATCGGCCTATCGCTACCTGATCGCCACTATCCCGGGCGGTTCGGGCGACGGCTTCCGCGTGAAATATGTGACGGCTGAAGTTTCGGACGTGCCGGTTCCGGCCGCGCTGCCGTTGCTCCTCAGCGGCATTGCCGGTCTCGGCTTCGCGTCGCGCCGCCGCAAACAAGCCTAAGTTTCTTCCGTCCAGGAATGAAGTAAGAGAACGCCGCGCGGATAAGCGCGGCGTTTTCATTTCAACGCCCTAAAACCATTTCCGCCATTTTTCGATATTGCGGTTGTAAACACCCATCAACCCGCCCTCTGAATATTTGTCGAGAATCTTGAGAATGCCTAAGCCCCACATCGTGGCGACGATCAGGCTGAAAACGATGTTCGATGCGGCAAGTGAAAAATAGTAAGTCGCCGCCAACGTATCCGGGAAGAAAAATCGGCCCAGCAGGTGCCAGCTATTGATCACGAAATACAGGAAATAGTAGATGAAAAACGCGCGGTGAATGAAGGCGCCGTTGAGGCTTTTCGTATGCCAGAACTGCCAGAATAGCACCATCCCGATAATCGCGACGGGCGCGATCAGATTCACCGACGCGCTTTTCATAAACGCGTAGAAGGTATTGTCCAAGATCCAGTTTATAGCGATGACTGTTGACGCCAATTTCAGGTTCTTGGACCCAGAAAAATAGCAGAGGGCGACCCCGAAAAACAGGAACGCCCCAAAACGTGCTACGATAATCCACTCATTAGCAGAGATGCGATCACCTCCGGCGGATCCTCTTTGGGCGTGCCGCCCGCCTGCAAGAATACAAACGCCCCCTTCAGGGCGAGCGCCTCGATCGCACTGTGACTTTTTGAAACGACTTCCGCAAGATTCAAGAGCCAGGCGTTCCCGTCATTCGGCGCAAGAGCCGCACGTTCTATCGCAGAAGCGTATTTGACGAGCGACGCATCGCCCATTTTGTCGGCCACGCTGGCCCCGGCGGCCGTGACCGCGGCGAGACCGGCAAGCACCGGCGCCTTGTCGAGCGGCTTGCCCGAGGCTTTGTCTTTCGCCGCTTCTTTCAGGGATTTTTCGAAACGCAGGAGAGCGATTTGCTCGCTGCGCAGATCTTTACTTCTCATAGGTCTTTCTCCACTCCCGGCCTCATACCGGTGTAAAAAGAAGACCCAATTGAATTTAATCTGCAGTTAAATGCGGATACTACTTTGGTTAACAATCAATGAACGCAAGTAATTCCGGGCCCTTACTCCCCCGCGCCAAAAAGCTCTTTCCTCCCCGCCGCGATTTTGTTAAGGAAGTCACATCCTTAAGAGGCCGGGGCAGGCACGGAGGGGGATAAGTTGGAGGAAGATGACCGCAAGCGCGCGGAAACGCTCTACGAGCGTTTGCTTGACGTTTTTCCAAAGCGGAGAAGCGGCAACATCATTCCGTTTCCAACCGATGGACGGGCTCATCGATTCGGGAAAACGCCTCAATCATCGACACTGCCCCTGCCAGGGCGGCGCTCAGACGCTCTTGAAAATCCGGAGGCGGATCGTCAAAGCAAGATTGAAGGATTGTTAAAGCGGTTATTTGAAGACCTTGCGAAAGACGACTGATCGTTTTTTCGTCGAGCTCGGCTGACGCAGCCGGGCGGCCATCCCCATCCACATAGGCAATCAAACTGCACACGGCGTCCGCAAGGTCGTCTTCCGCGATATGCTGGGCCGGGCGTAGGCCGCAAGTTTTCGCGGCGACCGCCAGAATCGCATAGCGCGCGCCGATGGGGCAGACAGCCGCCCTTTTGACTTCCGGCCGCGGAACCGACGCCACGATCTTTTCAATATTCGCGTCCGGATCGAGCACGTCTTCGGGGGCGATCCCCAGCGCGTTGCTGACGGCGTCGATCCAGGGATCGCTCAAAGCCCGTTCGCCGGATTCAAGGCGCGGCAGATATTCCGGATAGATCCCGATGAGCCGCGAGAATTCGCGGGGGCTGAACAGGAAACCGAGACGCAGACGCTTGATATTGTTGGCCATGGCGCAGCTCCCCGGCGCGGCGGATTTAGCTTAAGGGTTTCTGTCGGAAGACGTCTTCGTCAAGTTCGCCTTCCCATTTGGCGACGGCGGTTGCAACCGCCGTGTCGCCGGTGACGTTGGTGACCGTGCGCATCATGTCGAGGAGCCGGTCGAACGGGAAGATGAACCCGATCACGAGCGCGGTATGTTCCGGCGTCACTTCAAAGACGTCGAGGACAATGGACAAGAGGAACAGGGAGGCCGAGGGGACGCCGGCCGTGCCGATGGAAACGAGCGCGGCGGTGAGCGCGATCAGGAAATAATGTTGCGGCTCCAGATTGTAGCCAAAGGCCTGCGCCGTGAAGAGCGCGACAATGCCGAGATAAAGAGATGTGCCGTCCATGTTGATGGTGGCGCCGAGCGGCAGGACCGAACCCGCAACCGATTTCTTGATGCCGAGATTTTCCGTCGCCGCGCGGATCGTCACCGGCAGCGTCGCCGAAGACGATGACGTAGAATAGGCGACCATCATCGGATCGAGAATGCCGCGGAAGTAATCCACGAAGGGCAGCTGCAGGATCACCCGCACCAGACCGCCATAGACAAGGAGCATGTGCAGCGCGCAACCGAGATAGACGGCGAGCGTCAGGGAGAGGATCGCCGTGAAAGTGGCGATCCCTTGCGTGCCCGCCACATAGGCGATGAGACCGAAGACGCCGAAAGGCGCCAGCTCCATGATGATATGCGTCATCTTGAGGATGCCCTCGGCGCCGGCTTCGAAAAACCGGCCCGCGGCCTGCCCCGCCTCTCGCGCCATCAAGAGACCGACGCCGAGCAGAAGCGCGAAAAAAATGATGGCCAGCATGTCGCCTTCGACCAGCGCCGCGAAAGGATTTTCCGGAATGATGCCCATCAGGCGCTCGCCGATGGGCTGGGCCTCGCCCATCTGGCGCGGCTCGGCGCCGCCGAGCTCGACGCCCTTGCCAGGCTGAAACAAGAGCCCCATGCCGAGGCCGATGAGGTTCGCGAAGAACGTCGTCAGGATGTAAAGCAGGAAAGCCTTGATGCCGATCGTGCCGAGTTTTTTCGGATCGCCCATGGCGTAAATGCCGGCGACCAGCGTGAAGAAGACAAGCGGAACGACAATCATCCGGATAAGACGGATGAACACATCGCCGATCACTCTGACCTTGGCGAGCAGCGCTTCGGCGGCGGCGGCCTCCATGGCTTGCGACACGGCGAGCCCGAAGATGACGCCAAGCACGAGGCCCAGAAACACCCGTTTCCAAAGTTTAATGCCGAACCACCAGGCCATCCGCCGCCCTCCATTTCATACGCGCAATCCTAGACCGGTTTCCCGCTTAAAGGGAACGGAGCGCGCGATCGCCGTGTTTGGTTGATGTGCAACAAGAAAGGAATCCGCATCATGAATTCGGATGAATTAAAAGGCAAATGGAACCAGCTGAAAGGCTCCGCTAAGTCCCAATGGGGCAAGCTGACCGACGATGAACTGACCCAGATCGAAGGCGACCGGGACAAGCTGGTCGGCAAAATCCAGGAAAAATACGGCGTCGCTCGTGAAGAGGCCGAGAAGCAGGTCAAGGAATGGCGCGCAGCCTAACGCCCGGGAACATACAAGGAAGCCGCCCTTTTGAGGGCGGCTTTGTTTTAAGGGAGCCTGAAGGCGGCGCTCCTAGTCGTCAGAGCCCATCAACATCCGAGCGAAGTAAACCCATTCAAGCGCGGTTCTGTGGGCGAGTTGCTCCTGATTGGCCGTGCCGCCATGACCGCCTTCGATGTTTTCATAATAGAAGTAGTCATAACCCAAAGAGTCCATTTTCGCCGCCGCCTTGCGGGCGTGACCCGGATGAACGCGGTCATCCTTGGTGGAGGTGTAGAACAGCACCTTGGGATAAGGCTCGCCCGCCTTGAGATTCTGATAGGGCGAATATTTCGAAATATATTCCCATTCTTCCGGGATGTCGGGATTGCCGTATTCGCCCATCCATGACGCGCCGGCGAGCAGCTTGTTGTAGCGCTTCATGTCGAGAAGCGGCACGCCGATGTCGATCGCCGCATAAAGATCCGGCCGCTGGGTCAGCATGGCGCCCATCAACAGCCCGCCATTGGAGCGGCCGATGGCGCCGAGTTTTTCAGCGCTCGTCACGCCCGTCGCGATCAAATCTTCTGAAATTGCGATGAAATCGTCGAACCCTTTTTGACGGTTCTCCTTCAGCGCCGCCTGGTGCCAGCGGGGGCCGTATTCAGAGCCGCCGCGAATGTTTGAAAGGACGAGCACGCCGCCGCGCTTCACCCACATGAGGCCCGCAAGCGCGCCATGCTGGGGCCGCGACGGATCGTCGTAATAGTAAGGCAGGATCGGCACCAGAAAGCCGCCATAGCCATATTGAACTGTCGGCGCATTGCCTTGTTTCAAGACGGAATCGAGTCCCATGATGTAGTAAGGGACTTTCGTTCCGTCCGCGGACGTAGCAAAGCGCTGCTCGACGGTGACGCCTGTCGCGTCATAAAAGGCTGGAGTTTCGGCGATCTTTTCAACCTTGTTTTTTGCGGTCACATAATAAAGCGTGTCCGGCGTCGTCAGGCTTTCGAAGGAAAAGATCGCGTCATCCGTGCCGCCGCCGGCGGAAACGAGGGAAACAACGCCGTTTTCAGGAAGCTTGATCGGGGCGGCTTTCCAGTCGCCTTTCTTCGAGCGCGTGACGCGCACCGCCGCGCCCGAGACATCGTCGAGATACTGAATGACGATGTTTGACTTGCCGATCTCGACGTCCTCAACCGACTGGTTGGCGGAAGCTTCGAACACTGTCTCCACACCGCCATCCGTCAGGCCGTAAGCGATAACCGCGCCCTGGCCGTAGGTCTTTCCGTCATGCTCCCAGTCTTCGCGCAGGAAGAAAACTGCGCGGCCGTCGAGCACGCCTTGAAAATCGGCGTTAAGAGGGAGCGGCAGTTTTTTAAACTCGCCCTGCTCATCCTTATAATAATATTCGGATTCAAAGAATGTGACGCTGCGGCTGACGAAAACGTGCGTCTTGCCGCCTTCATGTTCGACCCGCGCGTCGGAAGAAACATCCGTTTCCTCGCCTTCGAAAATCACCGGCGCATCAGCGACAGACCCGCCGCGCACTAGCCGCATGACCGTGCGCGGATAACCGGATGATGTCAGGGATCCCTCGCCGCGATCCGTGCCGATAAGAAGCGTATCCGCATCGAACCATTCGACGCTCGACTTCGCTTCATCGAGGGCGAAGCCGCCTTCTACAAAGGCTTTTTCGTCTGTGTTGAATTCGCGCCAGTACCCCGCGTCCTTGCCGCCGTCGGAAAGCTCCACCATGCAATGAACATATTCGGGCGACAGGCATACGACCGAGCCGCGAATCCAGTTGCGGTCTTCGGCAGCCGCAAGCGCATCATAGTCGAGCACGGTTTCCCATTCGGGTTCGCCCGAGCGATAGCTCTCGACACTCGCCCGGCGCCACAGTCCGCGCTTGTGATCGTCGTCCTGCCAGAAATTATAGACATGGCCATTGTGAATTTGGCCGAGCGCGAGGCGCGCATCCGAGGTGAGGACCGAGAGCGCCTCTTCATACATGGGCTGAAACCGCGGATCGCTTTCGAGCTCGCCGAGAGACCGCTTGTTCTCGCCGCGCACCCAGTCGAGCGCCTTTTCGCCCTCGACCTCCTCCAGCCACAGAAACGGGTCTTCATCCTGGGCCGGCGCGGCGGCGGTCATGGCTACAAAAGCTGCAGCGGCGCAGAAAAATTTATTCATCATGTCGTGAAACTCCGCGGGGGATGGGGAAAATGGTTTCTTTAACCATACAAGCCATTGTCGGGCCTGCAAAGCTTGCGACAGACGACGCAGGCGCCGCGCAGCAGTCGTTAAAATTGCAGCTTACTCATTAGAAAAGGTTTTGGGGCTGGCCGCTAATTTGCAACGCGGCGGCGCAACTACGCAATTCGGGACAACTTTACGATGTTTAGGAATGATGCACGGCGTTATCAGCGGATCAGCCTCAATCTGCCGGCGCGCATTATGGTCAACGCTGTCGACGAATATGACGGCCGCCTCATCAACATATCTCCGGGCGACATGGCGCTGATTTCAAACGCGAAAGTCGTCGTCGGCGACGCCGCCGTCATCCACATTGACGGCCTCGACGTCATTGAAAGCACGGTGGCGCGGACGTTCCCGGATGGCTTCGCCACATCGTTCCTGTTGTCGAAGCGCCGCCGCAATCTTCTCATCGAACAGCTGATGCTGAAAGCCAATCCGGAATTCGCCGATGGGCTCGGCGACCGCCGCTCGACCCTGCGCCACCGCGACAACGGCTCGCGCGCCTCCTGCCGTCTCGCCGACGGCACGTCATTGTTCGTGACCATCGTCGATACGTCCGTCAACGGCGTTTCCGTCGACGCCCGCCGACGCCCGCCCATCGGCTCCGCGATTCACATTGGGCGCCGCCGCGGCGTCATTGTGCGCCACACGCCGCGCGGCTTTGTGGTGGTTTACGACTCTGCGTCGGAAACGGCGCAAGACAATAAGCCTGCGCTTCGCGCCGTTTAGATTAGCTTATTCAACCGGGCCGAGCACATAAGGCCCGAGATTGGCCATCACTTCTCTGGCGTTGAAAGCCTGCGGATTGTCAGCGGGCTTTTCGCCCCTGTACATCACGATGAAAGCGACGGCGGAGTAACGGGTCACTTCGCGCGTGTAGCTGTCATAAGGCGCGCCCCAGCCCCAGCCATAGGCGTAATAGGGGAAGCCGTAATAGGGCCGGTAGAACGGATAGCCAAAACCATAACGGCCGTAAAAAGCTGGCTCCGTCGTCGTGCGATAGCTTTTGCTCGCCTCGGTCTGGTTTTCAACGGCGATGAAATAGTCATAACCGAGATCAACCGTCAGCTCCGCCGCGCGATAAAGAAGCGCGCTCTCGACCGTTTCGCGCGCCGTCACCGAATTGCCGCGGAACGTGATGCGGTAGCGGTTGTCTTCAATGCGCTGATCGGAAAATCCGTAGCCCCCGCCTTGTGCGGCCGGCCCGTATGGCGTCGCCGTTGCGCAGGCGACAACAAGAAGCGCGAGCGCGCTTGTGATAATCATTCGAAACATGTGACATCTCCCGGCGTGACAGCCCAAAACGGTTCATCGGCCCCGGGAACAATATAGCCGCCCGGCGCCCCACCTGCAAAGACCAAGCGGCAAACCGCCTCACTCATCACGAGAGTTTGAGAGGGCCTCGGCCCTTGTTTCCGAAACGATTTTGAGGCTTTCGGGCGCCGATTTGATGTGCAGATCGCGCTGCGGGAACGGCACTTCGATGCCCATTTCATGGAGCATGTCCCAGATTTCCATCATCACGTCGGAGCGCACATTGGCGGAGCCGTTGGCCGGATCGTTGATCCAGAAACGCAAATCGAAGTTGATGGAGCTATCCCCGAACTCCATGAGGTTGCATCGCGGCGCAGGGGTTTTCAGCACGCGGTCGACTTTCAGCGCGCGCTCTTCGGCGGCGCGGGCGAGGCCGCGCACGTCGCGCGTGTCGTAGGATACGCCGAACGGAGCATGGAGACGCACCACCCGATCGTCATGGGACCAGTTGATGACGCCCTCCTCGATGAACTTGTCATTAGGGACCAGGTGGGCGGTGCCGTCGCGGGTGCGCAAAGTGACATAGCGCGCGTTCATCGCCGTCACCCAGCCATAGGAATCGTCGATCTCAATGACGTCGCCGGGCTTGATCGACTTGTCGGCGATCAGCGTGAAACCGGCGAAAAAGTTCGACACCGTGCGCTGCATGCCAAGGCCGATGCCAAGACCTACGGCGCCGCCGAAAATCGCAAGCGTCGCAAACGGAAAGCCGACAATCTGGAGCGCCGCGACCAGCGCGACGACGGGAAGGAGCACATCGAGAATTTTCGACAAGAGCGCCTTGAACGAAACGGTGAGTTCGTCGATGGCGTTGATGCGCCCCTGAATGAGGTGGTTTAAAAACCGCGCGCCCCAGAAAAGAACGCCGAAAACCAAAAGCGTGCGCAGGAAATCCAGCGCCGAGAAAGTCTGCTGCACGCCGTTTTCATCTTCGCCGATGGGAAAGGAGAAGGCCTCGAGCTGGCGCACCACATCGTCAAGAACGCCGAACGCATCGAGCGCGGCGATGGGCCAGACAACATAAAACGCAACTCGCGACCAGAAAGGCGAGCGGATGACCAGAGTCACCAGGCGGATGACGATCCACGCGGCAAGAAGACTGACTGCAGCGGAGATCAGCCCTATGGAGCTGCCCGCTGTCCGAAGGCCCACGACCGCCGCCTGCAGGACGAGATAAAGCGCGATGGGCGTCGCCAGATGCGCAAAGGCGTTCGCGGCCCGGCGCAGAATGCCGTAGGGCGCGCGCGGCGCAACCTGAGACTGTATGAGCTTTCTGAGGCGCGGACCGAAAAACGCGGCCGGCAGGATCGCCGCCACCAGAATGCCGGCTTCGATGGCCGCGCCAGTGGTCAGCATGCTGCTTTGAAGGCCGTCCCAGAGCCCCGCAAGCCGCTCGCGGATCGTCTCAACGCTTTCTTCGATTACCGATTCATCGACCGAGGCGACCGGCGCGTCCTGCACATCGCCTCCCGGCGTTTCTTGCGGCGGGGGCGCTGCATCCTCTACCGGTTGCGGATCCTGCATCGGCTCTTTCGGGAATAGGAACGGAACTTTTCGAGTCTATCAGCTTCGCCTTGTGGCGCAACTAGTGGACCGCCAAGCGCATATTAGATTGCTGCGCTGCGTCAGCCGGCGATTTCGCGCTGCTTCGCAGAGAGCTCTGCGCAGCCCGCTTTCGCCAGCGAGAGCAGCGCCGCAAACTGGTCGTCCGTGAACGGATCGCCTTCCGCCGTCGCCTGCACTTCGACGAGACCGCCGGAACCGGTGATGACGAAATTGGCGTCGGCCTGCGCCGTCGAGTCTTCATCGTAATCGAGATCGAGCGCCGGCGCGCCGGCCACGAGACCGCAGGAAATCGCGGCGACGCGGTCACGCACCGGATTGGACTTGATGACGCCCTGCGACGCCGCCCACTGGCAGGCGGCGTTCATGGCGATCCAGGCGCCGGTGATCGACGCCGTGCGCGTGCCGCCATCGGCCTGGATGACGTCGCAATCGATCAGAATCTGGCGTTCGCCCAGCGCTTTGAGATCGATGACGGCGCGGAGCGACCGGCCGATGAGGCGCTGGATTTCCTGCGTCCGCCCCGACTGACCGCCCTTCGCCTCGCGTTTCATACGCTCGCCGGTGGAGCGCGGCAGCATGCCGTATTCCGCCGTCACCCAGCCGCGCCCGCCGCCCCGGAGCCAGGGCGGCGTCGTTTCATCCCAGCTTGCGGTGCAGAGCACATGCGTGTCCCCGAACTTGACGAGACAGGAGCCCTCGGCATGTTTGGCGACGCCGGTTTCAAGGGAGACGGCGCGAAGCTCGTTAAAGGCGCGGCCTGAGGGTCTCATAAGGTCTCCGATACTGGTCAGCACTGGTTGCCGGGAATTGGGGCGAGCCTTCCTAGACCCAAGCCCCCGTCCCTGTCGACCCAACCCTCCATTCGCGGCGCCATCAGCTTCCGACGAAGCCTCTTGTCCTTGCAGACGGGCGGCTTATTTTTCTTGGTTCTAACTTTGGAAAGCAAGAAAACGCCCGATGCCCGGCCTGAGCGACATAGACGAGCGGTCCCGCGAGATTTTCCGCCGCCTGGTGGAGACCTATCTCGCCACGGGAGAGCCGGTGGGCTCGCGCACCCTGAGCCACGACACCAAGATCGCGGTGTCGGCGGCGACGGTGCGCAACGTCATGGCGGACCTCACCGATATGGGCCTTCTCCATGCGCCGCATATTTCTGCGGGACGGCTGCCGACCGAACTGGGGTTGCGCCTTTTCGTCGACGGACTGATGCAGGTGGGCGACCTCACCCCCGAGGAACGCCGCGCCATCGAGGCGGAAGCGGCCGAGGGCGGCGCAGAAGACCTTCTCGAGGCCGCAGCCGCGCGCCTCTCCGGCCTGACGCAGACGGCTAGCCTCATTGTCACGCAGAAAGCCGACGCGCCTTTGCGCCAGATCGAATTTGTGCGCACCGGGCCCGGCAAAGCGCTGGTCATCATGGTGTTCGAGGACGGCCGCGTCGAAAACCGCGTCATCAACGCGCCTGACGATCTTCCCGCATCGGCGCTGATCGCCGCGGGCAATTATCTCAATGCTCGACTGCGAGGACGCAGCCTTAACGAAACCCGGTCGAGCATCCTCGCCGAGATCGAATCGAACCGCGCCGAACTTGATGCGCTCACCTCGCGCCTGGTGCGCGAAGGCGTCGCCGATATCGCCGGAGAGGACAACTGGCAGCTCATCGTGCGCGGCCGCGGCCACCTTCTCGACGAGGCCGCGCAGGATATTGAGCGCGTGCGCATGTTGCTCGACGACCTTGAGAGAAAGCGCGACGTCATCGACCTCCTCACGGCGGCCCGGGACGGCGAGGGCGTTAAAGTCTTCATCGGCTCGGAAAACCGCCTCTTCTCGCTTTCCGGCTCCTCGGTCATCACCGCCCCCTATCGCGACGAAAACCGCAAGATTGTCGGGGTTTTGGGGGTGATCGGGCCCACGCGGCTCAATTACGCCCGGGTTGTCCCAATTGTGGACTACACGGCGGAAGTCCTCTCCCGGATGTTGAAATAGACGCCGTCCGCGCGTACATCCCGCAGCGAACGATTTCCCCGAAACCATCGAAGCAGTCTCATGAGTGACGAACACGAAAACCCGCCGCCGCCCTTTCCCCATGAGGCCGGCTATTTTGACGATCCGGAAGCGCTGGATGAGGAAACCGAGGGCGGCGATGATGCGGCGGCCCTCGAAGCCGCCCAGAAGCAGATCGCCGAGCTCAACGACAAGGTGCTGCGCCTCGCCGCCGAAATGGAAAACACGCGCCGCCGCGCCGAGCGCGAAAAGGCCGACGCCGGGCGCTACGCCATCGCGAATTTCGCACGCGACATGATCGCCGTCGCCGACAATTTCGAGCGCGCCTTTCAGGTCGCCGAACGCAGCGAGGGCGGACCGGATGCCCTCGGCGGGCTGATCGACGGCCTCAAGATGACGGAAAAAGAACTCCTCTCGGTGCTGGAGCGTCACGGCGTCCGCCGCGTCGCCGCCGAACGCGAAAAGTTCGACCCCAATGTCCATCAAGCGGTCGCGCAAATTCCGCATGCGGAGATTCCGTCGGGCCATGTGGTGGACGTCGCGCAACAGGGCTTCACCATCGGCGACCGCGTCTTGCGCGCGGCCATGGTGACGGTGTCGTCAGGCCCCGGCGCAGGCGGCGGAAACCCAGGACAGCCGGGCGAGCCCGGCGAACGGCTGGACACGAAAGTCTGAACTCAGAATTATTTTGAAACGAAAAAGGGCGGCTTCTTCAGCCGCCCTTTTTCATAGAGAAACTTGTGCAGGCTAGGCTTTCGGCCCCGCCGCCTTCACGTCGTCGCTGACATAGGCTTCGAAGATCTTGAAGTTCTCAGCGAACATTTTCGCGAGCTTTGCGGCCTGGGCGTCGAACGCCGCCGCATCTTCCCAGGTATCGCGCGGATTGAGGATCGCCTTGTCTACGCCCGGAACCTCGGTCGGAACCTCGAAACCGAAAATCTCGTCCGTGCGCATAGGCGCCTTGTTCAGCGAGCCGTTGAGCGCGGCGGTGAGGAGCGCGCGCGTTTCCTTGATCGGCATGCGCTTGCCCTGGCCATGGGGTCCGCCGGTCCAGCCGGTGGAGACGAGCCAGCAATCGACATCGTGCTTGTCGATCAGCTTGCCCAGCAGCGCGCCGTATTCCGACGGATGGCGCGGCATGAAGGGCGCGCCGAAACAAGTGGAGAAGGTTGCTTGCGGATCCTTGCCGAGGCCTTTTTCGGTGCCGGCGACTTTGGCGGTGTAGCCGGACAGGAACATGTACATGGCCTGCGCCGGGGAGAGCCGCGCAATCGGCGGCATCACGCCGAAGGCGTCGCAGGTGAGCATGATGATGTTGTTGGGATGGGTGGTGACGCCCTCGGTGCTGGCGTTCGGAATGTAATGGATCGGATAGGCGCCGCGTGAGTTTTCGGCGAGCGACCCATCGTCGAGATCGAGCTCACGCGTCACCGGATCCATCACGACATTTTCAAGCACAGTGCCGAAGCGTTTCGTCGTCGCGTAGATTTCCGGCTCGGCCGTCGGCGAAAGCCGGATCATCTTCGCGTAGCAGCCGCCTTCAAAATTGAAGAGGCCGTTCGGGCCCCAGCCGTGCTCATCGTCGCCAATCAGCGTGCGGTTCGGATCGGCGGAAAGCGTCGTCTTGCCGGTGCCGGACAGGCCGAAAAAGATCGCCGAGTCTTCGCCTTCGCCCACATTGACCGAGCAATGCATGGGCATGATTTCCTGTTCGGGCAGGAGATAGTTGAGGATCGTGAAAACCGATTTCTTCATCTCTCCCGCATAGGACGTGCCGCCGATGAGGATGAGACGACGCACGAAATCGACCGCAATCACGGTCTTCGAACGACAGCCATGCACCTCAGGGTCGGCGGCAAAACCGGGAAGATCGACGATGGTGAAATCGGGCTCGCCCTTGCCGGAAACAGAGGGGCGCTCATCGAGCGGCGGACGCACGAGAAGGTGCTGGATGAAAAGGCCGTGCCAGGCATATTCGGTGAAGACCCGCACCTTGATGCCATAGGTCTTGTCGGCGCCGCCAGCGAGGTCCTGCATAATGAGATCGCGTGACGATGCGTAGTCGAGCATGTCGGCATGCAGGCGGTCGAAGGCCTCCGGCGACATCGCCTTGTTGGCGTCCCACCAGATCTTGTTTTCGATCTCCGGATGACGGACGACGAATTTATCTTGCGCCGAGCGGCCGGTGTGTTCGCCGGTCTTCACGACCAGGGGCCCGTCCTTCGCGATCTCGCCCTCGCCGCGCGCGACCGCCAGCTCGTAAAGCGCGGAGGCCGTCAAATTCGCCAGCGCGCGCGGGGCGCGATCTTCAAAGCTGCGCGTCCCCTGCGCCGCCGTTGCAGATAAACTCATCAATCGTCTCCCTGGACCTAACCACCGGGCCTCTTCGGCCCCGGCGCCGGCGCATCAACATGCACCCGCCATGCCGTCAGCAGATTCTGCTCTTAGCCCCAAAAACAGGCGTTGGCCACAAGCGGAAGAGGCGAATCCGGCCCTAAAGCCTGATCTTTTCCCCCGGGGGCCTAACTTCCTTCCCGTTAACCAAGCCGCCTAAGTCCCTGTTAACGCCATTGCGGGACAGTTCAGCCCGGGAGAACGAAGAGTGACGACGATTTTCGACCTTTTGTCTGTCTTGCTGTTCATCGCGACGGCCGGGCTTTTCCTGGTGCGGTTTCGCCATGAAGACCCGCCGCTGGCGCCCTATCTTGCGATCGCACTCGTTTGCGTTGTCGGCGCCTGGCTCGGCAATCATGGCGGCGGCGCCGCCGCCGTGGGCCTTCTGATCGCGGCGGCGTTTTTAACGCTCCATCTCGCGAGCGAGCCTTATCGCGAAGATCCCGAAGAGCAGAATTAATCCCAGAACCAGAAACGGCGTTCGCGGCACCACAGGCTCAAGAGCCACTTCTCGCCCTTGGCCACCGGCGCGCCGGCGTGGAGCGTTTCTGGATAAGGCGCGCCCGCGCCATCCGTATTTTCAAAAACGAAGGCGTCGCCTGTTTCGCCCTTATGCTCGATACCGAGCTTCGGAAACACCGTCGCGCCGCCTGCATAAGCGTGGTTCAACGAAACGAGCAGCGTTTTTTGGCGCTGCCCGGCGCGGCGCACTTCGGAATAGTCGTTTGCATCCTCGGGCAGATAATCGTGATGGGGCTTATACTCCTGCCCGGGACGATAGCGCAGGACGCCGATCAGCTCGCAATTCCCCCAATTGACGCCAGCGGCCATGGCGAGGCGGCGATAGAGCGAAACCAGCATGAGATCGAAATCGAGAAGGCTGATCAGCGCGCCCTCCGACGTGCGGTATTGGGCGTGATCCGCGGCGCCCTTTTCCGGATCGACCACCAGCGACGGCGTCATCAGCGGCGCCGAGGCGCAGATGACATAGTCGCATTCGTCGAGGGTCAGGAGCGCCGGTACTTTATAAAGCGCCGGTCGGTCATGCAGCGGCGACTTAGTCCAATCTTGCTCCGAAAACGTCTTCGCAATGGCGGCAAGATCGCTGACGCTCATGGCAGGACTGAGAGGCTGATCCTCCGCCTGCGGATCAAGAGCGATGAAGGTTATCCCCCTAAGGCGCAGAGTTTCCCGCGCCGCAGCGGCGTCCCTCTCGCTCAAGAGCCCCGGCCGCCGCGCTGCATAGGCGAGCGCAATCCAGTCGCCCTTTCTTGCGGCCTCTACGAGAAGCCCGGACCCCGCGCTGCGTTTGCCGGAGACGCTTTCGGCGAGCAGCGCAAGCTCGCGCATGGCGGCGGGGTGTCCTTTCTCCGCCGCCTCGCCGAGCAGCGCGACGGCGCCGGCCCAATCCTGTTTCAGCCCGAGCCCTAGAGCCGTCAGGACAGCGAGCTGGCGCATGGCCGCCGCGCCGCCTTTCTCCCGGGCGCGGCTCAAAAGCCCTACGGCCTCCCCGACGCGCATCTCTTCGGGCCGCGCCGACAAAAGCTCGCAGGCGAGGGTGTAAAGCGCCCCCGGATGACCGGCGTCTGCCGCCTTCCGGGTCCATTCCCGCGCGCTCTCCCGGTCGCCCGAGCGTTCGAGCATCGCGGCCAGCCGGTACTGGCTCGCCGCATCCCCGCCGCGCGCAAGCGCCTCGATTTCCTTAAGGTTTTCCATTTCGCGCTTTGATAGCATGGGCCAAGCACGGTAAAAACCGGCTCTTGTATCGGGCAGAGGCCAGACCTTTATGGACGCCATGCCGTCCTCTTTGACTGACGCCGCGGTGAACGCGGACGAAGACCAGCACATTGTCGACGTGCTGATCGAAGAGCGCGCGCACAAGCTGCGCGCGTCTCCCCTGTGGCCGCTCTACAAATCCGTTCTCTATCCGCTCCTGCTTTACAAGCCGGCGGTGAGAATGGCCGACGCCATCGCCGAGAGGCCGGCGCGCGACGTCTTCGATTATATAAGCGAACTTTTGACGCTCGATGTCGAAGCGACGGGACAGGAGCATATTCCGGAAACCGGCCGGGTTCTGATCGCCTCGACCCACCCTACCGGCATTCCCGACGGCGTCGCCATGTTCGACGCCATCAAACATCACCGTCCGGACATGACCTTCTTCGCCAATCGCGACGCGTTGCGCGCCGCGCCGGGGCTTGAGGAGATGATTATCCCCGTCGAATGGGTGCAGAAAAAACGCACCGCAACGCGCTCGCGCGAAACGTTGGAGAGCGCCATCCGCGCGTTTAACGAGGAAAAATGCGTCGTGCTTTTTCCCTCCGGGCGCCTCGCTTTCATGGGCGAAGGCAAAAAACTCACCGAACAGGAATGGCTCGCCTCAGTCGCGATTTTCGCGCGCAAATATGATTGCCCGGTCGTTCCGGCGCATATCGATATGCGCAATTCCTGGCTTTATTACTGGTTCTGGAAGCTCAACACCGAACTGCGCGACATCACGCTGTTCCATGAGCTCCTGAACAAGAAAGACAAGACCTACCGCATCACCTTCGGGCCGGTCATCGAGCCTTCGGCCCTCAAGGGCGACGCGAAGCAGGTCGCCGACCGGTTGCGCGAACACGCCATGGCGCTGGGCGATGAACCCGCGCCATGGACGCCTGTCGCCTGAACTATGGCGTTACCGTGATCGGCGCGCGCGCCAGCACTTTCTTGTTGCCGTGAATGAAGCGGAGTTCGTACCGGCCGGGCTCATTCGGGATGCGCAGATTGGCCGGGCTTCCCGCCCGCGTATAGACATAGCTTTCATATTTGAGGTCTTCCGATCCCGCTTTCGAAATAGCGATGTAGTCGCCCGATCCCGGCGGCGGTCCGGTGAATTCAATCTGGGCGACGGTCCCGGCCTTCACCGATGACGGCCCGTTCAGCGTCGCCGTCGCCGCCGTTACGGTGATGGGCTTTCGCGCCAGCACTTTTTCATTCGCCTGCACAAAGCGCAGTTCATACTGGCCCGCATCGAGGGGCATCCGGATCTCCGCCGGGCTGCCGTTCCGCGTATATTTGTAGTCGGTGTATTTGTTGCCGGGTTCGTCCGGCGCCGTGACGGTAATCCAGTCGCCGGAAGCGGGCTTCGGTCCTGTGAATTCGACGCTCACCGTTTCTCCGGCGATGGCCGTATCCTTTGCAGAGAGCGTCGCCGTCGCTGCGGTGACCGTGATTTTTTGGCGGGCGATGACTTTCGAATTGCCCTGCACGAAGCGCAATTCGTATTCGCCCGCGTCGAGCGGCATGCGCACCGTCGCTGGGCTGCCCTGCCGCGTGTAATAATAATCGTTATATTTGTTTTCGGGCGCATCCGGCGCCGTCACCGTAATCCAGTCGCCGGAACCGGCTTCGGGTCCCGAAAATTCGACCGTGATCTCTTCGCCGGACACCGCCGTCGCCGGCCCATTCAATGTCGCCGCGGCGGCCGTCACCGTGATGGGTTTTCTAGCCAGCACTTTTGAATTGCCCTGCACAAAACGCAGTTCGTAGTCGCCGGCTTCCAGCGGCATGCGCAGTTTCGCGGGACTTCCCTGTCGCGTGTAAAAATAGTCGCCATATTTGTTGTCGGCGGCGTCGGGTTTTACGACGGTGATCCAGTCGCCGGAGCCCGCGGGCGGGCCGGTGAAGGCAACGCTGATTTCCTCGCCCGCAATCGCCGTCTCCGGCGCTTCGAGCGTTGCGCTCGCCGGCGTCGCGGTGATCGGCGCCGTCGCCAGTTTGCGCAAGGGACGGCCGAGCATATAGCTCACTTCATACTCGCCGGGCTCCACCGGCATGCGAATCTCGGCGGGATTGCCCTGACGCACATAGGCGTAGGTCTTGTAGCCGTCATCGCCCTTTTCACTGATCTGGATATAGTCGCCCTGACGCTCCGGCCCGGTCCAGAAGACCTTGATGTTGGTCCCGGCCATGGCCGACCCCGCAGGTTCGACGCGCACCGTCGCTTCCACCGGGAAAGTGAGCGCGATGGTCACCGTCTTCCAGGTATTGGCGTTGATCTTGACGTTCTGCTCTTCGCCCTTGAGCCCGTCTGACGTTCGCTCAACAGCGATATCATAGGTCCCGGGTTCGATTTCAGGATCGACGATTCCGGCGCCGTCCTGCGTGAAAACCGGATCGCCGCCGCCGGCAGGCGTCACCGTCCATTTCAAGCCTTCTTCGATGACAAGGCCGCCTTCGAGTTCGGTGGCGCGCAGACGCACTTTTGTCGTCGTGACGACCTTCGGCGCGGCGGCGACGGTTTCTTCAAGCGCGCCGGTCAGTTCGCCTGCATTGCCCGCCGACACATATTTGCCGCCAGTGTTCTCCGCGATGCAGCGCAATTGCGCCTGCGCATTTTCTTCCGTGACGTCGAAACCGACCACATGCACGGTGAAATCGGCGCCCGCCGCTTCGAGCGCCGAGGCGATGCCGCAGGGATCGGGAACGCAGGTTTCGATCCCGTCGCTGACGAGAATGACCGTCGCCTTCGCTTGCGTATATTTCAGCTTCTCCGCCGCGAGCTTGATCGAATCCGCCATGGGCGTTTTGCCCTTGGGATTGAGCTTTTGCACGGCGCTCGAAATCGCCGCGCGATCCGCGCCGACGGGCGCCAGCTCTTCGATGTCGGCGCAGTCGCCGGTGCGGCGGTGACCGTAAGCGATGAGGCCGAGGCGTCGCTCCGCAGGCAGATCTTTCAACAAATCGGCGAGGACCGATTTCGCGATGGCGATCTTCGCCTCGCCCTCGATCTGGCCCCACATGGAGCCCGAGGCGTCGAGCACGAGGATAGAGTCGCCCGATCCCTCTTGGGCCGAGGCCGGCAGGGCGGCGAATAAAAATGCGATTGCGGAAATGATGGAAAGAAGTGCGCGCGCGGCCATGTTGCTCCCCTTCGCGATGGCGACGGGAGGAACCTAGCGCCAGCCGCGCTCCGGCGGAAGCGTCTAAGGAGGAGATTACCGGTTGTTATGATAGGTGAGCTCGAGGAAGACATCCTCGAGATCGGCCTCGACCGTGGAAATGTCCTTGACGGAAACGCCGGCGCCGCTGAGACGCTCAAGGATTTCAGCAACCCTCGTGTGGCTTGGCTGGTAGTTGATGGCGAGCGTGCCGTCGGGTTTGAGGTCCACCGAAAGCGGCCCGAGATCGGGCGCCGCTGAGACTTCCTCATTAGGCGTCACCATCAGCGTCTTGCGGTCGAGCGAGGAGATCAGCTTTTCCGTGGGCTCGCAGGCGACCACCTCGCCATGATTGATGATGGCGATCTCCTTGCAGAGCTCCTGCGCCTCTTCGAGATAGTGCGTGGTCAGAACAATCGTCACGCCCTGCTCATGCAACTTCAGGACATATTCCCAGAGCTGTTTTCTGAGCTCAATATCGACGCCCGCCGTCGGCTCATCGAGGATCAGGATCGGCGGCGAATGCACCATGGCCTTCGCCACGAGAAGGCGCCGCTTCATGCCGCCCGACAGCATCCGCACATAGGCGTTGGCTTTGTCCTCAAGCCCGAGCGCCGTCAAAATCTCCATGGACCGGCGCTGGGATTTCGGGACGCCGTAAAGCCCCGCCTGGATCTCCATGCCCTCAAGCGGCGTGAAGAACACTTCCATGTTGATTTCCTGGGGCACGATCCCCAGCGACGCGCGCGCCTGGCGCGGGTTGCGGTCGATGTCGAAGCCCCAGACGGAGACCTCGCCTGCTGATTTTCTCACAAGCCCCGCGAGAATATTGATGAAGGTCGACTTGCCTGCGCCGTTGGGCCCTAAAAGCCCGAAAATCGTGCCGCGCTTGACGAAGATGTCGATGCCTTTCAGCGCTTCTTTCGCCGGGGACTTGCCATTGCCGCCATAAGTCTTGCGCACCCCCTTCGCGGCGATGGCGTATTCGGCATTGGCGTTGAAATCCATGGAATGAGCGTCCGGCATCAGTTGGAGCATTTTCAAGCGAAGTGGGTCCCGGTTCGCGTTAAGAAAATGCGACAAAATAAGACTCTAACGCCGCTTATCGCGCCGCAACAGGGATGGGTCAACCGCCGGGCGCCAGGGTCACAAAGACTTGACGAAGAGGGCCGGCGGCGGCAATTCAGCAGCGAACCAGAAATCACGAGACCGACCGCCCCATGAGCGAACAGAAAACACCTGCCGTCACGCCCGATCCGGAAATCATCTATACGGACAAGCGCCGCGTTTCCTGCGATGGCGGCGGCGGCGCGCTCGGCCATCCCATTGTCTGGTATGCGCTCGACGACGGCGAAGCCGAATGCGGCTATTGCGACCGTAAGTTTATCTACAAGGGCGACGCGCACTAAGCGCTGGCGCTCTCAGGCTCCGCCTGTTGCGGCGCCGGCGCTTGGTCTGCACCGGGCGCCGGCGTTTCCGTTTCAATTCCCGACAACAATCTACAGGCGACAAGATCGCCCGTGACGTTGACGGCGGTGCGCGCCATGTCGAGGAGGCGGTCGACGCCAAGCACCAGCGCGAGGCCGTTCAGGGGAATGCCGAAACTCGTCGCCGTCGCTGAGAGCACCGCAATCGAGGCGCCAGGCGCCGCGGGCGCGCCGATAGAAGCGCCGGTGAGCGTGATCATGACAAAAGCGAGATCGCCCGGCGAGAGATGCACGCCCGCGATATTCGCGAGGAACACAATCGCCGCCGACTGATAAAGCGCCGTCCCGGCCATATTGATGGTCGCCGCCAATGGAATGACCGCGCCCGCAAGCGACGGCGCGGCGCCGAGCTTTTCCACCGCTGTCTTCATGGTGAGCGGCATCACCGCGGCAGAGCTCGACGTCGAAAACGCGAGCAGCTGCACCGGCGCGACGGCGACGAGGAAACGCCACGGCGTCATCCCGCCGAACAGCCCGACAATCGCGAGATAGAGGAGCAGCAACAGGAACAGCCCGCCGATCACCACGCCGCAGTAAACGGCGAGATCCACAAGCGTGTTGAGGCCGTTGAGCGCTGTTGTCTCCGCCATGAGGCCGAACACCGCAAGCGGGGCGAAGCGCATGGCCGTGCGAATGACCGTCATACAGACTTCGAGCACGGCGCCCGCGAGCGCGACCAGCGGTTTCGTCAATTCGCGCTTGTCGCTCGTCACCGTCGCAATGCCGATAAAAATCGAAAAAACGACAATGGCCAGCATGTCCTGATCGAGGATCGCGGCCGAGACATTCTGTGGAATGAGATTAGAGATCATGCCGGGCAATTGCCGGCCGATGGCTTCGATGGGCGACGCCGCCGCCTCGATGGTTGCGGGATCGGGTTTCAAACGCGGCGTCGGCGGCGCGTTGAGCATCACCTCGCGCCCCGCTGAGACAAGCCGGGCGAGGCCGCCGCCGATGAATGCGCCGATCATGGTGGTGACAATGACGAAAGCCGTCAGCCGCAGTCCGATGCGCTGCAGATTGGCGCCCGCGCCCGCCGCGGCGATGCCCATGACGATGGAGCTCACCACCAGCGGGATGATGACCATGCGGATGAGGGCGAGGAACAACCGGCCCGGCAGCGCGAGCCAGTCGCCGACGGTTTCCGCGACCGGACGCGAAACAAGCGCAAGATCGGGCCCGAACAAGGCGCCGACGCCCACACCCAGCGCAATGGCGATCAGAACCTGCAGCCACAGCCGCCCGCGCACAAGGACGTCGAGACTGCGGTTGAGGCGGTTATATTTAAATCGGGATCGGGGCATGGCGCTGTTTACCCTTGTCGCGCGTCGATTTCCATTGCGGCCCTCAGCCCATATTCACCGGATGGGCGTCACGCTACATTGCGCGGCGTTGCAAAAGATTGCGCTATCTCAAATGAGGAGGAGGAAGTTGAACGCCAATTTCAGCGATGCAAGCCGGAAGGTCGGCGTTGTTTCAGCCTTCGGCCTCGCCGCGTTGACATTCGCCTATGTTCTTGTCCTTGGCGCCGGTTTGCTGTCGCTGACGGATAAGAACGCGCAAATCAGCGATCCGTGGTTTTCGCTGCTTGAAATTCTCATCCTGCTCATCGCGCCCTTATTCGTGTCGCTCTTCGCAGCCCTGCATGACTGGGCGCCGCCAACAGCGAAAACACTGAGCCGCGTCGCGCTCTGCTTCGCTCTATTGCTCGCCGGCGTGACCTGCTGTGTTCATTTCACCATTCTGACGGTCAGCCGCGCCACCGTTGCCGACGAAGGCATGGGGGATCTGCTGTTCGCTTTTAAATGGCCGTCGGCCGCCTATGCGCTCGACATTCTGGCGTGGGATGTTTTCTTTCCGCTGGCCGCGCTCTTCGCCGCGCCGTTGTTTTTCGGCAGCCCCCTGCGGACTACAATCCGCTTCATCCTGATCGCCAGCGGACTTCTGGCGCTGGCGGGGCTTTCAGGCGTTGTGCTGAACGATATGCAATGGCGCAATATCGGCATTATCGGCTACGCAATTGTCTTCCCGATTGCCGCAGCGTTGATCGGGCTTGTTTTTCTGCGCAGCCCTGCTTCATCGCAGGTTAAGGACTCAGGAAACGCCTAGCCAGCGTCTTTTTTCGCCAGGCGCCAGACCTCGCGCGCTTTCGGCGGCGAGGATTGCAGTATCGCATTGCGGAAGATGCGGCCCAGAAAACGCACCAGCACAATCGCAAAGGCGAGCATCAGCGCGGTCGCGCCCACAACCTCCCACAAAGGCGGATCGGCGGCGGCGCGCATCATCACCGCATAGGGCGTGTAGATGGGGATCCAGGTGAGCAGCGAGGCGATAAAGCCGTTCGGGTTCTGAAACACCATCACCATGAAGGGGAGCGGCGCGAAGACGAGCAGCATCACCGGCCCCATATAGGACTGCGCATCCTGCAACGAATTCGATACGGCGCCGATGGCGAGAAAGATCATCGCGAAGATGGCATAGGCGCAGAAGAAATAGAAAAGATAAATGAGCAACAGCGGCGACGTGAAGAGCGACGCGAGCACGGGCCCCATCACGTCCCCGCCGCTCGACGCCAGCGTCGCCGAGCCCGCAATCCCGCCGACGAGAAAGATCGCCGGCATTGTGAGGCCCACCGCCGCGATACCGAGAAGTTTGCCCATCATCAATTGCCCCGCCGTCACCGACGACAGAAGAATTTCGACGATCTTGTTGGAGCGCTCTTCGATGGTGTTGGTGAGCAGCAAATTGCCGACGCCGAAAATGATGACCAGCAGCATATAGGTGAGCGCCGCCGGCATCAGCGTTTCGATGCGGTCGCTCATGTCGAGCTGCGCCTCCTCCGCCTCGCGGTCGGGCCGATAGGCGTTGAACGGCGCGGAAATCGCCGCCACGTCGTCGAGGGCGGCGCGCGGCAGGCCCAGAGCCTCCGCCGCCTGGCGCTTCAACGCCGCATCGAGGGCGTTGCCCACGAGATCTTCAAGTGCAGTATCGGTGAGATTGCGGCTCCAATATTGCGCCGAGGGCGCGTCCTCGTCATTCGCATTGGCGGCGCCGAAGCCTTCCGGAATCATCACCGCGGCGAAAAGCGCGGCTGAGGTTCCGTCGCCGCGCGGAATGCGCCGTTCTTCGAGAAGATAAGGGCGCAGGATTTCTTCCGCCTCTTCCAGCGAGCCGGCGCCGGCAAGCGCCGCAGGACCGGCGACCCTCTCGAATTGCGCGCGCGGAGCCGTGAAAGGCGGCGCGCCCGGGCGCAGGATCTCCGCTGCGGCGGCCTCAGCCGCGTCGTAACCGCCCGCCTCTTCGACGGCCCGGACCCGCGCATCGCTGACGCTGCCCGGTGCAAACGGTTCGGGCAGATTTTCCGCCGCGTCCGCCGGCGCATTTGCGGCGAGATAGATGTTCCATGCATTGAGCGTCGACAGCCCATGGCGGCGCGCCACCTCGCGATCGATTTCATCCGCATACTGTCCGGTCTGGTCGAAGACGACAAAGGCGCGGACCGGCTTTGTGCGCTCGGCGAGCCCCATGGCCGCCGTGAGCGCGGCAAGCCCCACGGGAAACATCACGAGGAAAATCAGAAAGCCGCGCGAGAAAACATATTGCTTGTATTCGCGCCAGGCGATGAGGAGGACCTGCTTCATTCCGCCGCCTCCGCCCGCCGTCCCTGATACGCAGCCTCCGCCTCGTCGCCGGCCAGGGCCACGAAGATGTCGTGCAGCGTCGCGCCCGCCTGTTCGAAGCGGGTCATGACGATTCCCGCCGCCATGGCCTGGCGCAGAAACCCCTGCGGGTCGGCGCTTTCTGCAAGTTCGATATCGTAGTCGTTTTCCGCGCCCGCGCTCCGCTCAAGCCGCACCGAAAGAACCCCCGGCAGGCTTTCGAACGCCGCCGCCGGCGCCGAGGAGCGCACATGGATGTGACGCCCGAACCCGGCGCGCGCTTCGGAGAGTGTTCCTTCAAAGCGCTTCTTGCCCTTCGCAATAATCAGGAAGCGGTCGCAAAGCCGTTCCGCATGCTGCATCACATGGGTCGAGAAAATAATCGTGCGGCCATTGGCGCGCTGGTCGGCGATCAGTTGCTCCAGAGTCTGCTGGTTAATGGGATCGAGGCCGGAAAACGGCTCGTCGAGAATAAGGAGCTCCGGCTCATGCGCGATGGTTGCGAGCAACTGCACCTTCTGCGCCATGCCTTTCGACAGGGCCTCGCATTTCGACCGCGCGAACTGCCCGAGACCGAATTCCTCCAGAAGATCATAGGCGCGCTTTTTCGCTTTCGCGCCGGAAAGCCCGCGCAGCCGCGCGAAATAGGCTATGGACTCAGCCGCCTTCATCTTGCGGTAAAGCCCGCGCTCTTCCGGCAGATAGCCGATGCGCCGGCGCACGGAGATGGCGGAGTTCGAGCCGAGGATGGAGACTCGGCCTTCGCTCGGCTGCACAATGTCGAGCAACATGCGGAGCGTCGTCGTTTTCCCAGCGCCGTTCGGCCCGAGAAAGCCGTAGATTTCGCCCTGCTTTACCGCAAAGGAAAGATCGTCCACCGCCGTGAATGCGCCATACCGCTTGGTGACGTTTTCAAGCTGAACGGGAAGATCCGTCATCAAAAAGCTTTCTGTCCGAGGGGGGCGCGAAGGCGGTTTGGGACCCGATTCTTGGCCGGATTGGCGTTAAGGAAGGGCTAAGCTCTTACCAGCTTCCGGTGTTTTCCATAGAGGCCCAGGGCTCTGCGGGCGCCAGGCTCTCGCCTTTTTGAAGAAGCTCGATGGAAATCCCGTCGGGAGAGCGGATGAAGGCCATGTGGCCGTCGCGCGGCGGACGGTTAATGACGACGCCTGCATCCTGAAGCTTGGCGCAAAGCGCGTAGATGTCGTCGACCTGATAGGCGAGATGGCCGAAATTGCGCCCGCCCTGATACTCCTCCGTATCCCAATTATAAGTGAGCTCCACAAGCGGCGCCTTTTTCTCTTTCGCCGCCGCTGCATCTTCGGGCGCAGCGAGAAAAACCAGCGTAAACCGCCCTTTCTCGCTTTCATAGCGGTTCACCTCAACAAGACCCAGCTTGTTGCAGTAGAAATCGAGGGAGGCGTCGAGGTCTTTGACCCGCACCATGGTGTGCAGATAGCGCATATCTTTCTCCTATTCTCTCGACCGTATGATCTCATCGCGCATATAGCCTGGTCGGCGCGAGTGAAACCGGCGCATGAAAAACCAGACGATCACCAGCCATGAGGCGATGACGCCGAAGAAATAATAAAACCCGGCGAGGTCTTTGATATAATAAAGCGCAGCCTCGGGCGGCGTGTCCTTGAACATCACGAGATGGCCGTCTTCGATGAAAACACGGTCGGCCACATCGACCGGTTCGGGCAGCAGACCGGTCGCGCTTGCCGCCCAGAGCCCGATGTTCAGGACGGCGAAGGTGACAGGCAGGGAAATGAAAAACGCCGCGACGGTGGCGAGCGCATAGCCGGGAAAGCGCGGGGCATGGACGCGGGCGTAGATTTCGCGGAATTTCTCCTCGCTCACGCCCTCCAGAAATTCCGGCTCGTTTTTCTGATATTGCGCCCATTCGATCGCGGCGCCTTCGGCGATTTCCTCCGCGATTTTCTTTTGCCATCGCCAATAAAGACCGCCCGCAAGAGCGAGCAAGGCGAACACAACGAGGAAGAAGCCGAGCATGGAAGTCCGTTCCGTCTTGGGAAATAGGCCCTTTAACCTATCGGCGAGCTTTTCCCAAGGCGGCGCTCAGCGCCTCGGCGAAGCGGCCGCGCTCGTCAGGGGAAAGAAAGGAGCCGAGGATCAAGGTCTCGCCCTTGGAAGTGACGCGCACCTGGCTTTCATGGCCCACGGGCCGCTCGATGAAGACCTTGGTCCAGAAGGGCTGGAGCCGCCAGCGCGTCTCGTGCCCGGAAGGAAGGACCCGCGCCACCCACATGTCGTCCTCGGTGACGCGCACCCGCTCGCGCAGGCGCCCCTGCCGGTAGCTCAGCTTGAAGGCCAGCCAGACCGCAAAGACGTCAAGCCCGCAAAAGCCCAGAACCGGCCAGGCGCCCTTGAGGAAGAAATAGGTCCCGAAGAAAAGATTGGAGATGACGACGATGGTCATCACCGCGGCGAAACCGGTATTGGGGAGCGACCGGTTGGGCGCGAGCACAGCATCGAAGAGGCTTTGCCCCTCGGCGATATCATCGAGCCCCGAGGCGCTGGAGGCGCGGCCCTTTTGCACGGGGGCCATGGTTTCAAAGTGACGGAGGCGCGGCATGGGGAAAAGATAGCGGTCCGCGACGGCGCCTGCAATTCACTTCCCCTGGAACTTTATTTCCGGGCGGCGCGCGTTATGGTCGCGCCAAATCTTTCATGAGACCCTTGATGCCCAAAATGACGCGCGCCCCAAAAAAGAAAGAATGGGCGCGGAAGATTTTCGAGCGCCTCGCCGAGGTCTCGCCCGAGCCGAAAACCGAGCTCTATTACAAGAACCCGTTTACGCTGGTGGTCGCTGTGGCGCTCTCCGCGCAGGCGACCGACGAGGGCGTCAACAAGGCGACGAAGACGCTCTTTGAGGTTGCAGACACGCCCGAAAAAATGGCGGCGCTCGGCGAGAAAAAACTGGGCGACTACATCAAGACCATCGGGCTGTGGCGCAACAAGGCGAAGAACGTCATCGCCCTCTCGAATAAGCTTATCGGCGAGTTCGGCGGCAAGGTGCCGGAAACGCGCGAGGAGCTCGAGACCCTGCCCGGCGTCGGGCGCAAGACCGCCAATGTGGTGATGAATGTCGCTTTCGGCCAGCCGACCATCGCCGTCGACACGCATATTTTCCGCGTCGGCAACCGCACCGGCCTCGCGCCCGGCAAGAACCCGCTGGAGGTGGAGCTGGGGCTCGAGAAAATCGTCCCTGAGGACTTTTTGCTTCACGCCCATCACTGGCTGATCCTGCATGGACGTTATATCTGCAAGGCGCGCAAGCCCGAATGCTGGCGCTGTCCCATTGTCGATCTCTGCCAGTTCAAGGACAAAGTGATGTCGCCGGAAAAGCCCAAGCCGGTGAAGAAAGCCGCACCGCCCAAGAAGAAAGCGACGAAGAAGAAACTCGCCGGCAAGCCGAAGCTAAGGGCGGTGAAGAAGAAAACGGCAGCAAAATGACCCCCACCCAAAATCGCTTTGCGATTTTGACCTCCCCTCAAGGGGGAGGTAAAGAGCCGGAGCGGAACCTCCACCTCCCCCTTGAGGGGAGGTCGAAATTTGCGCTAGCAAATTTCGGGAGGGGGACGGCCTAGCGAAAGACGTCAATTCAATGAACACAATGCCTAAAGACCGCCTGATCATCGCCCTCGACCTTCCGTCTGCGGAGGAAGCTCAGAGCGCCATCGACGCCATCGGCGATGAAGGCACGTTCTACAAAATCGGCTATCAGCTCATGCCCATTGGCGGGCTCGATCTGGCGAAACGGCTTTCGGACGAAGGCAAGAAAGTCTTTCTCGATTTCAAATTTCACGACATCGGCGCGACGGTGGAGCGCGGCGTTTCAAGCGTTGCAAAACTCGGCGGCGATTTTCTGACGGTCCATGCGGAGCCCGACGTGCTGAAGGGCGCCGTCGAGGGACGCGGCGACGACAAGCGGCTGAAAATCCTCGCTGTCACGGTGCTGACCAGCCTCAACCAGGAGAGCCTCACCAAGATGGGGATCGACACCGCCCTCCCCGATCTTGTGTTGAAGCGTGCGGAATTCGCCGCTGAAGCGGGCGCCGATGGGGTCGTCGCCTCGGCGAAGGAAGCCGCCGCCATCAAGGCGCGCTTCGGCGATGGGCTGAAAATCGTCACCCCCGGCGTGCGCCCCGCGGGCGCGGACGCCAACGACCAGAAACGGGTGGTGACGCCCGCAGACGCCATCGCCGCCGGAGCCGATCATCTGGTGGTCGGGCGGCCCATCATCGCAGCGAAAGATCCCTCGTCTGCAGCGCGCGCCATTCAACAGGAAATCGCGACGGCGGTTGACCTCTGAAACCTACTCGCCGTCAGCGGTGACGATAATCATCGCCGTGCAGCTCGACTTCCCGGCCCGGCGATAGCTGTGTGGCGCACTGCTGTCGAAATAAATGGCGTCGCCTTCATTCAGAACCTGATCTTCGCCGCCGATTTCAATAGCGAGCTGTCCCTTCATCACATAAACCAGCTCGACGCCGTCATGGCTGTGCGGTTTTGACGGCTCTGACGTTGCAGGAAATTCCGCGAGATAGCCGTTCAGCCGTCTGTCCGTAGCCGGAAAATTGAGGCTCTCGAAAGTATAGGTCTCGCCTTTCGCGTCTTGCCGTTCCGGAAACCGCATGCGCTCTTTTTTACGGGTAATCGCGATCAGCGGCCGGTCTTCATTATCGGTGAAAAAATGGTCGAGGCCGACGCCGAACACCATCGCGATGCGTAAGAGCGTGGGCAGGGTCGGAATGATCTGGCCGCGTTCGATTTTCGACAGCATGCCGACCGACAGCCCTGAATGCTCGCCGAGCTGCGCCAGCGCCATCCCTTTGTCGAGGCGCAGCACCCGCACTTTCGATCCGATGTCATAGTCTTCGAGACCTTTGGCGAGCGTTTCAGTCAGCATTAGGCTTCCCATTTTTCCGTAGACAAAAATTAGCGTGAGCTGATTTTCTTTACAAGAAAACTGATATTCACCTCACGAAAGTTTTATTATCAATAAAATATATTTTCTCTATATGAAAGCAACGAACCGCGCCGCCGGCGCCAACAGCCCCGCTCCAGCGCCCCACAGGAGCGGAAGTGCAGCAAAGGGAGAACGAGATATGAAGATGACCATCACGAAAACCATGATCGCCGCCGCAGCAGCCCTGACGGCTGCTTTCGGCGCCGCGAACGCCGATCACCACGGCAAGGCTAAAAAAGACATCGTCGACACCGCGGTGGCGGCCGGTGAATTCAACACGCTCGCCGCAGCCCTGGAGGCGGCCGGCCTTGTGGAGACTCTGAAAGGAGAAGGTCCGTTCACGGTGTTCGCGCCGACCGACGCAGCATTTGAGAAACTGCCCGAAGGCGCAGTCGAAAACCTTTTGAAGCCGGAAAACAAAGATCAGTTGATCGCCGTCCTTACCTATCATGTCGTCCCGGGCAAAGTGATGTCGAAAGACATCGCCGGCCAGACGCTTGAAGTTGCAACCGTCCAAGGTTCGACAATTACCGTTGACGCGACTGACGGCGTCAAAGTCGACAACGCCTCCGTCACAACAGCCGACATCAAAGCATCCAACGGCGTCATCCACGTCATTGACGCCGTCGTGATGCCGTAAGCAAGACGCGTGATTTTTTGAGCCCCCCCGGGCGCTTTCTCTCTCCCCGCACACCAAAGCGCCCCACTCGCCGCCGCCATGTCCTTCCCTTGGCGGCGGCTTTTTTGCGCCGGCCACGATCATTTTGCACCGCAGCGGATGCGCCGGCGCGTCCGAAATCCCGCCTTAGCGCTCTGCTTTTTCTGGAATTTCAGCCTCGCCTCGCCTAAATTAGGAGTAGGGAAACGGACAGGGACATTTCGGGGCGGAAGGCGGACTAAGGATATGGTTGATCCGGTCAGACGCATCGAGCGCCGGTCGCGGCGCGCGATCTTTCAAGCTTATCTCAGCAATGCGCGGCGCGACAAGGCGGACAAGGCCGTCATCACCGATGGCGACGGCCGCAAGCTGACGCATAAGGAAATCACGCAAGGCTCCTTTGCGCTCGGCGGCGCGCTGGCGCGGCTGACAACGAAGAACGAACGGGTCGGCGTCCTGCTCCCCACCAGCGCCGGGGCGATCATCGCCCTCTTCGCCCTCCTCTCGCGCGGACGTGTTCCGGCCATGTTCAACTTCACGGCCGGCTCGAAAAACCTCCTCGCCGCCTGCAAAGCCGCAGAGGTGACAAAGATCGTCTCCTCGAAAAAATTCGTGGAGCTCGGCGGTCTTGAAAAGCTCATGGAAGAGCTCTCCGCGGCGGTCGAGATCATCTATCTCGAAGACGTCCGCGAGCAGATCAAACCCCGCGACAAGGCGCTGGCGCTTCTCGGCCCGGTCTTTCCGACGGTTCTCGCTGCGACGCCGAACCCGGAAGAGCCGGGCGTCATCCTTTTCACGTCCGGCACTGAAGGCGCGCCCAAGGGCGTCGTCCTTTCCCACCGCAACATCATCGCCAATATCGAGCAGATTTCCGCACATGTCGAACTTCTGCCCACGGACATTTTCTTCAATCCGCTGCCGACGTTCCATTGCTACGGGCTGACTGCCGGCGCCTTGTGGCCGATCCTCAACGGCTATCCGGTGGTGTTTCACCCCTCGCCGTTGCAGACCAAGATCATCCCGAAGCGGATTTTCGAAACCGGATCGACGGTGCTCTTCGCCACCGACACGTTTCTCTCGCAATATATGCGCGCAAGCCCCGATGGCGGCATGTCGTCACTCAGGATCGCCGTCTGCGGCGCAGAGCGCGTGCGCGACGAGACCCGCCAGGCGGCGGAAAAACGCTTCGGTTTCGAGGTGCTGGAAGGCTATGGCGTCACCGAAGCCTCGCCCGTCCTGGCCGCCAACCAGCCCGGCGACATCCGCTCCGGCACGGTGGGCAAACTCCTCCCCGCCGTCGAGACCCGGCTCGAACCTGTGGACGGTCTCGAGGGCGCAGGACGTTTGTTCGTGCGCGGACCGAATGTGATGAAGGGGTATCTCTCGCCCGACAATCCCGGCGTCGTGACGCCTCTCGCTGACGGCTGGCATGACACCGGCGACATCGTCTCCATCGACGAGAACGGCTATATGGCGATCCGCGGGCGCCTGAAGCGGTTCGCGAAAATCGGCGGCGAGATGGTCTCGCTCGCCGTCGTCGAAAACTGCGCCTCGGCCGTCTGGCCCGACAATCTTCACGCCGCGGCGATCATGCCCGATCCGAAGAAAGGCGAGCAGGTGATCCTCGTCACCGACCGCGCCGACGCGCCGCGCGGGCTTCTGCTCGCTTGGGCGCAAAGCCACGGCGTGCCGGAAATCGCCGTGCCGAAGAAGATCGTCACGGTCGACGAAATCCCCGTCCTCGGCACCGGCAAGATCGACTACCTCAAAGTCAAAACCCTCGCCGAAGAGGCAATGCTTGCGGCGGAAGCGGCGAAGGAAGCCGAAGCCGCGCCCATGACCGCCTTCGACAAAAAGGAACTCAAGAAACGCGAGGCGGCGGAAAAGGCCGAAAAGAAACGTCTCGAAAAGGAGGCGAAGGCCGCGGAGAAAGCCGCCGCGAGAGCGGCGAAAGAAGCGGACGCGCCTGACGAGGAAGCGCGAGCCCACACCGCCGCAAATGACGAAACCGGCGAGCGCAAGGACGCCGCGGAGTAGTTTACGAAACCCCGCGCGCCGCATTGGCCGCACGTTCGGCCTCTTCATCGTCATGGACGTGATCGTCTTCTTCGCCCGACGATGATGCATCGGCGCTATGGTCTGGCGAAGCTTTCGACGCATCCTCGGCTGGAGTTTCGGACGCTGACGTTTCTGAATCTTCCTCGATCTCGTCGAGAGACTCCTCGACAACGGGCGGCGCGAGCAGAAGCCGAACTTCCTCGGTCGAAACGCCCGCCGTCGCCTCTTCTATCGGCGGCGGGGAAAGCCGCGCGTAGTCCATATATTCGCGGATGAGCCGCGCCCAGCCTTCGCGCGTGAGATGAAAAGTCCCGTCGGCGCCGGGGCGCGGATCGCGCGGCGCGGCGGCCGCATGTTCGTACCAGATTTGCGCCGCCGCCTCGCCTTTAAGGCCCGCCGCCGCTTTCGCCATCAGGGAAAAAGCCGCCGGCGTCGCCGTCTTCGTGACATGGGCTTCGAGCGCGTCCACTGCGCCCTGCCAGTCCTCGGCCAGCGTCGCGGCCCGCGCCTTTAACAAGACCGCCTCGTCCGACGCCGGGTTTTTCTCGGCAAGCTTTTTCAGCTTGTGGGCGCGTTTTTCCGGCGTTTCATCCTTGTAAAGACGATCGTAAAGCTTGATCAGCGCCGGGTGAGCGCTCGCGGTGAAGCCGGCTTCGAGGAGCTTCGCCGCCTTGGATGTTTTGCCTTCGTCGATGGCGATGCGCGCGGCGAGCACCGAGGCCGGGGTGAAATCCGGCGCCAGTTTCAAGGCCGCTTCCGCCTCGCTCATGGCCGTCGCCTGATCCGCCGCCGCATAGGCGTCAGCGGTGAGCAAGGCGGCGCGGGCGCGGTTGGCGCGCGCATCGTCGATCACCTTGTTCTTTTGTGCGCCAATCACCGCTTCGCGCGTTTCGTTCCAGGCGCCGCGTTCGAGCCCCAGATCGAACACCGACTGGAAAGCCCAGGCGGCATTGGGCCGCAGGCGAAAAGCGCGTTCCGCGTAAGACTTCGCGGCCGCCGTATCGCCCGAGGTCATCGCCTGCGCATAGAGGCCCTTCAGGCCGATGAATTCCGTTTCGGGCGCGGCGAGCATCGCCGAATAGCTTTCTTTCGCCGTCGCCATGTCGCCGGAAAGCTGCGCCGCCTGCGCCGTCAACAGCCGCGTCAGCGCCACATCGTCGAGATTGCGCCGCGCAACCCGCGCATGGTGGGCCGCATCCTCGCCGTCGCCGGCGGCGGCGGCCTCGAGCCCCCGCGTCAGCGCCGCGATGCCGCGCTCGCGCCGCGTCGCTGCGTCCTTCGCCTTGATCTTCGCCGGGATCGCAAGGATATCCTTGACCTTGTGGGTGAGATAGATCGCAGCGACGAAGAGGACAATCAGCCCGCCGATGATGAGGCCTGATGGGCCATCGAAACGATACCCGAACGCTTCGCCGGTGATGCGGCTGTCAAAGCTTGCAAAAACCGTAATCGCAAAAGCGAAAAAGACGATCCCCAGAAGAAACATCAGGATACGGATCATAAACGTCCCCTACTCCGCATCGCCGGAAAGCTGCGCCGTGAGCGAGGCGACAGCGGCTTCCGCCTCGGCGCGGGCGCGGGCCTCCGCCATCCACTCGGCCATGGCCTCCTGCGCGACGAGCGGCAGATCCTCAAGCTGCAACAGCGCGAAACCTATTTCTCCCTGTTCCAGCGCATGTTCGGCGCGCGAGAGAACGGCGCCCGGATCGTCGCCGTCGAGGGGCCGTGCGGGACGCACGCTGACAAGGTTTTTCGCCCGCGCCATCAGCCCTGAAAGCCCGCCGCCGGCCTGGGCCTGGCCTGCCGCCGCGAGCGCCTTTCTGGCCGCTGCGTCAAACCCGATGCGCAAGGCGGCGTCGGTGGCGACGCCGGTTTCGGCATGAGCTTCCAGCGCCGACCCGGCGCCCGGCTCGAATTCTTCGATGACCGCAAGCTCTTCCGTATAGGGATCGCCCTGCTCCACCGCACGGGAGAGTGCGGCGAGCGCAAAGGACGCTTTCATTTGCCGCGCCGATTGCTGCGCGCGGTCATTGCGGACTTTCTGCAGTTCTTCGCGCAGGCGCGTGATCTCGTCATCAACGGCGCTGTTGCGGTTTTCCAGTTCGGCGCGGAGGCGCGACAGTTCCTCGGCCTGGGTTGCGTTTTCGGCGCGCGCCGCGTCGAGCGACGCCGCAAGCTGAGCGCGCTCTTCCTCGAAAGCCGCGCGCATGGATTCCATTTCCGCCTGCAGGGCGACCGCAGCCTCCTCCGCCTGAGCGGCGGCCGCGACGGATTCATCAACGGGTTGCGCCGATCCCGCAGCCGCCTCTTCTTCCGATGGCGGCGGCGTTTCCATGGCGGCGGTTTCAGCGGCGTTTTCGGCCGCCTCCACCGATGAAGCAGCGTCGCTTTCCACGACTGCGCCATCAATCCCTTCCTCCGTAGACGGAGCTTCAACGGCGGCGTCTTCCCCCTCGCCGAAACGGCGCATGGCCTCTTTCGCGCCATCCTCGACGGAATTGGAGATTTTGGCGGCGCCGTCTTCCGTGACCGGCGGCAGATAGCCGCTGCTTTCCGCTGGCGCGTCGGAGGGTTTCAAATCATCATCGGGAAGATTGCCGATTTTCGCCGCGGTCTCAGGCTCGTCGATTTCCGGCGCCGTTTCCGGTTCGTCCGGCGTTTCAGAAACGCTTTCCCCGTCTGAAACATCTGGCGCAGTTTCTTCGGCTGCAGCCGGCGCGTCTTCAGCGGGCGCGGCGCCCGGCGCCATCTGAAACCGCCATACGGCGAAAGCAATAAGCGCGACGACAACGAAAGCGAGAAACAGCATGACCCCGGGGGTCAGGGTCGATTTGCGTTTTACGGGCTCGGATTTGTCTCCGCCGTTGTCGGCGCCGGCGCCTCCCGCATCACCTTGAACCGCATCCTGCGGCGGCGAATCCGCCGGCGCGTCATCTTCGAACGCGTCCTGAGGCGGCGGCGTCTCGCTGACAAGTTCCGCCTCCACCTCAGGGAGGCTTTCCTCTTCTTTCTTAGCCTTAGAGTCGCCATCCTGCGTCACGTCTCACCCTCACCTGCGCGCCTTCCTAGATAAGCGCCGCCTCACGCGCGCTCAAGCGCGGCGTTCGGCCTCGCAGATCGTCCCGATCACGCTTTCGCCCGTATGGTCCGGCGCAACGGCGATTTCGCCCCACGCCGCTTTTGACGCCGCTTCCGCGACAGCCTCACTGAGGCAAACCGCCCGAGCGCCCGATAGTTGCGGCAAAAGCCCGGCTTTCTCGGCGAGGCCGAGAAAAAGCCTCGCCGTGCGGGGCGAAAAGAGCGTGACCCAGAGGCCGTCACTGTCCTTCAGCGCCGCCACGGCTTCGGCCGAAAGCGCGTCCTCAGCCTCCGCCCGGTACAGCGTCTGGCGCCGGGCGGCGATCCCTTCGGATTTGAGGGCCAAAATGAGATCTCCGGCCCGGTCGGCCCCGGCGACATGCAATATGGCTTTTCCGCCCAAGGCGCTTTCGGAGGCGATATGACTGGCCAGCGCCGCTACATCGCCGCCGGCGGCATGAATGTCTTTAAACCCCGCCGCTTCCGCGGCCGCCGCCGTCACCGGTCCGACCGCAAAAACCGGCAGCGCGCGTTCCGCCGAATTCGCCGCGAAGGCGCGCACCCCATTGGCCGAAGTGAAAGCGATGGCGCCGACGCCGGCGAGGTCCACTGACGTCTTTTCAATCTCGATGCGCATCACCGGCGAGAGAATAGGGATGAGCCCCGCCGCGCGGCAGGCGGCGGCGAAATCCGACGCGTCCGGCTCCGCCCGCGTGACGAGAACGCTCGTCACCCCTCGAGCCTTTTGAAGAAATCGAGGCCCGCCGCATCGAGGATCTCCGCCGCCGCTTCGGCGCCCAGGCCGCCGGCGTCCATCGCACAATGCTCTGTATACGGAAGACTGCATTCGACGGCAAACCGTTCCCTGCCGTCAAGCGACAAAAGCTCGCCGCGGAAGCGGATTTCGTCATCCTGCATGATCGCAAGGCCGGCGATGGGCGTGCGGCAGGAGCCGTCGAGCCCCATCAGGAACGCCCGCTCCATGATCACACAGGCGCTGGTGCGCGCGCAGTTGAACTTGGCCGCGATGGCGCGCGCCTCTTCGTCGTCTTTCCGGGTCTGGACGCAGAGAGCGCCCTGCCCCACGGCGGGCAGCATCTCGTCGGTCGCCATCACCGCCGTCGCATGGCCCTCCATGTCGAGGCGGTTGAGCCCGGCGAGGGCGAGGAACGTCGCGTCCGCCTCGCCGCGTTCGAGCTTGTCTAGGCGCGTGCCCACATTGCCGCGCAAGGGAACGATCTTCAGATCCGGCCGCCGCGCCAGCAATTGCGCCGCCCGCCGCACCGACGCCGTCCCGACTCGCGCCCCCTGCGGCAGGTCCCAGGGGGTCTCCGCCACATAGGAGATGAAAACGTCCCGCGGGTCTTCCCGCGCCGGGATCGCCGCCGTGACAAGTCCGGGCGGCGAGTCCGCCGGCATGTCCTTCATGGAATGGACCGCAAAACGCGCCGCGCCGGAGAGCAGCGCCTCCTCAATCTCCTTGGTGAAGAGCCCCTTGCCCCCAATATTGGCGAGGGAGCCCTGAAGATTGCGGTCGCCCGTGGAGACATAATCCTGGATGGGCGCCGCCTCCGGCGAAATCCCGGCGGCCTTCGCGATCATCGCCTGGACAAGCCGCGCCTGCGCCATCGCAAGGGGCGAGCGGCGGCTGGCGATGGCGAAGGACTTGTCGTTGCTCACTCGTTTCGCTTTCGGAACTGGAGCCGGGACAAATCTCGGCCCGGGCTCTTGCGCCGCCGGAAGCTTTCATGTCCATGCGGGGCTTTCCCCGCCGGGCTTAACGCAGTCACAAAGGCATAAGCAAGAAGACAGAAGACCCATGCTGGTTTTAGGCATCGAGACAAGTTGCGATGACACCGCCGCCGCGGTCGTGAGCCGGGAGGAGAATGGCGCGTGCCGCATTCTCTCGAACGAAGTCTGGGCGCAGCATGAGGACCATGCGGCCTATGGCGGCGTGGTGCCGGAAATCGCCGCGCGCTCCCATGTGGAGCGCCTCGACGGAACCATCGAGCGGGCGGTGGCGAAGGCGGGCGTCAGTTTCGCCGATCTCGACGCCGTCGCGGCGACGGCGGGGCCGGGCCTCGTCGGCGGGGTGATGGTCGGGCTTACGACGGCGAAGGCTGTCGCCATGGCGCATGACCTGCGGCTTGTTCCGCTCAACCATCTCGAAGGTCACGCCCTCTCGGCGCGAATGACAGAGGACGCGCCCTTTCCCTATCTCCTCCTCCTCATTTCCGGCGGCCATACCCAGCTCATCCGGGTGACGGGCGTCGGCCGGTATGACCGGCTCGGCACCACCATCGACGACGCCGCGGGGGAGAGTTTCGACAAGACCGCAAAGCTCTTGGGCCTCGGCGCGCCCGGCGGACCGAAAGTGGAATCCGCGGCGACGGGCGGCAGGACCGACCGTTTCGACCTGCCGCGCCCGCTCCTCAAACATGAAGGCTGCGATTTTTCCTTTTCGGGGCTGAAGACCGCGGTGCGCGAGACGGCGGCAAGCCTGGAGAATCCCACGGGCCAGGACATCGCCGATCTCGCCGCCTCGTTTCAGGAAGCCGCCGCCCGCCATCTCGCCCAGCGCACCGAAAAGGCGATGGCGCTGATGCCGGAAGCAAAGCGTTTGGTGGTCGCCGGCGGCGTCGCGGCGAATTGCGCCATCAAGAAAATGCTGCAGCAATTATGCGCAGCAAATTCCTGGGCGCTGATCGTCCCGCCGCCCAAATATTGCACCGATAACGGGGCGATGATCGCCTGGGCAGGGGCCGAACGCCTCGCCGCCGGGCTCGCCATGGCGCAGGACGAGGCGATGGGCCTTGCGCCGCGGGCGCGATGGCCGCTTGCCGAGCCGCCGGACGGCGGGCGCCTCGGCTCCGGCCGCAAAGGGCCAAAGGCCTGATTTCATTAATTTTGCTGCAGAGATTTGCTGCAGCATAGACCGCAGCAAACGGAGCTTATGCTGCGCTTTTTGCTGCAGCATCGCCTGCAGCAATTTCCTTGGCGAACTGTTTCAGCGTAACCGCCTCAAGCGAGGCGAGAAAGGCGGTTTCCGCCGCATCGCCGACGGCCGTGAGCGCCGGCGCCATATTGCGGCCCACGGGGCAAGCCGGATCCGGCGCGGAGCGCGGCAGGGGCAGGAGCCCCGGCGTTTCGACAGCGCGGTAGATGTCGGCGAGCGTGATTTTCTTCGGCCCCTTGGCAAGGCGCGCGCCGCCGCCTTTGCCGAGATCGGACTGGGTGAGGCCGGCTTTCGCTAGCGCTCCGAGGAGGCGGCGCACCACCGCAGGATTGGTGGCGAGGCTCTTCGCCAGCGTTTCGGAAGTCTGGGGCGCGCCGCGATGGGCGGCCAGCAATGTCATGATGTGGGCGGCGGCGGCGAAGCGGGTCGATCCGGGCATGTCGTCTCTCCCAGTTTTGGGCGGGGACAGCCTAGCCCGGATTATCTTGAAATTGTGTAACCGACACAGTTTCAAATTGGGCGCGCCGAAAAAAAGGACGTTAGACAAAAAGAAAGCGCGGAAGCCGGGGCAGGCTTCCGCGCCAGGGGATGCTGCTTCGTTTAGGGAGGGTGCGTCCTAAGGGGAGGGACGGAAGCAGCAGGTCTCGGGGTTTAGTCCTTAGCCAATGACGACGCCGCGCGTGGCGTAGTCGGCGAGGCCGAAAAGGACCGCGCCAAGGGCGCTGGTAAGGGTGAGGGTGACGGTCGCCTGAACGGCGAAATTACGAAGGGTGCTCATTTGGGTTTCTCTTTGCGTTTTGTCAGTTCGTTTCTTTGTCTTGGCGCCGTTTTGGCGCGTAAGGCATTGCCCCCGCGGGGCGCGCCGAAAGCGATTTTTCGCCATCGACAAAGCGGCAGATAGGCGGGGGATAAATCATTGTCAATGAACAAAATGCTAAATATTCATTGTTTAATCGTAATTTTTCTAAACGAGCTTATAGACCCATACATTACAATGCTTTAGGTTTGAAAATTCACGTCGCGGAACCGTATACTCACCACTTTGTGACTAGTGATTAGAGTATTCCGCTATGGATTTATGCGTGTTTTCGCTTCTCAACCGCCGCTCTTTTGGCGGCGCGAAAGGCGAACCCGTCGAGGATCAGGTCGATGACCCCGTTGAGCTCGGCCGCCAGCGCCTCGAACTCGCCCTCATGAAAGACCGCCGGGCTGGTGAAGCGATATCCGGCGTCCTGGAGGATCTTGGCGGTCTCTGCGGGGTTCTCAATGGCGAAGGAGCCGTCCGCGTCTCCCTGGATCAGGATTTCGGCAAGGACGCGGCCCTCGGCGTTCTCCCATTCGATAGCGACTTTCGGCCGGGCCCCCAGAAGCTCGCTCGATAACTCGTAGGCCTTGGGCTTGTCATGGAAACGCTCGTAGGCGAGCTGAAATTTTCGGAGAAAAAACGATCTGAGCTTTTCCGCCGGGGTCTGGGCCGGGTCGTCGGCGACCTCACGAAGCCGGGCCACCTGCTCGCGCCGCAGCACCCGAACGAAGCTTTCGGCGATATCGAGCTTCGACGGGAAGTAGCGGTAGAGGTTGCCCGTGGACATGTTGCAGTCCTGGGCGATCTCCGACATGGTCGTCTTGCCGTAGCCATAGTGGAGAAAGCGCCGGCTGGCGGCGTCGAGAATCTGCTTTGCGGTGTCGTCGAGCGTTTCGATGGGCATTCGGGGCCGCATGTTTATGTTGACATCTTTATAAACCGTTCAGTCGTCATTCGGCAATGAAGCAAATGAACTGGAAGTCATGAATCCGGGCGCCCCTTTCCAATCGGTTGGCGTGATCGGCGGCGGCGCCTGGGGAACGGCGCTCGCCTCGCTTTGCGCGACGAACGGCGTCGCCACCACGCTGTGGGCCCGCGAAGACGCGGTCATACGCAGCATCAACACCGCCCATGAGAACAGCGAATACCTCCCCGGCGTTCCCCTGCCCGAAAGCCTCAAGGCCGCGCAATCACTGGGTATGGCCGCCGATTGCCAGGCCATACTTTTCGTTGTGCCGGCCCAGTTCGCCCGCCCCGTCTTCGCCGATCTCCGGGAGGCGACGGATGGCCGGCCGGTCCCGGTAGCGCTCTGCTCCAAAGGCATCGAGCGGTCTTCAGGCCTGATGATGACCGAGGTTCTGGCTGGGGTATGGCCGGAGGCGGAGCCCGCGGTTTTGTCCGGACCGAGCTTCGCCCGCGATGTCGCCATGGGACTTCCCACCGCCGTGACCCTCGCCGCCCGCGACAAGGATACGGGCGCCCGCTGGATGGCGACGCTCGGCGGTCCGGGCTTCCGGCCGTATCTTTCCGACGACCTCACCGGGGCCGAACTCGGCGGTGCAGTTAAGAACGTGCTCGCCATCGCCGCCGGCGTGGTAGAGGGCAAGGGCTTCGGCGAAAGCGCCCGAGCCGCGCTCATCGCCCGGGGCTTTGCGGAATTTCAGCGCCTTGGCGTGGCGCTTGGCGCGAAAAAAGAGACCATGGCCGGGCTTTCGGGCCTCGGCGACCTGATCCTCACCGCCACCTCGCCGCAATCTCGCAACATGTCCCTTGGGATCGATCTCGGCAAAGGCCGAACGCTCGACGAGATCCTTTCCGAGCGCAATACGGTCTGCGAAGGCGTCGCCACCGCCGGCGCCATTCACGCCCTCGCAGAAAAGGCCGGGGTCGAGGCCCCGATCTGCGAAGCCGTCGCCGCCCTCGTCTCCGGCGCCAAGTCCGTCGACGAGATCATCGCCGCGCTGATGGCGCGGCCCTTAAAATCGGAAGCGTAACGATGCCCCAATTTGTTTTACTATGCCGGGACAAGCCGGACTCCCTCGCCTTGCGCATGGAGACCCGGCCCGCGCATCTCGAATATTTTCAATCTTTTGGAAATAAGCTGCTGCTCGGCGGGCCGATGCTCGACGGCAAGGGCGATCCCATCGGCTCCATGCTGGTGATCGAAGCCGAGGACGAGGGGAAAGCCCGCGCCATCGCCGCCGAAGACCCCTATAACAAGGCGGGCCTCTTCGCCGATGTGGGCGTCATTCCGTTCAAGACGGTGATCGAGAATTTTTCGACGGATTAAGCGCCCGACGTTTCGTCACCGGATTGATCCGCGATGACTTTGTGGACGCGCATGGTGACGTCGGAATGAAAAATATCGACATGTTCGCGAAACAGCACCCCTTCAAGGGTCACGGTCTCGCCGGCGATGGACCAGAGGTCGAGATCGTCTGAGGCAGGTTCAAGCAGGATTTTCCGCACATTACGCATGGCACGCCTGTTGCTCCTGCTGTCGGGATTGCCTTCGATAGTGATCGCCGGATCGAGCAGCAGCGCGACCCCTTTCGACATCTCACGGCCCGGAACCATCACATATTCGCCCATCACCCGGCCGGTCAGCGTCGAGACAGCGGGCTCGAAACGCGGCGGTTCGGCGGCGCTCACACTACAAAATGCGGCGAATGCCAAAATGGTTGCCAGCAAGCGGAACAGTTTCACGAGACGGATCAGCGCCGGCGCTTGTAGGAGCGGCAGCTCGCCTCGAAGGGCTGGCCCGACTGGCGCGCATTCCAGCCCGCGGTCCAGGCGTCCCCGGCGTCGACCCCGCCGCGGGCCCGGCACTGCTGGAAGCCGGTGCGGTATTCGGGCGAGAGGACATTGACCTTGCCAGCGAGCGAAAAGGCCGCGTCGTAACATTCGCAGACAAGGTCCTGGCCTGACGACGCCATGATCGTCGGCGGCGCCGCGCTGTTGTCATAGGAAGCAGTGGTCGCGGTCGCAGCCGGCGCAGTCTCGCCGCCCGGCCCCGACGCGAATTGCGTGTTCATCACGGCGAACAAGGCGACGCCCAGAACCGCGAGCGCCAATATTCCCCCGAATATGGCTTCAATATTACGCATCTTGGCCCCCTGTTCCTCTCGACGAGCGATCGCCGCCCCTCGCCCGGCCTCGCTGGCGGGGCGAATGTCCGCACTGGACAGGGAAGATGCTAGCTCAAAAGACGGGGTTTAAAAAGGGTTAAGGCGCGCGCTCCCGCGTCAGCCCTTCGCCGCTTCGGCCTTCAAGCCCGCCATGATGAGCTCTTCGGCCACGTCCGCATCGCGCCAGCCGACGATCTTGACCCACTTGTCGGGCTCGAGGTCCTTGTAATGCTCGAAGAAGTGGCTGATGCGCTCGATCATGATGTCGGGCAGGTCATGATAGGATTTGATCTTGGCGTAATAGCGCGTGAGGCGCGGGCTCGGCACGGCGAGGATTTTTTCGTCCATGCCCGCCTCATCCTCCATGATGAGCACGCCCACAGGCCGGGCGCCGACCACGGCGCCGGGCACCAGCGGCCGGTTGCCCATCACCATCACGTCCACCGGATCGCCGTCGTCGGCGAGGGTCTGGGGAATGAAGCCGTAATTGCAAGGGTAGCGCGTCGACGTATAGAGGAACCGGTCGACGAACATTGCGCCCGACGCCTTGTCGATCTCGTATTTGATCGGCTCGCCGCCAAGCGGCACTTCGATGACGACGTTGACGTCTTTCGGCGGATTGACGCCCGGCGTGATTTTGGAAAGATCCATCTTACTCTTTTACTCTTGCTCTGCTTACTCTGCGTTCTTGTTGCGGCGCGCCAGCAGCTTAAGCCGCAATGCGTTCAGTTTTATGAACCCCTCGGCGTCTTTCTGGTCGTAGACCATGTCTTCCTCGAAGGTCACATGGGCCATGGAGTAGATGGTGTTCGGCGACGACCGGCCGATGACGCTGGCCGAGCCTTTATAGAGCTTCACCCGCACCGTGCCGGCGACCTTTTCCTGGCTCTTGTCGATGGCGGCCTGGAGCATCTCGCGCTCCGGCGCAAACCAGAAGCCGTTGTAAATCAGCTCCGCATAGCGCGGCATCAATTCGTCTTTGAGATGCCCGGCGCCGCGATCGAGGGTGATCTGTTCGATGCCGCGATGAGCCGCGAGAAGGATGGTCCCGCCGGGCGTTTCGTAGATGCCGCGCGACTTCATGCCGACAAAGCGGTTCTCCACGAGATCGAGGCGTCCGACGCCGTGTTTGCGGCCATATTCGTTGAGTTCGGCGAGAAGGGTCGCCGGCGACATGGGCTTGCCGTTGATGGAAATGGCGTCGCCGCGGTCGAAACCGATTTCAATGATTTCCGGCTTGTCCGGCGCGTCTTCGGGATCGACGGTGCGCTGATAGACGTAATCGGGCGCCGGTTGCGCCGGATCTTCGAGCACCTTGCCCTCGGACGACGTGTGCAGAAGGTTCGCATCGACCGAGAACGGCGCCTCGCCGCGCTTGTCCTTCGGAATTTCGATCTGGTGCTTTTCCGCCCAGTCGATGAGTTTCTCGCGGGAGTTCAAATCCCATTCGCGCCACGGCGCGATGACGCGGATGTCGGGATTGAGGGCGTAGGCGTTGAGTTCGAACCGCACCTGGTCGTTGCCCTTGCCCGTGGCGCCATGCGCAATCGCATCGGCGCCGGTCTTTTCGGCGATCTCCACCAGCCGCTTGGCGATCAGCGGGCGCGCGATGGAAGTGCCGAGCAGATAAAGCCCCTCATAGACCGCATTCGCCCGGAACATGGGGAAGACGAATTCGCGCACGAATTCCTCGCGCAGATCCTCAATGTAGATTTCCTTGACCCCGGCGCGTTCGGCCTTGCGGCGGGCGGGCTCAAGCTCCTCGCCTTGCCCGAGATCAGCCGTAAATGTCACGACCTCGCAATCATATTCCACCTGCAGCCATTTCAGGATCACAGAGGTGTCGAGACCGCCCGAATAGGCGAGCACCACTTTTTTCACGTCTTTCTTCGCGGCCATGGCTCATCCGATGTTTTGCTGCGCCGCGCCTATAACGCGGACACGAAGAAAGCGCCAGTCTGCTTTCGAGGCATGCTTTCACGTCATGGATTTCGGAACAGGGCGCCGATCCTCGTGTTCGGATGACGAGCACGGAAAAAACGCGCCGGACTGCATCCGGGCCGGCAAAAAAGAGAGGCCCTTATGACCGAGCTTTTTGAACGCGGCGACGAAGTGAAATGGGATTGGGGCGACGGCGAGCGAAGCGGCGTCATCGCCGAAATTCACACCCGTCCCGTCAGCAAGATCATCGACGGCGACAGGGTCCGGCGCGAAGGCGACGCCGGATCGCCCGCCTATATCATCGAAAAACCGGATGGCGGCTACGCACTTTGCTGCGGCTCCGAACTGACGCGCGCCTGAAAGGAGATATGCATGACTCGCCCCAAGACACGCCAGGAGGCGCTTGAAGACAAGGAATATCTCGGCGAGCCGGGCGCCCCGTCCCAGGGCGGCGTCGCCGGCGGAGACCTGCAGGAGAAGAAAGGCAAGCTCGACGAAAAGAAGCGCGCAAAGGAACGCCCCGCGGGCGCCACGCGCGTGAGGAAGAGCGACGAAAAAGAAAAGGGTTAAGCCCATGGAGAAGAACCACGGACCGACCATTAAGGACGACGAGACCTATCAGTCCTTGCGCGAAGACGGCGCAAGCAAAGAAAAGGCCGCGCGCATCGCCAATGCGCAGGCGAATTCGTCTCAACACCCTTCCGAAAAAGGCGGCGAGGCGAAGCCCTATGAAGACTGGAAGAAAGACGAGCTTTACGACCGCGCGAAAGAGATCGGCGTCAAGGGCCGGTCGAACATGACGAAAAAAGAATTGATCAGCGCGCTGCGCAATCACTGATTGAAAACGGCGCCCGCTGGGCGCCGTTTTGTATCTACACTGATTTTCCGGCCTAGCCGCGAATGTAAATCTTGCGGCCGTCGGCATAGCGGTAATACATGCCGATCCGCCGATCGTATTTTAAGGGCGGGCGCGCTTGATGACGGCCCCAGGCATTGCCCCGCCCGTGATATTGGGCGTGATGCTCCCAGCGGTCGGGCTGGTAATAAAAAGCGCGGATCGGGCAGACAGTGATCGCCTCGTCGCGGCGGTTTTCGCGCCGGTCGTAACGGTCCTCGCGTCGGTCGCCGCGACCATAATCGACCCGCCGGTCGCGACGGTCCTCGATGCGGTCATAGCGGTCCTCGACGAGATCGGGGCAGGCGCGCGGATTGAACTTCCATTCCCCGGCGAAAGCCTGCGCTCCCATCAACATCACCCCCGCGCCGAACGCGCCCGCAACAACTTTCTTCAACATGAGTTTTCACTCCTACTGCCTGAGACAGGAGCCCCTAGCCCGAGCCGTCTCATGATGGTGAAACGGCCGGAGGAAACCTCGCCGTCGGCGCGCGAGGGGGTCTTTTCAGGGTCATTTCATGGCGGGAGGGTGGCGCGGTTTGCCCTTGCGCGAAGGAGGCGCTAAACTTGTAGCAGACGGGCGGCTTCACACCCAGCGAGGGGAGAGTGCAATGCGTATCCTACTACTGACAGCGGCGTTAACGGCGCCGCTGATGGCGGCTGCATCGGCCGAAACAACCACCCATCAAGGCGTTACAGAAGTCGAGGTCGAAAATTTCATCGGCACGGTGAAAGTCGAGACCGTCAAAAGCGGTCCCGTGCGCCTCGATCTCGCCAAGGGGAAGGATGCCGACTATCCGGTTCGGGTCACGGAAAAGAACGGCGTCCTCACCATTGCGAGCGACGAGGACCCCGACGACATCCGCTGGCAGGATGATGTCGACTGGCGCAAATATCACGACGACGCTTTCAGGGTTTTCCTTGAAGATTATCCGACGCTGACCCTGCGCATTCCGGAGAAAACCGCGCTGGATTTCGACAGTGCGGTGATGATCTTCACCGCCGACGACACGCATGGCGCCCTTTCGATGCGCGAAGGCCATGTGGACGGCATGATCGGCGACATCGCGTCGGCGGACATCGCCATTCACGGCTCCGGCGATCTCGACGCAGGAAATGTCGCCGGCGAATTTAAAGCCTCAATATATGGCTCCGGCGATCTCTCGGCGAAATCCGCCGGCGCGTTTGAAGCCGAAATTCACGGCTCGGGCGACATGACTCTGGGCGATGTAGCTGGCCCGGCCGTCATCGACATCAACGGCTCCGGCGACATCAAGCTCGGCAATGTGGGCGCCGCCATGGCGCTTTCCATCAATGGCAGCGGCGATGTCGAGGCAGGCAAAGTCGGCGGCGGCGCCGGGATTGAGATCAGCGGCTCCGGCGACGTGACGCTCGCCAGCGTCAGCGGCAAGACCCTCGCCCATGTGCGCGGCTCCGGCGACATCGATATCGGCGGCGGGCGCGCCGAAGATCTGATGGTGGAAATCAGCGGCTCCGGCGACTTCACCTTCAACGGCGTCGCGACCAACCCGGCCGTCTACGCCACAAGGTCAGGCTCCATTCATATCGCCCGGCACGAAGGAAAGATTCGCGCGCGCGGCGACGGCGATATCGAAATCAGCGGCGTCGATTACAGCGACGACGACTAATTGCGGCGTTGAAAAGCAGGCCTTTCCCTCTGAGACGGCGCCTGCTTTTCGCCACAACTCTTTTCAATGCCTTACGCTGACGCGAAAAATTACAGAGCGCTCCGAAAGCGGCGTTAACCTGAATTGGCGCGCATGAGACCCGCCATGTCGGGGCCCGCCGGGGCTTTGCGGCTCCCTCGCCAAGACCGGCGGCGTTTAAAAGTTAAACCGCTGCTTTGCATTTCCTGCAAAGCGTTCGCGTCTTCTTAGGCACGGCCGGAGAAGCTGGGCCGCCTTTAAAGGCCTGCCAGCCAAAGGAATAGCCGGATGTCTGACGCCAATATTCCCAATGCTGAACATCCTTCGGAGGAGGACGCCGCGCGCCCGCCGGTGATCCTCATCGCCGAAGACAATGACGTGAATCTGAAAGTGCTTGAGCACTATCTTGCGAATTACGACTGCAAGGCCATTATCGCCAAGAACGGCAAGGACGCCGTCAAACTGTTTCACAGAAACGATGTCGATCTTGTGTTGATGGACATCATGATGCCAGTGATGGACGGCCTCGAGGCGACGCGCAAGATCCGCATGCTGGAGCGCAAGCGCGGCGCCGATAAGCGCACGCCCATTGTCGCGATCACCGCGCATATCAAGCCCGCCGACCAGCATCTTTGCATCAACGCCGGCATGAACGACTATCTTTCAAAGCCCCTCAAAAAAGACGACCTCACGAAGCGCATGAAAATCTGGGCGCCGCACCTTCGCGAAGGGCCGGCGCCGCAACGCGCAAGCGCCTAAGAACCGGCGCCGCTACTCCTGATTGAAAAGCGCGATGGCGGCCGTGGTCATCGCTTCGACGCCGGTGGTGATCGCAGGCTCCGGCTCGATCCTGAACAGCGGCGAATGGTGAGACGGCGCGTCTTTGATTTGCTTTGCCGGCGTGCCGCCCACATTCATGTAGACCCCTTTGACGCCGGTTTCGGGCGTGACGAAATAGGCGAAATCCTCAGCGCCCATGCCCTCACGCGGCTCCTCATGGAGAATGTCGCCGCCCATGCTCGCAATCAGCGCCGCGCGCACGAATTCGGCGCTTTCGCGGTCGTTGATGGTCGGCGGCGTCGTTTCGGTTTTCGAGCGGATGACTTCAGGCATGAGCGTTTCCGGCACACCCAGCGAGATCGCAACGCCTTCCGCCACCCGGTCGATGGCGTCGAGCAATTGCGCGCGCACTTCCGGATTGTTGGAGCGGACGGTGAGCTGCATCTCCACCTTGTCGCCAATGATGTTGTGCTTGGTTCCGCCGTGAATGGCGCCGACGGTGATGACGCCCGCCTCCTGCGGCGCGATGGTGCGCGAGACGATGGACTGGAGCGAGACGACGATCTGCGAAGCGACCAGCACCGGATCGACGCCCTTGTGCGGCGAGGCGCCATGAGCGCCGACGCCGTGCACGACGATGTCGACGCTGTCCGACGACGAGGCGCGGATGCCGAGCGGCACTTCCACCTTGCCGGTGGGCGTCGCTGACGAGACATGGAGCGCCAGCGCCGTATCCGGTTTCGGGAAGCGCTTGTAGAGCCCGTCCTCCATCATCATCCGGGCGCCGGAAATGCGCTCCTCCGCCGGCTGGCCGATCAGCACCAGCGTCCCGGCCCACTGATCCTTGCGCGCCGCCATCTGCCGCGCCGTGCCGACCAGCGAGGTGATGTGCACGTCATGGCCGCAGGCATGCATCACCGGTTTGACGATCCCGTCGATGTCTTCCTGGGTCGCCGTCGATTTGTAAAGGAGGTCGTTGTCTTCCTTGACCGGCAGGCCGTCCATATCGGCGCGGATCATGATGGTCGGGCCGTCGCCATTTTCCATGACGGCGACGACGCCCGTGCCGCCGACGCCTTCGGTGACGTCATAGCCCAGCGCGCGGATTTCCTCGGCCAGCCGCTTCGACGTCTTGAACTCGCGATGGGAGAGCTCCGGGTTCTGATGAAACCACTGGAACAGAGCTTCGAGATTGGCGTCGTAATCAGCCGCGACGGCGCTTTTGAGGTCCGATTGCGCGGCGGCGGGCGCGGCGATCAAAAGGGCGGCGGCGGCCGCGCAGGCGAAAAGGCGTGATGTCATGACTGGCTCCCGTGAAGTTCCCTGAAGCCAGTTAACACCAATCCGTCCGGGTTGTCAGACGGCAATCGGCTTCTAGGCGGCCGCGAAGCTGACCATCTTGCGGCGATCCGGGCACCACAGCGCAAGGCGCGCGCAGCGGATGGAATCGCGGATGGTCATGACAGGGAGCGACAGGAGATCCTCGCTCGCCCGGTAGCATTCCATCAGCCGGTAATTGGGGATCCGGCTCGCGAGATGGTGGATGTGGTGGAGGCCGATATTGCCCGTAAGCCAGCGCAAGGGCTGCGGCAGCTTGTAATGAGACGAGCCGAAGATCGCCGCCTCCGCCATGTTCCATTCCGGCTTTTTCGCCCAGTAAGTGTCTTCATACTGGTGCTGGACAAAGAACAGCCAGGCGCCGGTCCAGGCGGCGACTGTGACCGCCGGCAGGAAGACGATGGCGACGGTTCCGAGACCGAACAGCAGGGAGAGCCCGCCATAAACGACCAGAAGCGCCAGATTGAGCGCCGCCACGGACCGCCAGACCTGGCGCAGCTTCATGCCGCTATAGACCTCAGCGAAGGGCATGGGGCCGGCCAGCGGCAGGCGCTGGAGAATGAAGAAATAGAGCGGCGCGCCAATAAGGATCATGACGACGGGATGCCGGTAAATCCGGTACATGATGCGCTTCGACAAGGGGAGCGCGCGATATTCCGGCACCGTCAGCGTATCGACGCCGCCGACGCCGCGGCGGTCGAGATCGCCGGAAGTCGCATGATGGCGGTTATGGGCGTCGCGCCAGAAGGCGTAGGGCGTGAAGGTCAGGATGCTGACGAAAAAGCCGAGCAGGTGATTGGCGCGCTTGTTCTTGAAATAGCTGCCATGGCCGCAATCGTGCTGGATGATGAAGAGCTTTACAAGAAACAGCCCCGCGACCGGCGAGAGGAGAAGCGCCAGCGGCCAGAAGCCGGTTTTGACGAGCGCGATCATCGCGCCCGCGGCGGCGAAATAGAGCGCCAGCGACAGGGCCGCCTGGCCTATGGAGCGGCCGAGATCCACATGCTGGAACTTGGCGCAATGCTGCACGATCCGGCGCAGCATTTCCGCGCGGGCGTGGGCCGCGGCGCGCATATCCGCAGCGGCGTGCGCCGCGCCTTGCGAGAAATTATGGGCCGCATGATCGGCGGCCTCCTGAAGCTTGGCGAAATTCCGGGAGACGGCGGCAGGCAATGACTGTGACATGAAAGGCAGACTACTCGACTTTTGCGCCGGTTCCGTGAATCCGGCGGGCGGGTTTCCTGAGAGGTTTTTAGGCCCTGCTTAACCAGTTTTGCGGGCAAAGGGAAATCCGGGCGGGACCTTCACCCTCGCACCAGCAGGCGGCTTGTAAAAAGAATGGTACCATAGTACCAAATTTGCATGACCGAGACTCGCAAACCCATCACCCGCGTCCAGACCGGCGTGCGCATCGAAAAGCGCATCCTGAAAACCCTGAAGATCGTCGCCGCCCACAAGGAGATGGGCCTCGGCGATCTGATCGAAGGGATCGTGCTCCATGCCTTCGAAGGCAAGCCGCCCTTCGGCGAGGAAACGCTGGCGCTGATAGCCGAGGCGAAAAAATCAGCGGGGCTCGATCTCACCGCCCAAGACAGCCACTTGTTGGAGGAAGCCTCATGATCGCGCCCGTCATCCCCGTTGAAAAACCCTATCGCTGCAAACGCACCGCCGGTTTCGAAGTCGCCGCGGCGCCGGACGCCGTCTTCGCCATGATGTGCCCTGTGCGCGAATATGAATGGGAGCCGGGCTGGCGCACCAATCTCATCCTCTCGGAATCCGGTCTCGTGGAGGAAGGCTGCGTTTTCACGACGCCCGCCGGCGCCTCCATCGCCAGCGACCAAAAAAGCGAAGAGGCGATCTGGGTGACGCCCCATCACGACGCGCAGGCGCGCCGCCTCACCATGATCAAAGTGACGCCGAATGAATGCGTCACGCGCCTCGATATCGCGGTCGACGAAACCGAAACCGGCGCCGCGGTGACGGCGAGCTATGAACTGACGGCGCTCTCGCCGCGCGGGCGAGTCATTGTCGACGGCCATACCGCTCCCGCCTATGCGAAAATCATGGAGGGCTGGCGCGCGGCGCTCACGGGCAAGCTCGTCGCCAACTCAGCAGGCTGATTTTCCGGCGCGCGGCAGGCTTGCCGAAACTTTTGCTGCGCTTAATGTTGCGCAAAAAAGTTTCGCCGCTGGAATAACGAAAGCGCCGCTGGAACAAGGACCGGGGGATTTTATGACGAAAACACTGGGCGCGCTGCTCGATGATTTCGGCGAGTTTCATGCCTGGCTGGTGCAGTCGCAGACCTCCCTGTGGGTGCTGCATGCGGTGTCCCGGACCCGCCTTCTCGATCATCTCGGCGACGCCCCGGCGCCCATCGAGACCCTTGCGGAAAAAACCGGCCTTAAATCCGACATGCTGCGGCGGGTGATGACTTTTCTCGCATCGCAGGAGGTCGTTTATATGGATGCTGAGGGGCGGGTCGCCCACACCGCGCGCTCGCGCGCTTTCCATGCGCGCCAGGACGCCGTGCGCTGGCTCAATGTCAACTTTCCGGCCGGGCTGAAATTCGAAGAAGCCCTGCGAACCGGCGTCGCATCATTCGAGCATCATTACGGCCAGCCGCTGTTCGATTATCTGAGCGAACGGCCCGACATCGCAGAAGAGTTCGGGCGGCTGATGTCCAGCATCACGAGCGCCATCGAGGCGTTCATCTTCTCCGAGCACCAATTCAAGCCGTTTGCACGCGCCGTGGATATCGGCGGCAGCCATGGCCAGTTGATGACGCGGCTTTTGACGGAATATCCGTCGGCGAAAGGCGTTATCTTCGATTTGCCCGGAACAGCGGCGCACGCCCGCAAGGCGCTCGCATCCTCGCCGCTGAAAGACCGGATCGAAATTATCGGCGGCGATTTCTTCAAGGCCGTGCCGGACGGCGGCGATCTCTATCTGATGAAACAGATCCTGCATGATTGGGGAGATGAAGAATGCGTCGCCATTCTGAAAAACATCCGCGCCGCCATTGTCCCGAACGGGCGCCTCGCCGTGATCGATTTTCTGCTGCCCGAAAAACCGGCGCCGCACCCGGGCTATGCGCTCGACATCAACATGCTCTGTCTTTTGACAGGCGGGCGGGAGCGCAAACTCTCGGAATTCGAAACGCTGTTCGCCCGGTCCGGCTTCGCGCTCGACCGGGTCACGGAAAACCCCCGCGGCCAGAGCCTCATCGAAGCGGTTCCGGTCTGATCTGCGCGAACTGTCTTGAGGAAAACGCCAGCCGCCGGGCCCTGTTCGTCGGGGGAGAGAGAGGTGAACGAGAAGCACGGCGGCTGGACAGTCATTGGCGACTGTCTTGGAGAGACCACGCCAGATCAAAACATCGAGCCTCTGGGCGTATAAATCAATTAGATAATTTTAATTGTTGTTATTGATTTTCTCGATGGATCTAACGGCCCTGCCGTGCTTATCCAAAAGGCTCGCCTGGCTTTTTCTTTGCCTCTTTCTTTCCTCTGGCAATCTCAGTCGCGAGCGCATCCATTTTCGGCTCCCAGAAAGCGCGGAAGCGATTGAGCCAGAGGTCGATATCTTTAAGCGGTTCGGCGTCAACGGCGTAGATGCGCCGCGGTCCGTCGGGCCGCACGCTCGCGAACCCGCTGTCGCGCAAGACTTTCAGATGCTGCGAGACAGCGGCCTGCGAAATCGCAAATTCCTTTCCGATAAGCTCAGCGACGTCGCCAGCTGAAAGCTCACCGTCGGCAAGCAATTCCAGAATGCGCCGCCGCACCGGATCGCCAAGAACATCGAAAGCATGCATGGCGCCGCGTCCGTCTATGACGTCTCGCCGGTGTAAAAGTCGCCGGTGTTTTTGGCGCGCGTTTTTGCGGCCTCAGGTTTTTCGCCCGCATCGATCTCCGCGTCGCCCCAGCGATTCGCGCTGCCGCGCGAAAACGCCTTGCCGTCGGGCGACATGCCGAATGTGTTTTCGTCAGGCTTCTCGGCATCCGGATTCTCAAGGTAAAGCGCAAGGCCGAGAAGGCCGAGTTCCCAGCCGACGCCGACCGCCCCCGGGCCGAATTGCTCCCAATGCGGCGAAACATGCGCGGTGTGCGTCAGCGTCAGGCGCGAAACGCCCGTCCCCGCCTCAGCCACGCGCGCCTCGACCCAGCTTACCGCGGGGCCCATCTCCCAGGTGAGCGCCAGAAGTTCCGGCGGCTTGCACTCTGTAATGGTTCCCCCGGCGTTCCCCTTCACCTGATATGCGCCGCCGATTTTGAAATCGCCCGTGACCGGCGCGAACCAGCGCGGGAGACGTTCAGGGCTCGTCAGAGCGTCCCATAAATCTTCTACCGAGGTGTCGTAATTGCGCGCCAGCACGACCGCGCGGGCGGGCTTTCCGTCCTTTTCGAGCGCGACCACCTTGCGGTCCACCGCGCCTAGATAGCGTTCCACGTCGAATTTCATGGGGGGCTCCATTATTTAAGTTCATACTTATATAAGTATGTACTTAAATAAGAGTCAATTGGGCGCCGATCAAAGACACCCTTCCACAAGCTGGATCGCCGGCCCGCCAGCGTGAATCTGTTCGACCGTTCCGTCCTTGCCAACGACGTAACGCAGGCCCCGCGCGCTGTCGTCGGTGATGTAAGACTCCGGGCGGTCCTTATCCCAGACGGTGATGTATTCCGCCGGCGCCGCAGCATATTTGTGCGGCATGATCTCTGCGGCGTCGCCATAGGCGTCCTTCACCTCGCGGGCGCTCGCGCCGAGGCCGAGCCCTTCGCCGGTTTTCACCTTCGCGTCGCGGCCTATGGTGATGCGCGCGAGCCTGCCATCCGTCAGCATCACCCGCATGCCGTCCGGCGCGTTTTCCGGGTGAAATTCATCGCAGACGTCAGGCTCAGGACCGCCGACCGCGTTCGGATTGGCGTCGGCGCCATAGGCCGCGGCGATCTCGTCTTTGGTCATGCCGATGCGAAGATTTTCCCAGCCTTCAGCAGTAAGCGCACCGGACGTTGCAGGCTCAGCCGCAACCTCAGCCTTCGGCGCCTGCGGCGCGAGCTTTTCCGCATCGGTCACTTCGTCCGCAGGGGTTTCAGCATCTTCGCCGCCGCAGGAGGCGATGCCAGCGGCCAGCGCCGCCAAAAGGACTGTCCTCAATGTCATGATAAACTCCGGAGATTTGCGTTTTCAGTGAAACAGGCTGACCCCGCAAAAGGTTCTTTGCACAGGAGAATGCGCAGCGGCATAGTTGAATGCGCAAACGCACGGGTCTCACGTCGTGAGGGAATAATGACAAATTACGTCTATCTCGGGGCGAGCATCGACGGTTATATTTCCGCGCGGGACGGCGGTCTTGGCTGGCTCGAATATGTCCCGACGCCGAAAGGCGACGATCTCGGCTTCGCTGACTTCATGGCCAAGGTCGACGCCGTCGTCATGGGCCGGAAGACCTTTGAAACGCTGATCGGTTTCGGCGTCGGGTGGCATTATCCAAAGCCCGGAATCATCCTCAGCACGACGATGAACGAAGCGCCGGAAGCCTTCGCCGGTCATGTGGAATTCGCCAGCGGAACGCCGCAGGAGATCGTCGATTTCGCCAAGGCAAAAGGCTTCGGCAATCTCTATATCGACGGCGGCGACACGGTGCGGCGCTTCCTCGCCGAAGACATGATCGACGAGATGATCATCACCACCATCCCGATCCTGCTCGGCGGCGGCGTGCAGCTTTTCGGGGAGCTCGATGAGCATCTGGGGTTTGAGCTGGTGAAATCGGAGGTGCTTGCCGGTCAGCTTTCCAAGCGCCATTTCCGGCGCAAGCGGGCCTAAATTTTTTGGACTTTCCGCCTTTTAAGTGATCCCCCCTTCCGAAAATCGCTTCACGATTTTCGACCTCCCCGCGAGGGGGAGGTGCGCCTAGCACTTGCCACAAGCTTCACCTCCCCCTTGAGGGGAGGTCAAAACTGCGAAGCAGTTTTGGGTGGGGGTAAATCTCAAAACCTTTGAATTGCTGCGGTTTCAAACCGCAGCAATCGCCGCGGCGGCGGCAAGCTTGTGCCGCGCCTGCCAGGGCGTTCCGGCCGTTTTGCCCATGGCCGCCAGATGCGGTTTGATATCTGCGCCGAGCGCCTTTGACGCCTGATCGAAAACCGCGTCCTTGTCGTACCAGACCACCTGCCAGCCGCGGGCTTCCGCGGCCTTTGCCATTGCCTGCCGGTACATCACCCCGTCGGCAACCGTCTGCGCGCGATTGTCCCGGATTCGCGCCTCGATGGTCGGAGGCAAAGGCGGGCATTCGCGAATGGCGATGCGGCTGATTTCGGCGCTGACATCTTTCGCCAGCGCTTTCAGAATTTTCTCCGCGCCCTTGTCGGCGGCCTTGTGCACCGTCTCGATCAGCGCCACCGCCTCCTCCAGCGAGATGTCCCGAGACCATTCGCTGTCGCGATAGCGCCCCACCGCCCACGCCCCTTCATGGTGATAGGGCATGGCGGGCAGATCATGGGTCAGGTCAACGCGCCGGCGGTCCAGCAAGTCCCCGCCCGGCCCGACCGTCACGAGCTCGGCGGAATTGCCGTGCTCGGCGACGCCGACAATTGCGGACGGCTTTGCATTCTTCTTCGCCATGCCCTGCCCCGCCAATAATCAGCTTCACCGATACTAAGCCCCGCCCAGCAAATCCATCACCGTGAAGATGTCCTTGTCGCCGCGGCCGCACATATTCATGAGGAGGACCTGATCGCGGTCCATCTCCATGGCCTTGTCGACGGCGCGGGCGAGGGCATGGGCGGGTTCGAGGGCCGGAATGATGCCTTCGAGTTTTGCGCACAATTGGAAGGCGTCGAGCGCTTCCTTGTCGGTCGCGGAGACATAGGTCACCCGGCCCGTCTCGTGGAGCCAGGCGTGCTCCGGCCCGATGCCTGGATAATCGAGCCCCGCCGAGATCGAATGGGCGTCAAGAATCTGGCCGTCATCATCCTGCAGCAAATATGTCCGGTTGCCGTGCAGCACCCCGGCCCTACCGCCGGTCAGACTGGCCGCATGTTTCCCAGAATCAACGCCGAGCCCCGCCGCCTCGACCCCGATGATCTCCACATCCTTGTCGTCGAGGAAGGGATGGAAAAGCCCGATGGCGTTCGAGCCGCCGCCGATGCAGGCCATGATGACGTCGGGAAGGCGCCCCTCCATCTCCTTCATCTGCTCCTTCGCCTCGTGGCCGATGACCGACTGGAAATCGCGGACGAGTTCCGGATAGGGATGCGGGCCAGCCGCGGTGCCGATGATGTAAAAGGTTGAGTCCACATTGGTGACCCAGTCGCGAAGCGCATCATTCATGGCGTCTTTCAAGGTCGCCGTGCCGCCGGTGACGGGTATGACCTCCGCGCCGAGCAGCTTCATGCGGAAGACGTTGGGCTTTTGCCGCTCCACATCGGTGGCGCCCATATAGACGACGCAAGGAAGCCCGAAGCGGGCGCAGACCGTCGCCGTCGCGACGCCGTGCTGGCCCGCGCCGGTCTCGGCGATGATCCGCGTCTTGCCCATGCGCCGGGCGAGGAGGATCTGGCCCATGCAGTTGTTGATCTTGTGCGCGCCGGTGTGGTTGAGCTCGTCGCGCTTGAAGTAAATCTTCGCGCCTTTTTTCCCGGTAAGACCGCCTTTTTCGTCAGCCATACCGCGCACATACTTGGTTAGCCGCTCGGCGTAATACATTGGCGACGGGCGGCCGACATAATGTTTGAGGTAGTAGTCGAGCTCCGACCGGAAGGACGGGTCGCGTTTCGCCGCCTCATATTCCTTCTCCAGCGCGAGGACGAGGGGCATCAGCGTCTCGGCGACAAAACGCCCGCCATAAATGCCAAAGCGGCCTTCTTCGTCGGGTCCGGTGCGGTATGAATTAAGTTGCTGGGTCACGTCTTTTTTCCGTCGAAAAGTCAGCGCCGTCATAGCACCCTGACGCGCGAATGCACTGCACAAATTCGAGTTTGCTGCGGAAGGCGGCGGCAGCGCTACTCCACCGCGGGCGTGACCTTCGGATAGCGCACGAGCAAATCCACGCGCGCAATCGCCTGCCAGTCGCTAGGGTGAACCAGCCAGATGACCCCTGAAGGGACCTCGTCCTCACGGCCCCGCGCTGTCGCGCCATAGAGCGGCGCGATATTGGAATGGCTCGAAAGGATGATGTTTTTGCCGGGGTTGGCGGCAAGCTCGGCGGCGACCTTGGCCTTCATCGCCGCAACGTCTGCCGCCTTCTCGCTGATCTGCGAGGGATGCGGCTCAACCGGCGCGCCGGCGGCGGCGAGCGCCGCCGTATCCCAGGAACGGCACATGGGGCTGGTATAGGCCTTGAGGATCGGAACGCCCTCGGCTTTGAGGATTTCGCCGATGGCCCGCGCCTGGAAGAAGCCTTCGGCGTCGAGGCCGCGCCCGCCGGCGAGCTTGCAGCCCTTTGAGAGCCCCACCGCCCCCTTCTGTCCGCCCGGCGAATTCGCATGGCGCATGACGATGACATAGCCGCCGCGTTTCAGCGCCTCGAAGGCGACGGAGGCCGCCGCTTCGTTCTCGCGCAGCACCGGCCCGGAGACGCAGGACGCCAGAAATGCTGCAGCAAATGCTGCGCACAAAACCCGCAACATAAGGCTTTCCTTTCTTATGCTTTCGCCGCCGAGATGAAGTTTTTGATCAGCGCGTGATCCTTCTCGCCGGGCTCGCTTTCGACGCCGGACGACACATCGACCCCGAGGAAGGTCTCGCGCCCGTTCTGGCCTTTGACCGCTTCAGCGACATTCTCCGGCGTCAGCCCGCCGGCGACGATATAGGGCGTTTCGCCCGCATAGGCCGAGAGCAGCGTCCAGTCGAAGGAGACGCCATTGCCGCCAGGCCGCCCGGCGCCGGGCGGCGGCTTGGCGTCGAAAAGAAGGATGTCCGCCGCGCCTTCATACTCCTTGGCGTTATCGATGTCGGCGGCCTCGGTCACCGGTATGGCCTTGATGACCTCGATCCCGAATTCCTCGCCGAGCTCGCGGCAGCGCTCGGGACTTTCATGGCCGTGAAACTGGAAATGGGTGAGGAGCGGCGCCGCCTCCGACAATTCCTTCTCGCCGGCGTCGACGAACAGCCCGACGATCCGCGGCATCGCAAACCCCTCGTCGAAGGCCGCCTGTTTGAGGTCGAGAATGATCTCTTCCGCCGCTTCGGGCGTGATGAAGCGCGGAGATTTCCGGAAAAACACGAAGCCGAGATAATCGGCGCCGGCGCGCGCCGCCGCGATGGCGCTGTCTGCGTCCTTGAGGCCGCAGATCTTAACTTGGGGTCCGCTCATATGAATCAGATCTTGGGAGAGACATCAGATATTGGTTGCTTCGAGTTTGAGGGGCTCGGCCGGATCCTCTTCAGGAGCCGCCTTAGGGTGACGCGCCTCATAGGCCGCCAGTTCCTTTTTCACCGCGCGCAGCTCGCGCCGGTTGTCCCGCGCCTGGGCGCGCGCCTCGCGGCCCGAAAGCCACTGGCCGGCGGCGCCGAGGGCGACGCCGACAAACAGCATGCCCATGAGCCAGAACCACAGGGGCAAAGCGGGCGTCGACATGGCCGGATTGTCGGGACGGAAAGGATCGAGGCTGATGGGCACCAGGGTGCGGTTCGCCACCAGGAACAGAACCGCGACGGCCAGGACCGGGATCCAGACTATGCGAAACAGCCATTTCTTCATTGCGGGCATTTTCTCACAGTCTCAAGGGTCTAGGCAATCGTCTGAGGCGCATTGAGGACGCGAGCCATTGCGGTTTTCTGAGGCTGCGTTATCTGAGCATCAGTCAGACGAATTGGGGCCGGCGGCGCAGATGCGCGGGAGGGCGTTATTTTCATTGAGATCGAAAACCTCTTGACCCCGCAGGAGCTCGCGCGGCTCGACCAGATTTTCGCGACTGCGAAATTCATCGACGGGCGCGCCTCCAATCCGCACAACCAGACCAAATACAACCTGCAGATCGATACGACGACGGATCTCTACCGCGAATCCACCAACATTCTCGGCCAATGCCTGTTGCGCTCCGAAGAGGTGCGCAATTTCGCGTTCATCCACCGCCTCGCCCCGCCGCTGATGGCGCGCTACCGCCCGGACATGAAATACGGCAAACACCCGGACAATGCGTTCCTGCCCATGCAGCCGACGCCGCTCCGTTCCGATATTTCCTGCACCATCTTCATCGCCGATCCGTCGACCTATGACGGCGGCGAGCTGACCATCCATCTCGGCTCCAAGCCGATCTCCATCAAAGGCAAGCGCGGGTCGGCGGTGCTCTACCCCTCAACCACGATCCATGAGGTCAGCCCCGTGACCCGCGGCGAGCGCCTCGTCGCCATCACCTTCATGGAAAGCCAGATCTGCGACGAGAAAAAGCGCGACCTCCTTTACACGCTGAACGAGGTTGCGGCGCTCGAAGGGCTAAAAATGGACTGGGAGAACCGGGTGCGGCTCGAACATGTGCGCCAGTCGCTGCACCGCATGTGGTCGACGTCGTAAAATTCAGGCCCAGCGGTCTAGGACGGCTTTCACTGTCTTGTGCTGCGCGCCGAGCCGCGCTAGCCAGTCCATGCCCTTGTTGATGTCGCTTGCGTGATTGCGCTGCGCCTCGGCGATGATGTCGCGCCGAAGCTGCGCATCGTAATCATGCTCGGGCGCCTTCGAATATTTTTTCATGATCGGGCTCGCCACGGCGGCGGAAATCTTCTCCCCCGGCGCAGCGACGCCAAGGACGGACGCCGCCGCGACCAACGTTTCCTCCGGCGATGTCAGGAGCCTGTCGAAATCGATCACGGGCAGGCTCGCGCGCGCCGCGGCTTCCGTTTCCGCCAGCCAGTTCAGCGCGGCGAGTTCGCCAGTGGAAAGTCCTGACAGCGGCGGCAGCGGAACCTGCACGTTAAGCCGGCGCCAGCGCATCTGCGCAAAGCCGCGAAGATCGTTGGCCGCATTCGGTCCGGCGAGCAACACGGCGAGATGAATGTCCGGCTTTTGCGAGATGTAAAGGGCGCGGGGTTCCGCCGGCAAAAGCTCCGCAGCAAGCCCGGTGCAGATGCTGGTCGCTTTGACCACCACCGAAGATGCGCCCCGCGCCCATAGCTTCTCGAGAAGTGCGAGCCGTTGCTTGGCCTTTTCGATTGTCAGCATGGCGCCGCCGCCTTCCGCACGATCAAACGCGAAGGCGCGGAGCGGCAAAGGTTCGCGCAGGGCGAGAGCGTCGCCCGCCGCGCCGAGCAGCCGCGACATCAGCGTCGAACCGCAATGGCCGGAATGAAAGATGTAGCTTGCCCGCGGCGCGGGCAGCGCGGCCGCGGCGGCCGCTGCATCGTCGGCCCTGACCCAGACCCCTTGCGTCTCTCGCGTCAGAATACGCTCATCGAGAAAGCTCGCTTCGCGCAAGGTCGAAACCGCGATCCGCGCCAACAGCAGCTGGTCCGGCGCCAGGGCGTATTGATGGGGAAAGACGCTCGCATCGCTTGCGAGCGCCGACAAAAACTCAGTCGCCAGATTTGGGTTCATGAGCGCGTCACCGCCGGCGCTTCCCTGCGCAGCGCCACCTTAAAGCGGCGCGCCGGTTACTCCGCCGGTTGCCGCGCGGCGCCGGAAAACCGGCCTTCGCCATTGAGGCGGTCGCGCAGCTCCTTGCCCGCCTTGAAGAAGGGCGACCATTTCTCCTCGATATGCACCGCCTCGCCGGAGCGCGGATTACGGCCGGTGCGCGCCGGGCGATGTTTCACCGAAAAGGCGCCGAAGCCGCGAAGCTCCACCCGGTCGCCGCGCGCCAGCGCGTCGGAGATTTCCTGAAACACGATGGAGACAATGCGCTCGATATCCCGGTGAAACAGGTTCGGATTTTCATCGGCGAGCTTTTGAACGAGTTCGGACTTGATCATGGCGGGTCCCCTTGCCACTGGCGCGGCGACGAAAACACCGCGAATTTCAAGCAGTTACACTGTCAAAAGGCTGATGCGGCGTCAAGGCGCTTTTCGCAAGGACTTCAAGGGATTAAGCCCTTTTCATGGATCAGTCCCGCGATGAGGAAACGTCTTTCGGCTTTCGCACCGTGAAAACGGAGGAGAAGGCGCGCCTGGTGCGCTCCGTCTTCGACAGCGTGGCGTCGAAATACGACCTGATGAACGACCTCATGTCCGGGGGCGTTCACCGGATCTGGAAATCTGTGTTCCTCGACCGCATCGGCCCCCGGCCGGCTGAGCGCCTGATCGACGTCGCGGGCGGCACCGGCGACATCGCCGCCGGTTTTCTGAACCGCGCTGACGCGCTTTCTACGGCGAAGGACAAGCCCCCCGCCAAAGCCGTCATCTGCGACATCAATTACGAGATGCTGAAAGCAGGCGAGGCGCGCGCCGACATGGCCGCCTTCGGCGACCGCCTGACCCGCGTGACGGGCGATGCAGAAAACCTTCCGTTCCCGGATAAATCCTTCGACGCCTATACGATCGCATTCGGCATCCGCAATGTGACCGACATGGATGCGGCGCTTCGCGAGGCGCATCGCGTGTTGAAACCAGGCGGGCGATTCTTTTGTCTCGAATTTTCGCACCCGATTACAGAAAGCCTGCAAAAGGCCTATGACGCCTATTCCTTCAACGTCATCCCCTGGCTCGGCGAAAAGGTCGCGGGCGACCGCGAAAGCTATCAGTATCTCATTGAATCGATCCGCAAATTTCCGGCGCAGGAGGCTTTCGCCGCGCGCATCCGCAAAGCAGGCTTCGCGCAGGTGAAATATGAAAATCTGACGGCGGGCGTTGCGGCGATCCATTCCGGCTGGCGGGTTTAGGCGGGCGCAAATGTTTTCCGCCTTCGCCGATTACGCACGCCTTGTTCGCGCCGGATGGACCCTGTCCCGCCGCGACGCGCTGATCCCGCATGAATTCGCGCATCTCGCCCCGGCGCCGGTGAAGCTCTTCGGCGCGCTGTCGCGCATCGGCGCCAACCGCAAGGGACGCCCCGGCGAGCGCCTCGCCCACGCCTTTGAACGGCTCGGACCCGCTTATGTGAAGCTCGGCCAGTTCATGGCGACGCGGCCGGACATTATCGGCTTTGAGATGGCCGGAGATCTCGGCCGGCTTCAAGACAAGATGCCGGCCTTTTCCGAAGAGGCCGCGCGCCGCGAAATCGAAGCCGCTTTCGGCAAGCCCGTGGGCGCGCTCTTCGACAATTTTTCTCCGCCCATCGCCGCCGCCTCCATCGCCCAGGCGCATCAGGCGCGGCTGAAGGACGGCCGCAAGGTCGCCGTCAAAATCCTCCGTCCCCGGATCGAACAGAAAGCCGGCGACGAATTCCGAGCCTTCTCCCGCGCGGCGCGCAATCTCGAAGCGATCTCCAAAACCGTCAGGCGCATGGAGCCGGTGAAATTCGTCGAGACCTTAAAAGCCGCCGCCGCCATCGAACTCGATCTCAGGATGGAAGCGGGCGCCGCCTCGGAACTCGCCGAGGACCTCGCCGATGAGCCTCGCGTGCGCGTGCCGGAGGTGATCTGGCCGCTCACCGCAAAGCGCATCCTCACCGTCGAATGGATCGACGGCACGCCCATGGGCGACCTCGCGGCGCTCGACCGCCGCGGGATCGACCGCAAGGCGCTGGCCAAGCTCGTCATTCATACATTCCTGAAACAGGCCCTGCATACGGGCTTTTTCCACGCCGACATGCATCAGGGCAATCTCATCGTCGACAATGAAGGCCGCCTTGCGCTTGTCGATTTCGGGATCATGGGCCGCCTCGATGAAAACACGCGCAATGTCTTTGCTGAGATCATCTACGGCTTCATCACCCGCAATTACAGCCGCACCGCCGAAGTGCACTTCACCGCCGGCTATGTGCCGCGCGGTCATTCCATGGAAGCCTTCGCGCAGGCGCTGCGCGCTGTCGGCGAGCCTTTGCAGGGCCGCAACGCCGCACAGGTCGACATGTCGCGCGTCCTGCAACAACTCTTCGACGTTACGGCGCTCTTCGACATGCATCTGCGGCCCGAGCTCGTTCTTCTCCAGCGCACCATGGTGACGGTGGAGGGCGTCGCGCGGCTTCTCGATCCTGAAATCGACATGTGGGCCGCCGCAACGCCGGTCGTGAAAGACTATGTGAACAAGGCCATCGGCCCCATGGCGCAAGCGGAAAAACTGAAAGCCGCGACGCTGAAAGCGATCGAGATCGCGCCGAAGCTCCCGCACTATGTGGAAACCATCGGCAAGGCCGCCGAGCTTTATGCGGCGCAAAACGCCGCCGGGCGCGCCGAACCGAAGGAACGCCCCGTAAGGCCTATGCTTTGGGCGCTGGCAGGGGCGGCTCTGGCTGCGGCGATTATGGTTTTCCTGCGGTAAACGCGCTCCTTAAAATTCAATCTTTCCGTCTAAATCTTTCTTCGCAATCCTCACCGATAAGCAACTTTCGCGAACGGGAGGGCGGCGCATGTTCGGCTTGAAGTTCGGGGGAGCGAGAAAACAGGAAACGGCGCCGCAAGGCGAGTTCATCACCGCACGGTTGAACGCAAAGGTTCAGCCTATCGACCGCGGCGATTATTACGAAGATCCGCTGACGGACATGCTGAAGGCGAAAGGCCTCGGCGAAGTGACCGGCGGCGGCACGCAGCTTACCGATGCGCCCTGCGGCATCGACTATTGCGATCTTGAAATCAGCGTTCACGAGGCGGATGAAGAAACCCTCGCCGCCATCGTGCAGCGCCTCAACGAACTCGGCGCGCCTCGGGGTTCGAGACTGATTGTTGAGTCGACCGGCAAACAGATTCCTTTCGGCGTCACGGAAGGGCTCGCAGTTTATCTCAACGGAAGCGATCTTCCCGACGAGGTCTATCGCACTTGCGACGTCAATCATGTGATCGACGAGTTCGACCGGCTTCTCGCCGGCAAAGGCGCCTTTCGCGGCTATTGGGAAGGCGACCGGGAGACCGCGCTTTTCTGCTATGGCGCGTCCTTCCCGGAGATGAAGGCTGCGCTGGAGCCGTTCCTCGCCTCCTACCCCCTTTGCGACAAGGCGCGCATCGAGCAGATCGCGTGACTTTGGCCCTCTGACACCCTATTTAGGGGCCATGACCGAACGACGCATTCTTCTCATCATCGGCGGCGGCATCGCCGCCTATAAGAGCCTCGAACTCATTCGCGAGCTCGCGCGCCGCGGCGTGAAAACCCGCGCCATCCTGACGCGCGCCGGCGCCGAATTCATCACGCCGCTGTCCGTCGCGTCGCTCTCCGGCGAGAAATGCTTCACCGATCTTTTCGACCTCACCGACGAGGCGGAGATGGGCCATATCGAACTGTCGCGCTCGGCGGAGCTCGTGGTCGTCGCGCCCGCGACCGCGGACCTCATGGCGAAGGCTGCGAACGGTATCGCCAACGACCTCGCCTCGACGGCGATCCTCGCCACCGACAAGAAAGTGATGTTCGCCCCGGCCATGAATGTCAGAATGTGGGAGCACGCGGCGACGCAGCGCAATCTCGAAACCCTCAAAAGCGACGGCTCGATGATCGTCGGCCCCGACAAGGGCGACATGGCCTGCGGCGAGTACGGTTACGGCCGCATGGCGGAGCCGATGCAGATCGCCGATGAGATCGAGGCGTATTTCCTCAAAGATTCCCACGGACCGCTGAAAGGCCGCAGAATTCTCGTCACTGCGGGCCCAACGGTGGAGCCCATCGACCCGGTGCGCTTCATCGCCAACCGCTCTTCGGGCAAGCAAGGCTACGCCATCGCGGCGGCGCTTCGGAATCTCGGCGCCGACGTCACCCTCGTCACCGGCCCGACCCATGAAAAACTGCCCGCAGGCGTCGACGTCAAACGCGTCCAGACCGCGCGCGAAATGATGGAGGCGTCGAACGCTGCCCTCCCGCTCGATTGCGCCGTCTGCTGCGCCGCCGTCGCCGATTACCGCCCGGAGATCGAGACGACCCACAAAATCAAGAAGGAGCGCGGCGGCCTCACCAATATTCCGCTGACGGAAAATCCGGACATCCTGAAGACCCTGTCGCAGATGAAGGAGGGCCGCCCGCGCCTTGTCGTGGGTTTCGCCGCCGAGACCGACGACGTCCTCGGCCATGCGGAGGCAAAACGCAACCGCAAGGGCTGCGACTGGATCGTCGCCAATGACGTCTCCCCCGGCGAGCATTGCGCCATGGGCGGCGAGCGCAATTCCATCATCCTCATCACCGACAAGGGCGATGAGGAATGGCCGGAAATGTCGAAGGCTGACGTCGCGCGCCAGCTCGCGGAGCGCATCGCAGACGCGCTGAAGGGCCCGACCCTCGTCAAGGCGGCGGAATAGGCGCCATGGAAGTCGCCATCCTCGTCCCGCTCATCGTGTTTGCGAGCATCGTTCTCATCATCGGCACGCCGTTTTACTTTCACCACCGCAACCGCCGCGTGATCTATGAGGCGATTAAGACGAGCGTCGAAAAAACCGGCGAAGCGGACCCGAAGCTGATCGCCGCCATCACTCACGATTCCATCGGCCCCAATGCGGATTTGCGCCGCGGCATCCTGCTCGCGAGCTTTGGCGCGGCGCTGTTCATCATCGGGCTTCTGTCGGATGCGGAGATGTTCGGCGCGCCGTTCTGGACCGTCGCGCTGATCCCGCTCCTCGCCGGCGGCGCCTATATCGCCTTCCATTTCTTCATCCCGCGCGAACCGACGGTTTAGACCCTCATGAGCGGGGAGGCATTTGCGTTTCTCCACGCCATGATCGGCGAGCGGCCAGTTGAAATCGCCGCCGTCTTTCTGGGCGTTGCGAACATCACGCTGCTCGTGCGCCGCTCGATCTGGAACTATCCCTTCGGCATCGTCATGGTCTCGCTTTACGCGTGGATCTTTTACGGCGCGAAGCTTTATTCCGACGCGCTTCTCCAGATCTTTTTCTTCGTGGTGCAGGTCTATGGCTGGGCCCACTGGCTCAGCCGGCGCGACGCCGAAGGTCTCGTCATCGTCGAGCGGATTTCGAAACGCGCGGCGGTTCTGTCGGCGCTCACCGCCCTTACCGGAACCGCGGCGCTGGGCGGCGTCATGGCGACCTGGACGGATGCGAGTTTTCCCTTCTGGGACGCCGCCATCGCGGTCCTTTCCGTCATCGCGCAGATCCTGCTTGCGCGTCGCATTCTCGAAAACTGGGCGCTATGGGTCGCAGTCGACATCCTCGCCATCGGGCTTTATTGGACCAAGGGTCTTTACCCCACGGCGGTTCTTTATCTCGTGTTTCTGGTGATCGCGGCCATAGGGTATTTCAACTGGCGGCGCGCCTACGCGCGGGGAGAAGCCGTGACGTGACCGAACCCATGCAGAAACGCCTGACGCTGCTTGGCCCCGAAAGCGTCGGCAAGACGACTCTCGCCGAACATCTCGCCAAACGTTTCGACACGCGGCTCGTGCGCGAATATGGGCGCACCTTCGACGAAAAGATCATGCAGCCCCGCTATAAACAGGGGAAGGGCTGGCGCGAACAGGACCTCACCACCATTGTCGAGACCCACGCCGCCATGCGCGCGGCGCTCAGCCCCCTCGCCGGCCCGCTCCTCATCGAAGACACCGACGCGCTGATGACTGCGGTGTGGGCGGAATATCTCTTGGGCGCGCCCTCGCCCATGGTGGAGGCCATGGCCCGCGCCACCCTCGCCGATCATTATCTCTTGCTCACGCCGGAAACGCCGTGGACGGACGATGGCGTCAGATACGCCGGCAAACAGGAAGAGCGCGAATGGTTCTTCAACGCCGCCAAGAAACGCCTCGACGACTGGGGCGCGCCCTATACGGTGATCAGCGGGGCGGATTGGGCGGAGCGGGAAAAGCAAGCGGTGAAGGTTGCTGAGGGGATCGTAAAGTAATTTCGAGTTTCCTCTTCCCCCGTTTACGGGGGAAGTATCCGCGAAGCGGGGGATGGGGGCAAGAGCGGGTATTAAAGCCCCCTCCGCCTCGCTACGCTCGGCACGTTGATTGGGGTTGGGGCCCCAATCAACCCCGCTCGCGGGGGAGGAGAAAATCGGCCTCAAATCACCACCTCAATAACGGGAAAAACACCCCAGACGCGCGAATTCTTCAATAAAACCCAGTGTTGGTGCGTAGTTATCCACCACCACTCAGGCGGCATTATCATCGAAAACAGTCCGGACGACGGAGAGGCGGTGAGCGCTGCCGTAACTCATCGGTCCGGATCGCGGCGCGCAAGAGGGAAGGCTTTACGGAGGCCGTTCCCTGTTGGCCGGTCGCAGCACCCGGGCTTTCTGGCGGCGTAACTCTGGCATGTAAAAACCGTCAGGGGTCGTCATTACGGCCGGGCCCGCCGACGCTGTAGAACGCCGCCGCGCGAGGCGCAAAGCCTCCTCAACTTAAATTGACCTGGAAGTTTTGCGTTTCGCGCAACCTCTCCACCTTATCCATTCGCTTTCACATGAAAGGCGGTGACCATGGTTCATGCCCGATTTGGCTATGCGCCCTCGCGAAAAACAGAAACAGCCCGCCTCGCGCGGAATTTTCCAGTTTGCCAGCCTTCGCTGGCGGGCGCGGGACGCGATGCGTCCATGTGCTTTTGCCAAGCGACGAGGATGTTTCGCGTTCCGCGCGCCTCTCCACTTTATGCGTTCGGGTTCATGGGAGCCGCGGCGGGATTTGCGTTTACTCCCCTCTCCCCCGAGGGGGAGAGGGGGCGGGGGTGAGGGGGCAGCCCGAAGAACAATAGGATGGTGAGTGCATTTTACCCAAGCGCCGGCGCACAAATAACAGCGCGTTTTAATTTGAAAGCACGACCACCCTCACCCCAACCCCTCTCCCGCCAGCGGGAGAGGGGCTTTAAGCGCCGAACCATTCCAACAACGCCTGCATCGCCTCCGGTGGCGGGGCCTCGGTGACGACCGGCTCCTTGTTTTTCGAAATTGGAATGACGAGGCGGCGGGCGTGCAGCATCATCGGATGGGCGCGGTCCTCCGCCGACAAGTTCCCATACTGAGGATCGCCGAGGATCGGCGCGCCGAGACTTTCCAGATGCACGCGGATCTGGTGGGTCCGGCCGGTTTTCGGTTTCGCCTCGATGAAGGCGAGGCCGTCTTTGCTCGCCAGCGTGCGATAGGTGGTGACGGCTTGTTGCCCGTCGTCGGCGATGACCACGCGCCAGCCGGACCCGCGGGTTTCTTTCTTCAAAGGCGCATCGACGGTCCCCGACAGTTTTTCGGGAACGCCTTTCGTAATCGCCCAATAAGTTTTCTCGATTTTGCCATCGGAGAACAGCTTGCCGAGTTTTCTTAGCGCTTTCGGATGGCGGCCCAGCACCAGACAGCCCGAGGTGTCACGGTCGAGGCGATGGGCCAGCGCCGGATCGCGCGGCAGGCCGAAACGCAGCGCCGCGAAATAGTTTTCGAGATTGTCGCCACCACCCGGCCCCGCATGCACCGGCAAACCGGCAGGCTTGTCGATCACCAGCATCAGCCCGTCGCGGTAGAGGAGACGGTCGAGAAGAAAGTCGGGCGCGTGTGTCATTTATTTTCGCGCGCGCAGGAAATCGCGCAGCGGCCGGAAGCCCTCGACGATATCCTCGTACACATGGCGCTTGAACGGCACGATCAGCGAGGGCGCCTCTTCCAGCTCGCCCCAGCGCCAGTCGTCAAATTCCTGATGATCGTCGGCCTCGAGATCGATCTCGTCATCGTCGCCGGTGAAGAGCATCGCCGCCCATTTCTGGCGCTGGCCCTTCCAGTTTTTCTTTTTGTAATCGGCGGGAAAATCATAGGCGAGCCAGCCGGGCGTCAGGCACAGAAGCGTCGCGGAGGAAACGCCGGTTTCTTCTTTCAGCTCGCGAAAGGCTGCGGCGGCGATGTCTTCCTCCGGATCGACGCCCCCTTGCGGCATCTGCCAGCGATAGTTCTCCGGCTCCTGCCCCAGATCGGAAAAATCGCCGACCCGGCGGCCGTAAAAGACTTTCCCTTTCGCGTTGAAAAGGGCGACGCCCACATTGGGGCGGAAGAATTTGAAAAGGTCTTTCTGGCTCATGGGCGCTTTCGGGTTCGGGTAAGGGCGGTTCCCCTTGCCTGCCCTCCCTTACCGAGTAGGCGCCGCGGTCCGCAAGAGCGCCGAGGCGGGCGCATGAGCGACGCCCTTTTTCTCCAGGGTTTTCGCCCAGTCGGCGATTTCGTCGATGGTCGCGGCGTAAGCGTAGGTCTTTCCGAGCGCCATGCCGTCGCGTTCGGCGATCTGTTCGAGCGCCGCGAGCTCGCGCCGGACGCTGCGCCGGTCGGCGTCATCGGCGGCCGCGGGGATCATGCGCGTCACCGTGGCGAGGGGGAGCCCGCCCGCGGCGCGCGCGGCGGCCCCCGTATCGTCCACATAGCCGACGCCGGCGACGCGCAGCTTTTCAAGCACCGGCGCCATGGCCGCTGCATCGGCGGAGAATTTCGCGCCCATATAATTGGTCGCCGCGAAATAGCCGCCGAAACGCGACATCAGCCAGTCGAGACGCTGAAGGTTTTCTTCCGCGCCGCGCGAAGTGAGGAGCGCCGCGGCGCCCAGCGCCTCCGCATTGGCGCCGTAGCCTTCCATGGGAAGCTCGATCAGCACTTCATGGCCGGCGTCGCGGGCTTTCTTGGTCCAGAAATCGAGGTTTTTGGCGTAAGGCGCGAAGGAGAGCGACACTTCCGGCGGGAGATCGTCGATGGCGCGTTCGGTGACCGCCGTGTTGAGGCCGAGGCCGCCGACAATCACTGCGACGCGCGGTTTCGTGCGCGGGCCGTCAAAGCTCCTCGCATAGTAACTGACCGCTTTTCTGCCATCGGGGGCGATGCGCGGCGCCTTGCCGAGCGCCGTCGACCGCAGGAGCGCGCTGTCGGGATCAGGAATAGGCGTTACGGCGCGCGTCAGCGAGGCGGCGACGACGGGTTTTGCTTTCGCGCCGGGGATGGTGATGATCACATCGTCCGCGCTGTAAGCGACATCGTCATACTCGCCCTCGGGAAACTCCTCTTCATAGAGAAGCTCGTTTTCATTCTCCGCATAAAGATCGTTTTCGCCGGGATAGATGAGGACGAGGCCGTCTTCCGTTTCTTCCGTCTCCGCGCTTGGGTTCATTTCGGCGAGTTGCGGGCCGCCGGACGGCGCCTCGCGCAGGGCCGGCGCCGCGATGCGCTCCTCCGTGCCGGGAGCAGGCGTCGGCGCGCGTGCGAAAAGTTCGATCCCGTTCACAGGCAAAGCGATGCGTCCCGGCCCTTCGCCGCTCTGCGCGAAATAGAAGATCGCGCCCCCGGCGCCGGCGAAAAGCGCAACCGACCCGAGCCACGCCCAGGCAAGACGGCTCAAAACCGGCGCTTTCATTCGTCTGCGGCGAGGCATGGGCCCTTCATTTCTGCCAGCGGGATTTCCGCGCGCGTTATGACGCCGCGCCCGGCATGGGGCGGCGTTCAACACGCCAAATTAGGGAAAATAGGGTTAACCAAACGAAAACGGGGCCCAAAAGGGCCCCGAATCGCTGCTGAATTCTATAATGTTCGGCTAGTGCGCGGACGCCTCTTCCGAGCGCGCAGCGCCCGCGTCCGCGAGCGCCTGGCGGTAGGCCGAGGCGTCAGCGAGAATTTCGAGCGCGCGGCGAAGCTGGCAATCGACCGGGATCTTGTCGCCTTCTTCCGTGCCCGCTTCGAAGGAGCACAGGAACGGCTCGACTTTCGGGCCTTCAGCGACGGCCTCTTCGCCTTCCGCCTCATCGTCGGTTTCGGCGACATCGAGCGCGTTCGGCAGATCTTTCTCGCCCGGGCGCTCGCCCAGTTCGTCCTGGCCCGGATAGATCACCGGCATTGCGATGTCGGGATCGATGCCATGGGCCTGAATGGAGCGGCCAGAGGGCGTGTAATAACGCTGGGTCGTCAGGCGCAGGGCGCCCTGAAGCCCGTTCTGCAGCGGAATGACGGTCTGCACCGAGCCCTTGCCGAAAGACTTTGTGCCGAGGAGGAGCGCGCGATTGCGGTCCTGCAACGCGCCGGCGACGATTTCAGAAGCCGAGGCCGATCCGCCATTGATGAGAACGATGATCGGCTTGCCGTTCAGCTTGTCGCCGGGCGTTCCCATTTCACGCATGGTGTCGCGCGGACGGCGGCCTTTGGTGGAGACGATTTCGCCGCCATTGAGGAACGCGTCGGAGACCGCCACGGCCTGATCGAGGAGCCCGCCCGGGTTGGAGCGCAGATCGAGGATCAGCCCCTTCGGACCGCCGGGGATGTCTTTTTCAAAGCCTTTGAGCGTGTTCAACAGGCCGTCGCGGGTCTGTTCCGAGAAGTTCGAGATGCGGATATAGCCGAAATCGCCTTTGCCTTTCCCTTGCGCGCAATCGCGCTGGGTCTGGCGGCTGAGCGGCAGGGCGCCGATGGCGCAGCCCGTCACCGACTGCACCGTGACGATGTCGCGCACGAGAGTAAGATCGAACGGCTCTTTTTCGCGATCACGCACCACCGCGATGTCGATCTTGGTGCCCTTCTCGCCTTTGAGTTTCGAAATCGCCTCGTCGAGGGACATGCCGTAAACGTCTTCGCCGTTGATCTCGACGATCAAGTCGCCGCTCTGCATGCCGGCGCGCGCCGCGGGCGTATCGTCGATGGGGCTGACGACTTTCACATAGCCTTTATCGGGGCCCTCATTGTCCATCTGGACCTGAATGCCGAGACCGGCGAAAGAACCGCGGGTCTGCTCCTGCATGGTCTGAAAATCTTCAGCGGTGAGATAGCTCGAATGCGGGTCGAGCGTGTCGAGCATGCCGTTAATCGCACCTTCGATGAGATCGGCGTCCACCGGGTTCTCGACGTAATTCTCATGCACCTGCTCAAAGACCTCGCCGAAGAGGTCGAGCTGGCGGAACGTGTCGGCGGAAATCGCCGCTCTTGCGAAGACCGCGCTCGAAAGAACGCCGAAAACGAGCGCGCCGCCGCAGGCCGCGGCAACCAACGCGCCCCCGGAATAGCGCTTGCCGCGCGAATGGACGGTCGAGGAACGAAGAGCGGATTTAGGGCTTTTGACCATTGATAATCTACACCTTGCTTTGCCCGCCTTCAGCGCAGGCTTTCCATAGTTTTGCGGGAGAGCCACAACGCCGGGTTAACAGGCTCTCCATTTTTGCGGATCTCGAGATCCAAAGTCGCGCCCCCGCCGGCCATTTCCGCCACCGGCTCTCCGGCGGCGATTTTCTGGTTCTCCTCAACGAAGATACGGCCAACGCCTACTAACAATATATGGTAGCCTTCCCCGACGTCCAGAACGATCATGTTTCCGACCGGCTCCCAATTCTGCGCAAATCGGACCCGCCCCTCGAAAGGCGCGGTCACAATAGCTTGATCCCGAACGGAAAAACGGAGTCCTTCAAAAATTCCGCCTTCCGGCCGGGGTTTGCCGAAATCTCCTGTTAACCTTCCCGCGACCGGCGCCCGCAGGACGCCAAGCGCGTCCGCGAAGGCTTTTGCGGTGATGACCGGCTCCGGTTCGGCGCGCTTGATGCTCGGCAGGTTCGGAGTGGAGGTCGGCTCCGGCGCTACGCGCTGGGGCGGCGCAGGCTTGATCCGGGGCGTAATGAGATGGGCGAGGCGCGAGAGCCGTTCGATCACCTCGCGCAGGGTCGAGGCCTGGGCGGCGATCCGCGCCGTTTCTCTCTGCGCCGAAGCCGCGAGCGCCTGGGCGACGTCGCGCTCCTCTTCCTTTTTGGCAAGTAGCTCAGCGAGCACGTCACGGCGGGCGGCGAGCGCATCGTTTTCACGGGCGAAGCTTTTGCGGTCGCGGTCGAGTTCGGCCGCAAGCTCGGCAAGGCGCTCGATCGCCGCGCGCAACCGCGCCGCACGGGCTTCGACTTCCGGCGCGGCGTCGGAAAGAAGCATCGCGGCGCGCGCCGCCTCGTTGGCGTCTTCCGGGTTGACGAGCAGCGCAGGCGGACGAGACATTTCCAGCGACTGCAGCGCCGCGAGAACATCCGACAGATTCTCGCTTTCCTTTTTCAGCGCCCGTTCGGCTTCGGCCTTTTCCGCTTCAAGCTCATCGATGGAATCTTCGAGACCGGCGATCTTGCGCTCCGAGTCCTGAATGGAATTCGCCGTCTCGATCATGCTGTTGCGTAGCGCGGCAACCTCGCGCTGTTTGGCGGCGGCTTCGTTCCTGAGGCGCTTTTCCTCCTCGGCGCGCTCCTTCAATTGTTGTTCAACGGCTTTCAGCTCATCGGGATCGACCTGCCCGCGCGCGGCATGCGGCGCGAGGAACGCGAGAGCGACAAGGAAAAGCCGAAGCGTCATGAACGATGATAGGGGTGGCCGGAAAGGATGGTCATGGAGCGGTATAGTTGCTCCGCCAGCATCGCCCTGACAAGCATGTGGGGCCAGGTAGCTTTTCCAAATGAGATGATATGATCGGCTTTTTCCCGCAAGGCGGCGTCATGGCCGTCTGCGCCGCCGATCAGAAACGCCGCCGCCGGGGCGCCGTCATCACGCAATCGCTCCAATAGGCCTGCGAATTTTTCGCTGGAAATATTTTCCCCACGCTCATCGAGCGCGAAGAGTTTGGCGCCGGAAGGGGCGGCCCCGAGAAGGAACTCGGCTTCACGCTGTTTCAGCGCATCGCCGGATAGCGCTCTCGGCGCTTCGAATTCCTGCAAGGCGACATCCGGAAAACCAATGCGGCGGCCGAAGCCGCGCGCTCGATCAAGATAATCCTCAACGAGCGCCGCTTCCGGGCCGCCGCGCATTTTGCCGATTGCGGCGATCACGAGCCGCATAGGCGGACTTCCTTAGATTACGCTCAGGCGTCAGACTTGGAGGGCGCGTGCGCCGCTTCCGACCAGACGCGCTCGAGATTGTAGAAGTCGCGCACTTCCGGACGGAAGAGATGAACGATCACGTCTTCCGCATCGATCAGCACCCAGTCGCAGGCGGTCTTGCCTTCGATCCGGGCGCGGCCGAGGCCGGCGTCTTTGAGACGACGCAACACTTTGTCCGCCATGGCGCCCACATGGCGCGCAGAACGGCCCGAGGCGATGACCATGGCGTCCGCAATGTCTGACTTGCCCGCAAGCGGGATGGTCACGACATTTTCCGCCTTGTCGTCATCAAGTTCCTGCAGGATTAGGGACAAAATCGTCTGGCTGCGTTCTTCGGGACTCAGGCGCGATAACGCGTCTTCCGCTCCCTGATCCAGACCGGTCTGGTTCGACACCAGACCCAGTGCGGCCTTGCCGGCGGCCGCGGCGCCTTGCTGTGCGTTCAGCTCCGCTCTCCATGCGCTGCGCGGGACCCTTCCCGTATTTCAAATATAAGGGCGTTTCCCGCCGGCTCCAACCGGCGGGGCGCAAATTATCTGTGGCCCAAAAGGCACGCGGCGAACCAGCCTTTCCGGTCGGTCCATGATTTCTCAAGGCGCCAGGGGGTTTGGTTAACCAGCGCCTCGAATTTTTCGAGGGTGAATTTGTGGGAGTTTTCCGTGTGCAGGGTCTCCCCCGCCTCGAACGGAAACTCGCGCCCATCGAGTTCGATGACCGTCGGGCGCACTGCGCGCAGGTGCATCTCGATGCGGTCTTCGTCTTCATTGTAGAACGCATGATGCTCGAAATCGTCGGGGTCGAGCTTGGCGCCGAGTTCCGATTTCATCCGCCTAAGGAGGTTCATATTGAACGCCGCCGTAACGCCGCGCGTGTCATTATAGGCCGCCTCCAGAATGTTCTTGTCCTTGACAAGGTCGAACCCCACAAGAAACTGCGACCCTTCTCCCAGCGTTTCCGCCGCGCGCGTTAAAAAGTTTTTCGCCGCATCGCGCGTCATGTTGCCGATGGTGGAGCCCGGAAAATATCCGAGCCACTGATCCGACGGCGGCAGAACGCCTTTTGGAAGGGTGATGGGCGAATGAAAATCGGCGCAGACCGCAGCCACCGGGATCGGCAGGACCTCCGCCATTGCTGACGCGCTTTCGAGAAGATGGTCGCGGGAAATGTCCATGGCCACATAGGCGGCGGGGTCTTTCAGCCCTTTGACCAGCCACTCGATTTTTTCACTGGACCCGGAGCCGTATTCGAAAATCGCCGCGTTCGGACCGATGGCGGTTGTGATCTCGCCGGCGTTTTCCTCGAAAACCTTTCGTTCCGTGCGGGTCGGATAATATTCCTCAAGCTCCGTGATTTGATCGAACAGTTTCGAGCCAGTCTCGTCATAGAAATATTTCGGCGAGATCGACTTCTGCAATTTGGAGAGCCCCTCGATCACGTCGGCGCGGAAATCGCCGAGATCGGGATGAAGATCGAGAAAAAAGGCGAGCGCCCCGCAAGGCGCGATAAGGTCGTCGGGACGGTCTATGGTCAGTGAGTGGCTGATTTTTCTGCTCCGGATCGTGGTTGAAGAAAGGGGGTTCTCCGTATCCGCGAAGAACACCCAGGCGGGCGGCACAGTTTCACTGAGCGACATGGCGTCGTCAGAATTTATGCGGAAGGGCGCGAATTCTTTCGCGGCTTCGCTGGCGAGGGCTTCCTCGCCATGGCCGGGGCGATTGAAAACCGCCATCGGCACGGTTTCGGCGATATGCCGCCAGTCCTTCCAGCGGTGAAAATTTGTCAGCCCGTCAGCCCCCATGAGCCAGACAAAGGCGGCGTTGGGATTGATAGCCTGCAGTGCGTCGAGGGTTTCGGCGGTGTATTGGAGGCCCCGGCGGCGTTCGAAATCGCTGACGACGATGTCTGGATGATTGGCGACGATCCGCGCGAGCCGCAGCCGGTCGTCATAGCCGGCGTAAATCTTCGGGTCTTTCAACGGGTTGCCGGGCGTCACCAGCCACCAGACGGCGTCGAGCCCCAGCCGTTCCAGCGCCGCGAGAGAAATCTCGCGGTGGCCCTGATGCGGAGGATTGAACGACCCACCCAGCAATCCAATGCGGCGGCGCTCTGTCTTCTGGCTTGGCGGCAAGGACCATCCCCGACTGCGGCGGGCCTTACTTAGCGGGGGTGCGCAGGGAATCCAACCGGCGAGCGCGATCAAAGAACCGTTACGGCGTCCAGTGATCGTCTTCGGGCTCAACCTCTGCCGGCTTTATCTGTTCGCCCCGCGCGGCGGCGGCGAGCGCCATCAGCTTGTGCAACATCGCCTGCATGCCTTTGCCGGTTGCGCCGGAAATGAGCTGCACATCGGCGCCTGAGGCTTCGCTGAGCGCGGCTTTGCGTTCTTCAATTTCTTCCGGCGTCAGCGCGTCGATCTTGTTGAGCGCAACGATTTCCCGCTTTTTCGCAAGCTCTTCGCCATAGGCCTCAAGCTCGCCGCGCACTGTGCGCCATGCGCCGGCGACATCTTCCTGCGTTCCATCGACGAGATGGAGCAGCGCCGCGCAACGCTCTACATGCCCTAGGAAGCGGTCGCCGATCCCCGCGCCTTCATGGGCGCCTTCGATGAGACCCGGAATATCCGCGAGGACGAAACTCTGCCCCTCGCCCACGCGCACAACGCCGAGATTGGGATGCAGCGTTGTAAACGGATAGTCGGCGATCTTCGGCTTCGCGGCGGAGACGGCGGCGAGGAATGTCGACTTGCCCGCGTTCGGCAGTCCGACGAGCCCGATATCGGCGATCAGTTTCAGGCGCAGCCAGATGGTGCGTTGCTCGCCCGGCTGGCCGGGATTGGCCCGGCGCGGCGCCTGGTTCGTTGAGGTCTTGAAATGCGCGTTGCCGAAACCCCCATTGCCGCCCTTGGCGAGAAGCACGCGCTCGCCCGGCTCATCGAGATCGGCGATCAGGGTTTCCTCGTCTTCCTCGAAAATCTGGGTCCCGACTGGCACCTTGATGACGAGATCGTCGCCGGAAGCGCCGGTGCGGTTCGAGCCTTCACCGGGACGGCCGCCCTTCGCCTTGAAATGCTGCTGGTAGCGATAGTCGATCAGCGTGTTGAGGTTCTCGACCGCCTCGGCCCAGACGTGGCCGCCCGCGCCGCCGTCGCCGCCATTGGGTCCGCCGAACTCGACGAATTTCTCGCGCCGGAACGACAGGCACCCGGCGCCGCCGGCGCCGCTTTGAATGTAGATTTTCGCGCGATCGAGGAATTTCATGGGGGCCGTCTACACGCCCGGCCGCGCCGGGCCAACCGGATTCTCACATCACTGCGATGCATCCGTGTCTTTTGGCCTCCCGCCCAGTATATGTTCGGCTGCTCAGATAATTACGCAGAAAGAGATCATGACCGACACGCGCATCCTTTTCGAACCTGTCCGCTTCGACAATCTCTCCCTCAATAACCGCATAGTCATGGCGCCCATGACGCGGAGCTTTTCGCCGGGCAACGTTCCGGGCGAGGATGTCGCCGCTTATTACCGCCGCCGCGCCGAAGGCGATGTGGGGCTGATCCTGACCGAAGGCGTCTCCACCAACGAGACTACAGCCACCGGCACGCCGAATGTCCCGAACATCGTGACGGACGCTGCGAAAGACGGCTGGAAAAAGGTCGTCGACGGCGTTCACGAAGCGGGCGGCAAGATCGGCATCCAGCTCTGGCATGAAGGACCTTACCGCAACCCGGCCAAGACGGCGCATCCTGACGTTCCGTCCTGGTCGGCGTCGGGGATCAAGGTTGCCGGCAAGGCGCTGTGGGAGCCGATGACCGAAGCGGAAATCGAGACCGCGATCACCGAGTTTGTCGACGCCGCCGTCGCCGCGAAGGAAATCGGATTCGACGCCATCGAGTTTCACGGCGCCCATTCCTATCTCATCGACAGCTTCTTCTGGGATCAGACGAACCTGCGCAACGACAAATGGGGCGGCGATTGGCAAGGCCGTACGCGCTTCGCAGCCGAGATCATCCGCCGCACGCGTGAGAAAGTCGGCGCGGACTATCCGCTGATCATCCGTCTCTCCCAATGGAAGCAGCAGGACTTCGCCGCCAAGAACGCGAAGACTCCGCAGGAAATGGAACATTGGCTGACGCCGCTGGTTGAGGCCGGGATCGATATTTTCCATCTGTCGCAGCGGCGTTTCTGGGAGTCGGCCTTTGAAGGTTCTGCGCTCAACGATGCGGGCTGGGCCAAGAAACTCACTGGTAAACCGGCGATTTCCGTCGGCTCCGTGGGGCTTTCCGGCGAGTTCACTGCGGCCTATGCGGGCGAAAGTTCCGAACCCGCTAGCCTCGACCGGCTTGTGGAAATGATGGAGCGTGAGGAGTTCGACCTCATCGCCGTCGGGCGCGCCTTGTTGCAGGACCCGGACTGGGCGGTGAAAATCCGCGACGGACGCAAAGACGAGCTTAAGACCTTCACAAAAGAAGCCCTCGGAACGCTTTACTAGGAATATTCCTTATGCTGATAGTCCATCATCTCGAGAACTCCCGCTCGCAGCGCATTCTGTGGCTGCTCGAGGAACTGGGCGTTCCCTATGACATCAAACATTACAAGCGGGACGAGAAAACCAATCTCGCGCCGCCGGAACTGAAAGCCGTTCATCCGCTCGGCAAGTCGCCGGTGATCGAAGACAACGGAAAAGTCTTCGCCGAAACCGGCGCCATGATCGAACATATTCTCGACGCCTATGGCCCGGGCAAATTGCGGCCCCAGGCCGGAACGCCCGCCTTCGACAAATACCGTTACTGGCTGCATGCGGCGGAAGGAACCTACATGCCGCCGCTGGTGTTCACGCTTTTCGTCAATCGCATCGAAGCGGCGCCCATGCCCTTCTTTGCAAAACCCATCGCAAAGAAAATCGCAAATTCAATCCGCGAAGGCTATCTCGATCACACCATGAAGGCGCAGTATGATTTTCTAGAAGCCGCCCTCGCCAACTCTCCATGGCTCGCCGGCGGCGACATCACTGCGGCGGACATCATCATGAGCTTTCCCGTAGAGGCGTTTTCGTCGCGAGGCAAAAGCGACGGTTATCCGAACATCGCCGCCTATCTGATGCGCTTTCAGTCCCGGCCCGCTTACCGCCGCGCGCTGGAGCGGGGCGGACCTTACGCGCTTCTGAAATAACGAATTTGTGTGGGCTCGCCTTTTCATCGCCATAATCGCAGCTTCCTTTGAACACGGGCCTTGCCTAGATAGAGCATGAAGAAACACCGGAGCCCCCGATGAGCCTTGCCGTTTTGTCCGCCATTACACTGATGTGCCTCGACGGCGCCATGGCCGCCCGTCCTGCGCAAGAAATCGTGCTGGCTCAAGCTGATATAAAGGCGGCAGAAACGGCTTCGGTTGACGAAATCCGCGCTGAAGATGTGGCGAAGCCTGCCGTCAAAACCGCCGAGCCCGGCGCCGACGCGGTCAGCACTGACCTTCAGGACGAATATGAAGGCCCCCTCGCCTTTTACGGCGAAAGCGACGAAGCGGTTGTTGAAAAGCTGATTGCCTGGCTCGAAGGGCTCGACACGCTGCAGGGCGAGTTCACCCAGGTCGCGCCCTCGGGCGCCGTCTCGGAAGGCAAGTTCTATCTTCGACGGCCGGGTCTTCTTCGCTTCGACTATGAGCCGCCGGCGCCGCTGTTGATCGTCGCCAATGGCGGCATGGTCTATGTGCGCGACGAGGAACTCGAAACGACGGATTCTTATCCTGCCGGTAAAACCCCGTTGAAATTTCTGTTGCAGAAAAAAATCGATCGTGACGATGCGCGTATTGTCGCCGTCGATCGCGGCGTCGATACGATCGCCGTCACCTTCGCGTCAGACGATGAAGAAACCGAAGGCGAACTGACGGTCATCGCCGATGCCCCGGACCTGAAACTGCGTCGCTGGATCGTGCGCGATCTGCAGGGCGGGATCACCGTCGTCACGCTCGAGAATGTCGTTTACGGCGAGCGGCTCGCCAACAGTCTCTTTGCCGCACCCGAAGCGGGCGGCCGCTTTCTTGACCGCTGATCATATCGCGCCGCAACAGTTTGCCATTTTGTAACAGTGTCACACGCAAGTTTTTTTTCGCTCTCCTATTGAAAAAATGGTCGCTGATGCGTTAATGTAACACTACGCGATGGGCACTAGATGTCGGGCCGGCGTTGCCCCCCCGCTTGCAGGCCTGACGAGCCAGTCGCGTCGCCGGAATATCCCCTCCCGGCGTAGGCGCAACAGCGCAGCTTGGCGTCCGATCTTTAAGGTCGGACGCCTTTTTCTTGGCGCTCGCGGCGCCCTGACAAGGGCCGTTTGAAAGCCTACATAGGCCAAATGCCGCAAGGACCTTTTCATGGACGAAACTGACCTCGAAGCGCTGGAACGGGAGCTTCCGGGCCTCGCGCGCCTGTCCCGCTTCGCCCGCTCTCTCGACCGCATTCCGTGGTTCGCCAATATCGGCGAGCCGCTGACGCCCGGCGGGAGGGCCGCCGCCGAAGATTATTGCTCGGGGCTCGGCTTTCCCGACGCCGAGATCGCCATGTTAATGGATTGGGGCGACGCCGCGGCGGTCGCCGAAAGCCTTGATTGGCAGAGTCCCGCCTGGGAGGCCGAGGAGTCCCTGCGCGCCGATCTGACGGGACGGGCGCTCGACCTCCTCTCCGAGGACGCGCTCCGGATCGGCATGGCGCTGATCGCCGAGAAGGTCTCGGAGCCCGCCAAAGACGCAGTCGAAGAGGTCTCCTACTTAAGCGATCTCGACGACGAGCAGATCAAGACGCTCTGCGTCGGCGCCGCCGTTCAGGCCGCCAATGGCGCGGCGCTTGCCCTGATCGCCGCCGCCGACAGTGATTTCGACGCCGAAAACCACCCGCTGGCGGCGAAGTTTCGCCTGTTCGAATTCGGCCGCTGGCCAGTCTCCATCACCGGCTCGTCCTTCAACCTGTTCTAACGAGCTCCGCGAGCGCGGCGCCGATGAGATAGACCGCCACCGCCGTCAGGATGGTGCGAAATCCCTTGCGGAACGTCTCTTCCGGCATCTCCCGCAGATAATGCGTGCCCACATAGGTTCCAGCGAAACCGGAAATGAGAATGGCGGCTAGGAGCCAGGCCCATTCCCCATAGGCGAAGCCGAGAAGGCCGAAGGCCGCAATCTTCATGATGTGCTGGATCACCATCGCCGCGGCGTGGGTGGCGACGATGTTGAGCCGGCCGAGCGCCGTCGCCGACAGCATCGCGGCGACGATTGGCCCGGTGGCGCTGAAAAACATGGTGAGAAAGCCTGTAACGACGCCCACGACGAAATAGGTCGTCTTGCCGGGCGCGAAGCGTTTCGGTTTCGGCCCCCAAAGGGTCCAGATGACGAAAGCCCCAACGCCTCCGCGCAGCAGCCAGACCGGTGTTTCAACCGCGAGCCGGCCGCCGAGGGCAGCCCCGATGAGCCCGCCGAGGCTGAACCAGAGGACGATCCCCCACACGACTTCCTTGCGCTGGAGATAGAACCGCCCGGCGTTGGCCCCGGCCTGCGCCGCGCCATGGACCGGCACAACGGACGCGGCGGGGAAAACCGCGCTCATGACCGCGAGGAGCGCCAGCCCGCCGCCGAGCCCGAAGGCGGCGGTAATCGCAGCGGTGAAAAAGCTCGCGAAGACAACCAGCCCTGCGGCCCACAGGGGGACGGCCTCCGGTAAAAAATGCGCGAGGGTCTCCATCGATCGCCGCTCCTACGCCGCTCCGCTCCTCGCGGCAATTGGCCTGCGGTTGGCGCATGAGAATGCGGCCCTATATGCAAGCCTTGACGCTCCAGCGCCCCGCCCCTATCGGACCCTTATGCCCCGTCCCGCCAGCACGCCCCCAGATATATCCGCCCAATGAAAATCGCCACCTGGAACATCAATTCCGTCCGCCTGCGGATCGATCTCGTCAATCGCTTTCTGAAAGAGGAGGTGCCCGACGTCTTGTGCCTTCAGGAAATCAAATGCCTTGAAGATAATTTCCCCACGAAAGCGCTGCGCGAAGCGGGCTATGAACATCAGGCGATTTCCGGTCAGGCGGGCTATCACGGCGTCGCTATCGTTTCGCGGCTGCCGCTCAAGAATGTCGAAGTGCGCGGCTTTTGCGAAAAGGGCGATTGCCGCCACATCGCGGCGAGCATTGCGGGCGGCGTGCGCATCCATAATTTTTATGTGCCGGCAGGCGGCGACGAACCGGATCCGAAGATCAACGACAAGTTTGCCCACAAACTCGATTTTCTCGACGAGATGGCGGGCTGGTTCAGCGACCTTGGCCCCCGCTCGAAGGCGGTGCTGGTTGGCGATCTCAATGTGGCGCCGAAGGAACATGACGTCTGGTCGCATAAGCAGCTTTTGAAAGTGGTTTCTCACACGCCTGTTGAAGTTGAGAAACTGAACGCCGTCATTGCCTCTCATGGCTGGATCGACGTGGCGCGCGAGCTGATCCCGGAGCCGGAAAAACTCTATACATGGTGGTCCTATCGCGCGAAGGACTGGCGCGCGTCGAACCGCGGCCGTCGTCTCGACCATATCTGGGTCAGCCCGGCCCTTAAAAAACCGGCATTGTCGCTGGGCCGCGAGGCTTTCAAGATTCATGACGATGCGCGCGGCTGGGAAAAGCCGTCCGATCACGCCCCGGTGTCGCTGAAGTTCGATCTATAGATCCTCTGCATACGCCTTATCGCCGCCGCGGCTCAGCGGAGCCCGAACGCATAAAGTGGAGAGGCGCGCGGAACGCGAAACATCCTCGTCGCTTGGCATCAGCACATGGACGCATCGCGTCCCGCGCAGGCGGCGTTCTACAGCGTCGGCGGGCCCGGCCGTAATGACGACCGCTGACGTTTCTTAGGCGCCGGCGTTGAAATGCCGTCAGAAAGCCCGGGCGCTGCGACCGGCCAACAGGAAACGCCCTCCGTAATTGCAGGCCTTTCCTCTTGCGCGCCGCGATCCGGACCGATGAGTTACGGCAGCGCTCACCGCCTCTCCGTCGTCCGGACTGTTTTTGATCATAATGCCGCCGGAGAGGTGGGGGATAACTATTCACCAACACTGGGAAATATGAAAGAATTCGCCCTTTTGGGGTGTTTTTCCCGTTATTGGGGCAGACCTCAAAGGTGCGGGCCCACGGCCGCAACAAGCGCGTCGATATCGTTTTCGTCATTGTAAAGATGAACCGAAATCCTGACCGCGCCGAGACGCGTGTCGTGACCGATGCCGGCTTTGGCTAAAGCAGCCGCCGCCGCATCGTAATCGCGCACCTTGATGAGCGCGCCGGAACCGCGTGCGCCCTGACTTGTCGATGATAGAAACGCGCCCTGCGGCAGGGCCTCGAACAAGCGAGACAACAGACGCTGATTATGCGCGTAGATCGCATCGACGCCATGGGCGTTGATGACCTCATGGGCCGCTGCGGCGCCGGCGAAAGGCGCAATCGACGGCGTGCCGCCAGTGAAGCGCGCCGCGTCCTCTGCATATTCAAAACGATGAATATCGAATTCAAAAGGTTCGGCATGGGAAAACCAGCCCACATCGAGAGGCTTGCAAGTCTTCGCCGTTTCGGGATCGGCCCACAGCCATGCGGCGCCCGCGCCGCCGCAGAGATATTTGAGCGAGGTTCCTACCGCAAAATCAGGCCGCCATTCGTCGAGTCTCAAGGGAACCGCCCCCGCCGCCTGCGCCGCGTCAATGAGCGAGAAAACGCCCGCGGCGCGGGCTCTTTTTGCGATCTCCGCCACCGGCGCCAGCACAGAGGAATTCGAGTAGACCTGCATGGGAACGACGAGCTGCACGTCGTCGGAGAAAGCGCGGGTCCACGCATCCGGATCGGCCAGACGCTCGCCGCCCGAGATAAACTCAAGCTCATATCCAAGGCGCTCCCCCTGCGCCAGCGCAAACCCCACCGTGGGGAAGGCATCTTCGGTCAGAACGATCTTAGTGCGGCCCTTGCGTTCCGGCAGGGAGAAGAGAATTTTCGAAACGCCGCTCGAAACATTCGCCTGTGGACAAATGTCTTGCGGGCGCGCGCCGATGATCGGCGCGAGTCCCTGTTTGAAGCGCTCCAGCGTCTCAAACCACGGATCCCAGACATTGAAACCTTCGGTGCGCCATGGGGCGGCGTAACCTTGCGCAACCGCATCCGCCCACGCCTTGGGCTGCGCGCCGACGGAATGCGACAGGAAATAGTGCTTTCCCGGCAGGTGAAACTTCTCAGCGTCCATCAGCCTGCAAGCCGCCGCAATTCATCGCGCGTCATGGCGCCCGGCACCACCGTCACCGGGATCGGCCGCGCGCCGAGATACGCAGGATTTTTTGCGAGCGCCGTCACCAGCGGCCCCGGTCCCGACGCCTCGGTGGAGGCGCCGAGCACCAGAATGGAGATCGCCGGATCCTCTTCGATAAGCTTGCGAAGCTCTTCCACGAGCACGCCCTCGCGCACGACCTCTTCCGGGTCTTCGCCCGATTGGGCTTTCACTTCCGCGGCGAACTCGCGAAGGATGTTCTCGGCTTTCTCATAGGCCTCGGCGCGCATGGTCTCCGCGACCGTCGCCCAGTGGCCGAATTCCGGCGGCTCGACGATAGCGAGCAGCGTGACGCGCGCATTGGAGCGGCGGGCGCGGCGGCCAGCAAAGAACGCGGCGAGCCGCGCCTCCGGAGCCTCCGAGGCGATCACCATGAACTTGATGCGGGTATCGCCGTTCTGAGTATTATTTCTTTCGCTCATAGGAGGAGCATGCCCCGAAACGGGTCCGCAGGTCTACGCACCCGAGCTCGAACCTCGACTTGACCGGGCGCCCCCTTCAGCTTAGGCGCGAGCCCTTAAAGGACAAAGGGGCCAAGGATGCGCGGCTATTTCGGGGTCGGATCGGAACGCATATCGAAGGCGATGAATTTGGGCGCGGTTCTCCGGACTGCGCACGCCTTTCACGCGAGCTTCGCCTTCACCATCGCCGCCCATCACAACGCCCGCGAAGTGAAGCTCGCCGACACGTCGAAATCCGATGCCCATCTGCCGCTTTATGAATGGGAGACGCTCGCCGACATGCGCCTGCCCAAGGGCTGCGTCCTGGTGGGCGTCGAGCTCGACGACCGCGCGGTCGATCTGCCGAGTTTTCGCCACCCCTTGAACGCCGCATATCTCCTGGGCCCGGAAAAGGGGAGCCTCTCGCCCGAAGCGAGCGCGCTCTGCACGCATCTCGTAAAAATTCCGACGCGGTTTTGCGTCAACCTTTCGGTTGCCGCAGCGCTCGTCATGTATGACCGCATGATCTCCATGGGCGGCCACGCCCCGCGGCCCGTCGCCGCGGGCGGCCCTCCGCCCCACGCCGAATGGCGCACCCCCCGAAGGCGGTAGTCGCGCCAAACAAAAACGCCGCCCGAGGGCGGCGTTTCATAATCTCAATAGGAGCGGAAATTAACGGCGTTTCGCGCCGCGTTTTTTGGTGGTCTTGCGCTTTGTCGTCTTGCGTTTGGCGGTGGTCTTTTTCTTGGCAGTTTTCTTCGCCGGGGTCGCCGCGCCTTCGGCCATCTTGTCGAGGGCTTCGGCGTAAGCGCGCAGGGAGCGCATGAACGCAGCTTGCTGTGTTTTCGGCAGAACGTTCAGGGCTGCGTTTTCGGCCTTGGCGACTTTTGCATTAGCGGCGGTGAGCATCCGCTTGCCGGCAGGCGTGATGGAAACGGCGTTGGCGCGCGCGTCTTCCTTGGTGCGCTTGCGAGAGAGAAGTCCCTTTTTCATCATGCGCGCAATCATGTCGGCGAGGGTCGAGCGGTCGATTCCCGTCTGCTGGACGAGGTCGGTCTGGCTGAGGCCGGCGTTCTGCGCGACGACGTGAAGCACCTCATACTGGCGCGGCGTCGGCCCGTTGGCGCCGACTTCGGTGGAATAGAGATCGTGGGCGTATTGCTGCGCGCGGCGCAGCAGATGACCCGGTGAATTCTTCAATGAGTAAGCCATTTTATTCTCCGTTTTCGGCTTCTAAAAGGCGAAAGAAACGCCGCAACCCTGTTTTGCGCTAGCTTCGATCAAGATAAGCTCCGTTTACGGCGGATGCCCTGAGCGCAATCCGGGAAAACCGGGACAAGCGACAATTTTTGCATCATGTCTCCGCCCTGTTTTCGCTGCGCCGCATCCTGGCGGCGCCGCCGGCGCATGTTTTCCGCGCCTTCAAGATTACGCCCGATGCGGACGGTTTCGACTGTCTGTCTTAGAGAGTAGCATATCGCGCGCCACACGCCAAAATGCAATACCTTCGTATGCGGAAAATAGGCCTTTTGAATCACGCTGCAAGTATCGTCAGGATAGGGACAATGCCTAATAAGCCACTACAAGAACCCCAGTTCAAGCGTATGGTTCCGCCCGGCGACAATATGGAGCGCGACGTCTGCGCCGCATGCGGATTCGTGGATTACAAAAACCCGAAAATCGTCGTCGGCTCGGTCGTCGCATGGGAGGGAAAGATACTCCTCTGCAAACGCGCCATCGAACCGCGCAAAGGCTACTGGACGCTGCCGGCCGGATATCTCGAACTCCATGAGACCGCCGAGGACGGCGCCGCCCGCGAGGCGCGCGAAGAGGCTTGCGCCGATATCGAGATCGAGCGCCTGCTCGCGGTCTATTCCATCCCGCGGATTTCGCAGGTGCAACTGATGTTTCGGGCGAAGCTGGTGCGTCCGGACATCGCCCCCGGCCCCGAAAGCGAGGCCGTCGCACTCTATGACTGGGAGGAGATTCCCTGGCCCGATCTCGCTTTCCCGTCCGTGGGGTGGGGCCTGCGGCATTATCGCGAAACGAAAGACCGCAGCGATTTTCCGCCCTTCTCCAATCCCGCCGATGGGCTTTAGGGGGCGGGCTTTAGGTGACCTTCTCAGGAGACTGACTTTTCGTCTTCGGGCCGTTTCTCCTCAGGCATATGTTTGGCGATGAAGGGCGCCTGAAAGCCGGTGAAAACGAGGCTGATGATCGTGAAGCCGAAGACCTTCAGGTTCACCCAGTGCTTTTCGCCGGCGCAGGCGGCCACACCAGTGAGATCACAATCGCGTGTAAGCCAGCGCCAGGCGACTTCGTTGAGGATGGCGAGCGCGATGAAGAAAATCGCATAGCGTTTCGTCAGCGTGCGCCAGGCGGTGTCGGGCATATGCAGCGCGCCGTCGAACAGGGTCTTCAGGAAATTCTGTCCGCTCGCCATCCCGCCGATTAGCAGCGAAGAAAACAACGCGTAGATGAGCGTCGGCTTCATGTAGAAAAACATCTTGTTGTGGAGCAGGAGCGTAAGTCCGCCAAAGACTGTAATGATAACGCCGCTGACCATGAGCATGGGCGCCACGCGACGCTCTTTCCAGACGGAATAGACAAAGGCGACGAGAAACGCCGGCATGAAGAGGCCGATGGCGATATACATCTCTTCACCCTCAGCAATAGCCCAGTCCTGGCCGAAAAGCCCGCCGACCGCGGGCGCGAGCCGGCGGCCGAGAAAATAAGCGATCATGAAGACCGCGAGCGGGCCCATGTCGACGGCAAATTTGGCGCCGCCGGTGAGTTTCTGTCCCTTGGCTTGCGGTTCAGCAGTCATTCACGAATTCCTTGGAGTCAGTTTTGAGGGGGCTCAGGCGGCGACGCCGCGAGCGCCTTTGAAAAGGCGTCGGCGTTAAAGTTTTGCAAATCCTCCACGCCCTCGCCAACGCCGATGAAATGAATGGGCAGTTTGAATTTGTCCGCAAGGGCGACGAGAACGCCGCCGCGCGCCGTGCCGTCGAGCTTGGTCATGACGATGCCCGTAACCCCGGCGATTTCGGTGAAGGCCTGCGCCTGGCTCAGCGCATTCTGGCCCACTGTGGCGTCGAGGGTCAAAATCACGTCATGGGGCGCCGTTTCGTCGAGCTTTTTGATGACGCGGACGATCTTGGCGAGTTCGTCCATCAGTTCGCGCCGGTTCTGAAGACGGCCCGCCGTGTCGATCATCAGGATATCGACCCCCTTTTCTTTCGCCTCTTTCACCGCATCGAAAGCGAGTCCCGCCGCATCGGCGCCAACCGCGCGCGCGATAACGGGCGCGCCGGTGCGCGTCCCCCAGACCTGAAGCTGTTCGATGGCGGCGGCGCGGAACGTATCGCCCGCGGCGAGCATTACCGATTTTCCCTCGTCGGCGAATTTTTTCGCGAGCTTGCCGATGGTCGTCGTTTTCCCGGCGCCGTTGACGCCGACCATGAGAAGAATGTGGGGCTTTTTCGCGCCGTCGACAGCAAGGGGCTTTTCAAGAGGCGCGAGCGTCGCGGCCACCTCCGTTGCGAGCGCGGAACGCACCTCCTCGTCGGTGACAGCTTTGTCGAACTTGTCTTTCGCAAGGGCCGTTGTAATGCGGGTCGCGGCGGGAACGCCAAGGTCGGCGGTGATGAGAAGATCGGTGAGTTCGTCCAGCGTCTCGTCGTCGAGCTTCTTCTTGGTGAAGATCGCGGTGACGCCTTCAGAGAGCTTGTTGGAGGATTTCGACAGGCCGTCGCGCAGGCGTGTGAGCCAGCCCTTTTTCTTTTCGGTCTCCGGCGCGGGCTCGGAGACGGGCGGAAGCGGGGCCGCAGCGCCTTGCGGCATGGCGAGCGCCGGCGACTGGGGTTCTTCTCCGCCCTGGTCCGCTTCAGGCGGCGCTTCTTCAGCGGACGCGGCTTCTTCTTCCAGCGCTTCCTGCTGTTTCTTTTTGCCGAACATGCCGGAGAAGAAATTGCCTGCCAACGGAGACCTCGCCTTTCCTGATATGTTACGCGGCTTCGCCCATAAGGCCGCCATCGCCATGGCCGGTGATGCGGATACGGACGATATCGCCGACACGGCCCGGCGCCGCAACAAGCACTGGCGCGAAATTGCCGAGGCGCGCCCGGCCGCCGCTTTCAAGGATGGCGTCCTCGGTCCGGCCGACGAGCCCTCTCAGAAATGCCGTTTCCGCCTCGTCGCCTTTCGCGCGAAGGCGCGCGGCGCGGGACTTCACCTCATCGCGGGGCAATTGCGGCATGCGCGCCGCGGGCGTTCCCTGACGCGGCGAGAACGGAAAGACATGAAGATAGGAAAGCCTCGCCTCATCAACGATAGCGAGGCTGTTTTGGAACATCTCTTCGGTCTCCGTCGGGAAGCCGGCGATGATGTCGGCGCCGAAAGCAACGTCGGGCCTGCGGGCGCGAACATTTGCGCAGAGCTCAATCGCCTGCTCGCGGCTATGGCGGCGCTTCATGCGCTTCAAGATCATGTTGTCGCCAGCCTGCAGCGACAAATGGAGATGCGGCGCAATGCGGTCATCGCCCGTCACGCGCTCGAACAATTCGTCATCGATCTCCGCGCCGTCGATAGAGGAAAGCCGCAGGCGATAAAGGTCCGGAACCTCCTCGAGGATCGCGGCGACAAGCGCGCCGAGCCGCGGCGCGCCCTCAATGTCCGCGCCCCAGGAGGTGATGTCGACGCCAGTGAGGATGAGTTCGCGATGGCCCGCATCGACCAGCTTTTTGGCCTGCTCGATCACTTGGGCGACGGGCGCCGAACGCGAATTACCGCGTCCGTATGGGATGATGCAGAAGGTGCAGCGATGGTCGCAGCCATTCTGGATCTGCAAAAACGCGCGGGAGCGGTCGCCATAACCGTCGATCATGTGTCCAGCGGTCTCGCGCGCCGACATGATGTCATTGACGCGAATGATGTCGCCATCTTCTAAGAGAGGCGTCTCCGCCAGCAATTTCCACTGTGCTGCATTGAGCTTTTCCTGATTGCCGATCACGGCGGCGACTTCCGGCATCTTGGCGAAACTTTCCGCCTCCGTCTGCGCTGCGCAGCCGGTGACGATAATGCGTGCGTCTGGGCGCTCTCGTTTCGTGCGCCTGATGCGCTGGCGCGCCGAGCGCACCGCCTCATTGGTGACGGCGCAGGTGTTGACGATCACAGCATCGGCGAGCCCTGCGCCGGCGGCAAGCTTGCGCATGGCTTCGCTCTCCGCGGCGTTGAGCCGGCAGCCGAAAGTGATGATATCCGCAGTTTCCGCCATGGCGGGCTATTTGGGCCATAAGCCCCGCCCGCACAAGGCGGCGGGAGAGCCTATGGGACAGGAAACTAGTTTGCCGCCGCGGTCCGGTCGGCGAAGGCGAAATCGCGCAAACAACGCATGATCTGATAAAAATCGCGCCGGGCGACGCAGTCCGACAGATCGGGATCGAGTTTGAGGTCGGGCGCCGATTGCAGCGCTTCGGTAAGGATCGTCCCGGCTTCCGCAGTCGATATCTGGCCGGCGACGGCGAGTTGGGCGATGTAATAGGCGCGCTTCAGAGGCGTCGTCGCCTCCTCAGGCTTGAGAGCGTCCTTCAGGCGTAAAATATGCGCGCCTTCGGTTTTGACCCGGAGCCGGGTGTTGCGCTCTCCATTTTCAACGAGCACCCCGTTGATCATAAGCTCTTCGTAAGGACGCAGTTTGAGGATCAGCCCGGCCATGGAGTCTCCCGTCTCTCAAAGCTTTGCTTGCAGAAGGTTGCGATTATCACAACCTGAGATTGCGACATATACAACCATAACGCGAATGATGACAAGGCGCTAAACCGGTGGGAGGGCGGTTAATTCTCCATGGCGAGAATGATGGAAAATCCCACCACCATGAAAATGGCGAGGGGAAAAAAGGCCCCGATGATCGCCGGCACGACGCCCAACGATCCGAAGGCGAGCGCCAGATTTTCCGCAACGAAATAACCGAAACCCAGCGCCGCTCCGGTTACGGCGCGCGCCAGAAGCACGCCCTGGCGATGCACGCCGAAGCCGGCGATGGCGCCGAGAAGGGGCATGACCAAGGTCGCCATAGGTTTTGAGAAACGGCTGAGAAGTTGCGTCATGGGCCCGCGCGTGTCCGCCCGGTCATTGTTGAGCTGGCGAATTTTCGCGGCGAGCTCGGGCAGGCTTGTCTGCCCTGGCTCAAGCGTCATGGCGAACAGGAGCTCCGGATCGAGACTGTTCGTCCAGATCACTTCTCCCGTCGCTGTGACTTGCTGCGTGAGCGCATTAAGGCCCCGCGCGCCAAAAAGGCGCCAGGCGCCTTCCTCGAACCGAGCCGATCGCGCCTCGATCGCCTCGTCGATGAGGCCTTCATCCATGTCGTAAATGGTGACGCCGGTGAGCACCACCGCATCGCCATAGCGCGCCGCGCTTTCCGCGGCGATAAACTCGCCGTCGTAATTAATGCGGATGTCCGTCCTGACATCGCTTTCCGGGGGCAGATCGACAGCGTAGTCATTGACCTCCCAGTAATCGAGCATCTCGGAGGCTCTAACCGTCACCGTTTCATGAAAAATGAAATGCGCCAGCGTGATGAGGCCACAGACGAAGCCTAAGGGAAAAAGCACCCGATTGACCGACATGCCGGCGGCGCGCATCACCGTGATCTCGCTTGTATGCGACAGCCCGGCAAGCGTCAGAACGACCCCGAGGAGCGCAGCGAAAGGCGTAAACTGGCTGATGATCTGAGGCGTCCGCAAGGAAATGTAGCGCAGCATCTGCGCCGTTCCCGCGCCTTCGGCGGCGAGAATGTCGCTCGACCGGTTGAGGAGGTCGAGCATCTGCAGAATGATGACGAAAAAAATCAGAAGCCCGATAAAACGGACAAAAAACATCCGCCCCACATAATTGGTGAGAATATTGCGTGCGTAGCTCATTCAGCGGCGTCCGCTGCGGGCGCGGCGATGCGCACCGTTTCGGTCGACCGGCGCGCCATGACTTTCGTCGTGCGCGCCTGATCGATGGAGCCGCTATAGAGAAACGCCGACAGCAGCGCAAAAATGAGGAAAATCCCCCACATGCTGATCAGCGGGGAAAGCTCGCCCTTGGCCGCCACCACCTTGCCCCATTCCTCAACCACTTCGTGATAGATGATGAGAATGGCGACACCGATCACCGGTTTCAGGTTCGAGGCGTGACGACGCCCGGTGACGCCCATGGCGACAGCAAGTATCGGCAGAACAAGAAATGTGAGCGGATGCAGGATGCGCCAGTGAAGACCCGCCTGATAGTCACGCCACAATTCCGCATTTGGAGGCTGGGTTCTCAGATAACGCACGATTTCGTTGATCGTCGCTTCGCGTTCGTCGCTGCCTCGTTCTCGGAAAACGCCGATTGCCGGCAAATCGACTTCGAGATCGAAGCTTTCAAAATCCAGCGACTGAATGCGGTCGCCGAGCGCATTGATGATCACCTGTCGGCCGTTCTGCAGCTTTAAGAGAAGCGAGGTGATTTCCGGCGTCGTTGAAATTGAGCCGTAGCGCGCGGTGATGACGGTCTTCCCACCATCGCGCGACTCGCGCTCCAGGAAAATTTCGCGGGCGTCACGGGTCTCGGCGTTGATTTCCCCCAGCCGGATTGTGACGCCGTCGCTGATTTCGATGAACTCGCCGGCAGGTATCTTGATGCCAAGGGCGCCGGATGTCACATCGAAACGGATTTGCTGATATTTGTAGCGCGCGAAAGGCTGGATATAGGAGACGAGCAGAAAGTCGAACACCATCAAGACGGCGATGAGCATGTAAACGGGGCGCATCAGCCGTCCGAAAGACGCTCCCGATGAACTGAGCGCATCGAGCTCCGACGACATGGATAAATTGCGAAAAGCGAGCATGACGCCGAGAAAGGCGCCGAGCGGCAGCGCCAGTCCGAGATAGTGCGGAGCCAGATTGGCGAGCATCCGCCAGACGACGTCGACCGGTCCCTGCTCGGCCAGCACGAAATCGAAAAGCCGCAGCATATGCTCCATCAAGAGGAGCATGCCTGCAACGCTAAGCGCCAGAACAAGCGGCGTCGTGACGGCGCGCAAAATGTAACGGTCGATAAGATGCATGGGCGGGAGCGCACCTGCCGGAAACAAAACGGGCGGCGCCCGGCCGGGCGCGGCTGGCCCGGTCATCGCCGTGGACATGGGTCTCTAGCGAATTCCGGACCAATTCGGAAGGCGATGGCGGAAAAACCCGTCTTTTTCAAGCGGATTTAGGACGCCGCGGCAGCCGCACCCGGCTTTGCGCCGTAATCGGTGCGGGCGAGATGCGCGGTCGCGAAAAACATGGCGATGTTGAATATCTGGGAAAGCCCCGCCTCCGCCACCAGCATCCCCGCCACAGCCGCCTCGGGCGCGCCGACGATCGGCGCGAGGCTTAAAGCCGCGCCGAGATAGACGATGTCTTGATTGGGCAGAAACGGCACGCGGGAAAGGACGAGCTGCATCGCAATAAAAGTCATCCAGGCCATCACCGGCGCCCCCGGCAGGGCCGACGCGTACATCGCCGCATGGAGAAGGATAATGAGCGCCTGACGCCCGCCATGGACGGAGATGAGGCGCGGCATCACGCCTTTCGGCAGCGCCATCAGCTTGTCGCGGAAGATCATCACCAAGAGCGACAGCGTGCAGGCGGAAAGAAAGGCCAGCGCAAAGAGCCAGCGCGCGCCCGGAAACGCGTCGAGCCCAGCCTGCAGCCCGCCGGTCGCCGCAAGCGCCACAAGCAGAACGACCGTCGCGGCGTTGGAGGTGAACGCAGACAAGAGATTGTTGTCCTTGACGCCCACCAGAATGGTCTTGTGCGGCAGCGCGAGCGCGCGGCGCGCCCAGATGGTCAGGAACGCCTCGCCGGAATAGCCCATGACCGCGAAATTATAGACGCGCTTTCTGATAAAGACGAAGAAATGACGCACCAGCGGCCGCGACCACACGATTTCATAAAGCGCAAGCTCGGAAATCGGCAGCGCTAGAAACCGCAAGATGAAGAAGAGATAAAACCACGGGCTTTCGGGAAGCGCGCCAATGACTTCACGCCAACCGAGATGGGTGAGTTTGTAAACAAGATAAGCGATGATCGCGGCAAGCAGTCCGTATTGAAGGAGCTTGAGGCCTTTCTGCACGTCCTCTCTTTCGCGCAATATTCGCCACCGGCTCGCAGCGCCATTGGCGGCGGACTTGATGAGAGGAACGATCATGGGCGCGGCGGGTCGCTACGCAGCGCGCCGGCGCGCCGCTGCATCAGGACGCGAGCGCGCATGGCGGCGCGAGGGCTGGAACTGGTCAAGCGCCTCGTAGTAATGGCTAACCAGTTCGGCGAGCACAGCATCCCAGCTGAAGCGCGCGGAATGTTCGCGCGCCGTCCGGCCGAAGCGCTGGCGCAAGGGCGCGTCATTGCCAAGCAGGACAAGCTTGTCGGCAAAGCTCGCCGCATTGGGCTCGGCGGCGTAGCCGGTGACGCCGTTTTCAATGAGCGAGCGCGACCCCGCCGCCGTCGCCCCGACCGAGGGAAGGCCCGACGCCATGGCTTCGAGCGTCACATTGCCGAAGGTCTCGGTGATCGACGGATTGAAGAAAATATCGGCGCTGGCGTAAGCGCGGGCGAGATCCGGCCCTTGCTGATATCCGGCGAAAACGCCTTCGGGAAGCAGCTTTTCAAAACTCTCGCGCTCCGGTCCGTCGCCCACGATGAGCGCCTTCAGTTTCGGCGCGCTCGCCTTGGCGCGATTGAACGCGTCGACGAAAATATCGATGCCTTTTTCGAGCACCAGGCGGCCGACAAAGGCGACGACAACATCGTCCGCAGCGAAGCCGTTGGCTTCGCGCCAAGCCATGTCGCGGCGCGCCGGATTGAAAAGATCGCCATCGACGCCCCGGGTCCACAGGCGGATGTCATCGCCGATGCCGTCGCGCCTCAACTCTTCAACCATGGAATGGGATGGCGCATAGACATGTTCGCAGCGGCTGTAGAAATATCGCATGTAGCGCGTCAGATATTTCTCGAGCCAGCTCATGCCGTAATAGCGCGGATAAGTGTCGAAGCGCGTGTGGAACGACGCGACGGCGGGAACGCCGAATTTGCGCGCATAGTTGAGCGCGCCGAAGCCTGTGTAATCGGGCGCCGCGATATGCACGATGTCAGGTCGGAAGCTGTCGAGGGCGCGCTTGCATTTGCCGTGCAGGCCAAGACCGAAACGATATTCGCTGCGCCGCCCCGGCAGCGGAACCGACGGGACCGAAATGAGCCGGCCCGCATGTTCGAAAGCCGGCTTGTCGGTCGTCGGCGCAAAGACCAGCACTTCGTGGCCTTCGCGCTCCAGATACGCGACCAACGTATTGAGCGCGCGCACTGGCCCGTCCATCACATAATTATAATTGCCGGAGAAGACAGCGACGCGCAGTTTTTTCTCGGATGTCGGCGAATGCGCGTTCATTCGAAAACTCGTGATTTCATCCAAATCAGCCCCCGCTAGTCCGGGCCCACCCCGACTTTGCGGCCCAGGTCCATGACCGGGGTTCATGAAGGGCGCGAAACAAGCACTATATTCGCCCTAGCGCAACTCCCTGAACCTCTTGTGACAATCCGGTCAGCCGTCGCGCTGGCCCTCAGTCCAGTCCCAGAAAAGCGCCGAGATGTCGGCTCCGCCAAAACGCCGCACTTCCTGCACGCCCGTCGGAGAAGTCACATTGATTTCAGTGAGATAGTCGCCGATGACGTCGATCCCGACAAGGACCAAGCCGCGCTCCGAGAGGATCGGGCCGATGCGGTCGCAGATTTCCTGATCGCGCTCGGACATCTCAACCGCCTCGGCGCGCCCGCCCACATGCATGTTTGACCGGGTTTCGCCCTTCGCAGGCACCCGGTTGATCGCCCCCACCGCCTCGCCGTCAAGGAGGATGATGCGTTTGTCGCCCTTGGTGACGGCGGGAAGGTATTTCTGGATGATCGACGGCTCCGCATAGGCTTCGGAGAAGAGCTCCATCAGCGCGTTGAAATTGGAATCGTCGCTCGACATTTTGAAGACGCCGGCGCCGCCATTGCCGTAAAGCGGTTTTACGATGACGTCGCCATGGGTCTTGCGGAAGTCGCGCATCGCTTCGACGTCGCGGGTGATGAGGGTCGGCGGCGTCAGATCCTTGAAGTCCGTCACGAAGAGTTTTTCCGGCGCGTCGCGGATCGAGCGCGGATTGTTCAGCACAAGGACGTCTGGCAGAAGACGCTCGAGAATCTGCGCAGCCGTGATGTAGGCCATGTTGAAGGGCGGGTCCTGGCGCACCAGCACCACATCGACGCTATGAAGATCGATCACTTCCGGCGCGGCGAGCGTCACATGGGCGCCCTGCTCGCGCTTCAACTGTTCGACCTTGCGCGCGCGCGCTTTTACGGTGCCGCTGTCGAGCTGCAAATTTTGCGGCTGGTAAATCCAGATCTGGTGGCCGCGGCCGAACGCTTCGAGCGCCAAATCGAAGGAGGTGTCCGCGTTGACATTGACCGCCTCAATGGGGTCCATCTGGATGGCGATCTTCAGCATGAGGAGGGGCTCCGCGGGCGGCCCGGAAACGGCCGCGCCTCGAACTTTATTGGACCATCGGCCCGCGCAAGGCAACGTGGCTCACGACCTTTTCAACACCGGCCGTGGTGCGGGCGAGCTCCACGGCGCGGTCAAGGTCGGCCTGACTGCGCGCGACGCCAAGAAGGTAAACGACGGCGTTCGATACGGCGATCTTGTAGTCGCCGCTGACGACCTCCTTGTCGCCGATAAGACGGGCGCGCAACACCTGATCGATGCGCGCATCCTCGACGCCCTGGCCGAAGCCGGTGCCGTCACCGACGAAAACCTCGTCGATCACCTCTTTGACGCCCTCGGCCTTCCACGCGTTTTCGATGAGCTTGGCGCGGCCCTGTTCCGATTTCATCGTGCCGGTGAGCATCAGCCGGCCTTCGTAAAGCGTAATGTCGATATCGCCATAATCATGAGTGCGGTCGGAGAAGAGCACGCCTTTCAGCTCCGCATTGCTCGACATGTCGGTGAACGCCTGATCGAGATTGCGGCTCGAGGCGCAGGCGCCGAGCGCGAGAAAAGCCCCAAGACCTGCGGCGGCTAGAAAAGCGCGGATGGTTTTCGTCATCATCTTCATACTCCTTGGCCAATTTCGGTCGCGCGGAACGAGAATCTTCATGGGCTGCTTCGTTCCGAAAGTAACCAACCGGCCCACTCATTCGCCATCCCGCCAGGCGTCCGGCAGATGTTCAAGCCGCCAGCCCGAGACGGCGACGATATCGTAACGAATGGCGCAATCCGCAAGGTCCGGGCGGCGCGAGAGAAAAAGCCCCGCCGCGCCGCGAATGCGCTGGCGCGCGCCATAGGTGACGGCTTCGACCGCAGCATCGCGGCTCGCCCGCGCCTTCACCTCGACAAAGGCGATGAGCTTCCCGCGCTTCGCCACGAGATCGAGTTCGCCCAGCGGCGTCCGGTGACGGGCGGCGATGATCGAGAAGCCCTTGAGGCGCATCAGCATCGCCGCCAGCGTTTCCGCGCGCCGCCCGCCGCGCTCGGCGGTGCGGCGGGATGCGGTGGTGGGCGCGGGGCTCACGAGTTCTCCTTCAGTTGCAGCGCGCGGGCGTAGGCCTCTTTGCGCGGCATGGAGAATTGCTCCGCGGCGGCGGCGGCGGCCTCTTTCACGCTCAATTCGTCCAGCGCCGCTTTCAGGAAAGCATCCACATCGCCGGCTTCCGCAGGTTTTTCGTCCGGCGGAAAGACGATAATGACAATTTCGCCCTTGGGCGGCGCGGCTTCGTAACTTTGCGCGAGATCGCTCAGAGTCCCTTCACGGAATTCTTCATGCAGCTTGGTCAGTTCCCGCGCGACGACGGCTTTGCGGTCGCCCAGCGTTTGCGCCATGGCCGCGAGCGCATCCGAAAGGCGCGGCGCGGTTTCGTAGAAGATCAAGGTCGCGTCGATCCGCGCAAGCTCTTCGAGCGTCTTCGCCCGTGCGCCCGGTTTCGCCGGCAGAAACCCTGCGAAGAAAAATCTGTCGCTCGGCGCGCCCGCGGCGCAAAGCGCCGCAAGGCTGGCGCTCGCGCCCGGAACGGGAAAAACCGCGACGCCAGCGTTCCGCGCCTCGCGCACCAGTTTGTAGCCGGGGTCGGAGATCAGCGGCGTCCCGGCGTCAGACACGAGACAGATCACGGCGCCGTCTTGCAGCTTTTTAATGATCTCCGGGCGGACTTTCGCGGCGTTATGATCGTGATAGGGCGCGCGCGGCGTCTCGATCCCGTAGGCCGCGCAGAGCTTCGCCGTCTGGCGCGTATCCTCGCACAGGATAAGATCGGCTTTCTGGAGGATTTCCACGGCCCGATAGGTAATGTCGGCGAGATTGCCGATGGGCGTCGCCGTCACATAAAGGCCGGGTTCGGGTCGCATATCCTTCATTGACATGAGATAGGGATGGCGGGGGCGGGTCTTGAAAACAAGTCCCGAAATGGCTTTCCGCAAGGGCGCGGCGCGCCGTTGATGCGGGGCCCGGGCCCGGCTAGTCTCGCGGCCGCTGAGGAAGCCCTTAGAACCGGGCGAAAAAACGAGGAATTGAGGGGATGCGCTCCAGTCTCAAATTGATCACGAAAGCCGGACTTGCGGCGGCGCTGATGGCGCTGGCGGCGGCCTGCGGCACCACGGGTTCGACGCGGCCTTCAGGTCCGGTGATCGCGCGCCCGGACGAGACCCCGGCGGAAGACCAGACGATCTATGACGAGGGCGGCCTTTTCGAAGAGGCTCAGCGTTACGACCGCCGCGGCTTTATGCGCCCGCCCCATATGGATGGCGAGGAGCCGGTGCGGGTCGGCCTCCTGCTTCCGTTCTCGTCAGATAATGAATCCGCGCGCCGCATCGCCTCAGCGATGTTCGACGCCGCGCAGCTCGCCGTCTTTGACGCGGGCGAGAAGAACTTCCTCCTGATCCCCAAAGACACGCGCGGCGACGCAGAAGGCGCGGCCGCCGCAGCGCGCTCGGCCCTCGCCGACGGCGCCGAGATCATCCTCGGGCCGCTCTTCGCGGAATCGGTCGAAGCCGCCGCCGTTGTCGCGCGCGCCGCCTCGACGCCGATGATTGCGTTCTCCTCCGATCTCACCGCGGCGGGCGACGGCGTTTTCCTGCTCTCCTTCCCGCCGGAACTCGAAATCGCGCGCGTCACCGAGTATGCGATGAACCAGGAGATGGTGCGGTTCGGCGTGCTCGCGCCCATGACGCCTTATGGCGACCGCGTCTCCGGCGCCTTCGCGGAAGAAGTCTTCGCGCGCGGCGGCGTCATCGTTCATGAAGAACGCTATGTTCAGGAGCCGGACGAAATGCTCGCCCCGGCCAAGCGCCTTGCGCAATATTCGAAAGAGATCATTCCGCTCGAAATGCGCCACGATTATCAGGGCGATCGCTCGCAGCCGGTGGCGCAAAACGCCAGCGCCGAAGCCGGCTACACCCAAGGCTATCAGGCGGTGCTGATGCCCGAACAGGGAACGCTTCTGCGCGCGTTGGCGCCGCTGCTTCCCTATTACAACGTGGATATCAGCCGGGTAAAAATTCTCGGCGTGTCCTCCTGGAACAATCCGCGTCTGACGCGCGAGCCTGCGCTGCGCGGCGGCTGGTTCGCGGCGCCCGATCCGGCGATCACTGCAAGTTTCGAAAAGCATTACGAAGACGCCTTCGGATCGAACCCGCCGCGCCTTGCTTCGCTTGCCTATGATGCGACGCTCCTCTCGGCGCGGCTCGCCGCCAACAGCCGCCGCCGGGGCCGCTTTGAAGCGGACGCCATCGCCGATCCCAACGGCTATTTCGGCGCGGACGGCCTGTTCCGGCTCAATGCGGACGGCACGGTGGAGCGCGGTCTCGCCATTCTCGAAATTCAGCCCGGCGGCATTCAGGTGATTGATCCCGCGCCGCGAAGCTTCGCCCCCGGTTACTAAAGCTTGAGTTACCAGCCTTCATTATTCTCTATACGGAGCAAGTGATGAGAAAGCCTCTTCTCCGCATCGCCGCGGCGGGCTTTGTTCTGTTCGCCGCGCCGGCTTTCGCTGAAACGGTCGGCGAACCAGCTAGCGCCGCGCTCCTCATGCAGGCGGCGAAAAAGGCGAAAGACTTCGCGCAGCAGTACCGCTACGCCTATACGGTGGATTACTGGACGAGCGACGGCGAAAAGGAGCTCTCGGCGAAGCTGCGCTTTGATCCGCGCCTTGAGGAAGGCGAGCGATGGACGCTTCTCTCCCCTTCGGAAGACGATCTCGACAAAAAAGCGCGCAAAGCCCTCAAGCAAATGCAGAAGAATGACGGCGGCGACGAGCCGATCCTTTATGACGGGCTTCATGAAATGATCGATGACGCCGAGCTTGTCTCTGATACGGAAACCGAAGCCGTCTTCCTAGCGCAGGTGGACGAGGAAGACGCGCCCAAGGATGCGCTTGAGGTTTACATCACCCTCGACAAGGCCGCCGGCTATGTCTCCGCCATCGAACTCAAATCGAAACAGCCTTTCAAACCGGCCGCCGTCGCCAAGGTGAATTCCCTCACCCAGATCCAGCGCTTTTCTGCGCCGCAGGACGGCGGCCCCGCCCTGATCGCAACCAGCGAAGCCCAGGTTGAGGGCGAGGCCATGTTCAAATCCTTCGCCAGCGAAACCCGCCAGGTCTTTTCGGAGATCGAGCGCGTTGAAGTGGCGGCGGAAGAAACCGACGAATAACCCTCTTCTCCTCCGATCACCCCGGCGAAGGCCGGGGCCCAGAAAAAACTGGCGTTGAATTTTGCGGCCCTGGATACCGGCCGGAGTTTATCCTCGGGCCGGCTCTGAGCCGGACCCGGGGGGGGCCGGGATAGTCGGAGAACAAATACTCAGCAATATTTCTGCGTGCTTTGCGCCCCAATCCCGAACGCCTATATTCGCCTCATGCAAAAACTGCTGATCACGCTCGGGATCATCCTGGTGGCGGCGGGCCTGTTATGGCCGCTAATTACAAAGCTTGGTTTGGGCCGCCTGCCCGGCGACATCCGCATCGAACGCGAAAGTTTCGCGTTTTATTTTCCGCTGACGACGATGATCATCGTCTCAATAATCCTGACGCTGATTTTCAGGTTTTGGGGTAAATAACTGGGGTTGGGGCCCCAATAGCCAAAAGCTAAACCCCGGTCGAACCGAACCCGCCGGCCCCGCGCACTGTCTCGTCTAACTCTTCCACTTCCTCGAACGCCGCCTGGAAGACCGGCGCGAAGACCATCTGGCCGATGCGGTCGCCGCGGTTGATGGTGAAATCCTCAGCGCCATGATTGATCAGGATGACCTTCAGTTCGCCGCGATAATCGGCGTCGATGGTGCCTGGAGAATTGACGCAGGAAATCCCGTGTTTCGCGGCGAGGCCGGAGCGCGGGCGCATCTGCGCCTCCCAGCCTGGGGGCATGGCGATGGCGAGCCCCGTTGGGACCATGAAACGCTCCCCCGGCTTCAAGGTCAGCGGCTCGGTCACCGCAGCGCGCACGTCGCAGCCGGCGGCGAGCGCCGTTTCATAGCGCGGCAGGTCGAGCCCTTCGCCATGGGGCAGGCGTTTCACCTGAACGGTGAGCGTCGCGGGCTGGGCTTGCGTCTTTAACGCGGTTGCGGACATGACTTGTCTCCAAAAGATCGTCGAAAATTTATCCGCAGCCTGGGGCGATTCCGGGATTTGTTTTCCTGAACTTTCCCCCAGAATTTTCCTCAAGCCTCGGCCAGAGGATCGCCCTCCGCGATCTTGCGGCGGCCGAGGAGGCGTAAGACGCTGTTGCGGCCAGCCCTGAGGAAGGGATAGAGGAACTTCGCGCGGCCCGGCTGGAAAATATCCACAGATGCAGGCGGTTGAGAAAACCGGACTGCGTGCTCATCAGGGCGAGGCGGTTCATCACATCGGGCCCGTGATAGATGGCGTCGCCGATCTTCAGCGCCATGCCTTCATCGAGATCGTAGCCTTTGGCCTTCAGCTCCTCGACCAGCGGATGGGGCTCTCGCGCATTCAGGAGGCGCACATTGCCCGCCGCTTCTCTCAGCCGCACCATACGCACATAGGCCGAGCAGAACGGACACTCGCCGTCATAGACGACATAAATTTCGGGGCGCTCAGTCATTACTCCGGCCTCGGCAGCGGGATTTCGGTCCGTTTCAGGACGTCGCGCTTCAGCGCGCCCTTTTCAAGGGAAAGGCACACGGACTCCGCCACATAATAATAACCTGTGATCTCGCGCTTATCGATGAGGTCGAAGGGCCGGACCACAAAGGGCGACGGCATATGGTGATGGAGATAGAGCCGGTCGTTGAACCGGCCGTCATCGCCCGCCCGCTCTAGCGCCCGAGCATGCCAGGCCCAGACGAACCGCGCCAGCGCATCCACCGGGCCATAGCGTTCCGGCGGCGGCGCATCGCGCGTTGGAACTTTGCAGGCGCGTCCGGCGTCGCGCTGCGCCGCAGTCAACACCGATCCCCAGATTGAAAAATCAAAATGGCCGTCATCCGATGGCGCATAGAGCCGTCCCTGACTCACCTGATAAGAGCTGGTGCCGAAATAGGAAGAAGGCACGCGATAACGTTCGCCGTCTTGCGTTTCCGCTTCGAAATAAACCGACATGAAGCCGGGCGCATCGTACCAGGCAAGCGTCGCGGTTTTGAAAAAAATCGCGCCGAAGAGAACGGTAGCGACGGCTGCGATCGCTGCGTCGCGCGTCCAGTCGCGGTCGGACACGCGGGAAAGCGTGATCAGAAAAATCGTATTGAGCGCGATCCATTTCCAGAAGAGGAGTCCGAAGCTGAGGTAAACAATAATGTGAAAAAGATCGTAGACCGCGGTCAGCATCATCACCCAGCGGCGGCGAAAAATCGCAATCACTGCCGCGAACTGCGCAGCGAAGCTTGCGAGATGCAGCGGCAGGTTGACGGCTTTCATGGCGTCATAGGTGAACTGCGTCAGCGCCGGCGATAAAGCGAAGGGAAGGGTGCCGCGCTCAACGGCGCCCGGGACGCCGTCATAAAGCCGGTTGCCGAATATCCAAGAGAGGGGCCCGCCGTCGAGCATCAGCTTGGCGAGGGCGGAATAGAAATAATTGCCGAAATGGCCGCCGACGCCGATGGCGAGAATGAAGAGCCCGGCCCGCGTCGCCGTCTCGTCATCGAGCCGGAAACCGCGCCGCAGGCTGTCGCGCTGGCCCGCCGCGCCGATCAGCGCAAAACCGATCCCCGCGAACGCAAGCACCTCAACCACATTGCGGATGTCGAGATTGGAGAAATAAAACCCGGTGAGCGCCTCGTGGAGATCGCGCATCATCCACAATAGCATCGCCGCGGCGACGAGCGCGGCGGGACGGAACCAGGCGGCGCCGGCGAGCGCCAGGCCGATCCAGCGCCCTGCATGATGGAACACCGCCGCCGGATGATCGGCGGAAAGCGCCGCATACGGAATATCGAAAGGTTCGGATACGAAATAGACAGCGAGGAAGACGGCCGACGCCCGGCCCATGGTCTGCGAAAACCGCGGGGCTTCCGGATAGCGCGCCCACGAGAAGGCGGCGCAGGAAAGCCCCGTCACCGCCGCCCAAGCCCAGATGTAACCGGGCTCCTCAACCGCAATGAAATGCGCGCCATTGCGAAAGAGCGTATAGACCAGGAGCGTCGCAACAGGGAAAAACAGCACCGTTCCGAGCGCGCCGCTCGTCTTCATATCCGCTTTGCGTTCTTTTGCGTTCTGCAGCACCCGGCGTCACCTCGCCCATTCGCCCGTAGCGGGCGGCAGGCGATGCTATAGAGCGGCTGCAAGCCACGCGCACAGGACAGGGCGCCGCGCGGAACGCAACAAATGCGCTTTTGGCGCATCCATTGCGCAAGTGTCGCAAAAAATTGAAAAACCGCGGGGCGGAGTCTTAGAGCGCGGCCTGAAGCTCTTTCAACTGCTTCAATTCCATCTCGGCCTGACGACGCGTTTCCGGCAGCGTGTCCATATCGGCGAGATCTTCCTCGCGGTTCTTGATGCGCCGGGCGAGATCGTCGGCGTTCAAGTCCTTCACCAGCACCGCCTCTTCAGCGAGGACGGTAAGGCCCGCAGGGGATATATCGGCGAAGCCGCCGCGCACAAAGATGCGAGTCTCTTCCGATCCGTCCTTCACCCGGACGACGCCGGGCGCGAGGATGGTCATCACCGGGGAATGCTTCGGCAACACGCCGAGCAAGCCTTCGGCGCCGGGAATATCGACCTGGTCCACATCCGCGGACATCAGTTCGCGCTCCGGCGAGACTAGGTTGAAGTGAAGTTTGTCAGCCATTACTGTTCAATCCTTGTGCGGAATAGCGAAAAAATCAGTCGCACATCGGCGTTTTCATCTGCGGCGACCAAGCCATCGGCATATGTAAGCACCGCGCCAATATCAATTTCTCCTCGCTCCCATCCAAATTGCTTTGTCAACAGATTGTCCTTTTGCTCCGTGCCGATAAGCCTGAACGGAGCTCCTTCACCGCTGATGAAATCTTCAAGGTCATGAGCAATCTCATCAGAGGCGACATCGAATGCCAGTACAGAGCAACTCATTGCCGGATCATTCTGCTGAACGATCTGGACCCGACCCGTTGACGTCTTGAAGACCCACGCTTCGGCGCCCGGACTACGCAAGTTCGCGGGCACGTCGACCGATTCCAATTCGGTTACATCAAATAACTGGTCAATCGATTGGCCACGCTCGGTGACATTGAGACATCCATTCATCGCGGCGGCTCGAGCTCCCGTTATCGCATCTGGCATCTCTGCGTAAGAAACGCCACCCGCAAAGCTGCTAGCAATCCATGCAAGCAAGAGGGTGGCGCGAAACATTACCTTACGCCGCTTCCGCTGCGAGACGTTCGGCTTTCTCGAGCGCTTCGTCGATGGAGCCGACCATGTAGAACGCCGCTTCCGGCAGGTGGTCGTAATCGCCCGCGACGAGGCCCTTGAAGCCCTTGATGGTATCTTCGATGGAGACAAGCTTGCCTGGCGAACCGGTGAAGACTTCCGCGACGTGGAAGGGCTGCGACAGGAAGCGTTCGACCTTGCGCGCGCGCGCCACGACGAGTTTGTCTTCTTCGGAAAGCTCGTCCATGCCGAGGATCGCGATGATGTCCTGCAGCGCCTTGTAGCGCTGGAGAATGCCCTGCACCGAACGCGCGACGTCGTAATGCTCCTGGCCGATGACGCGCGGGTCGAGAATGCGCGACGTCGAGTCGAGCGGGTCCACGGCCGGGTAGATGCCTTTTTCCGCGATGGCGCGGTTCAACACGGTCGTCGCATCGAGGTGCGAGAACGACGTCGCCGGCGCGGGGTCGGTGAGGTCGTCGGCGGGAACGTAGATCGCCTGCACCGAGGTGATCGAGCCTTTGGTGGTCGTCGTGATGCGTTCCTGCATCTGGCCCATGTCCGTAGCGAGCGTCGGCTGATAGCCCACAGCCGAGGGAATGCGGCCGAGAAGCGCCGACACTTCCGAACCCGCCTGCGTGAAGCGGAAGATGTTGTCGACGAAGAACAAGACGTCCTGGCCCTGGTCGCGGAAGTGTTCCGCAACCGTCAAACCCGTCAGCGCAACGCGCGCGCGCGCGCCCGGGGGCTCGTTCATCTGGCCGTAAACGAGCGCCGCTTTCGAGCCTTCGGTTTTGCCGCCCGTCTCTTTCGGGTTCACGTTCACTTTCGATTCGATCATCTCCCAGTAAAGGTCGTTGCCTTCCCGGGTGCGCTCGCCTACGCCGGCGAACACGGAGTAACCGCCATGCGCCTTCGCGATGTTGTTGATGAGCTCCATGATAAGCACGGTCTTGCCGACGCCCGCACCGCCGAAGAGGCCGATCTTGCCGCCTTTGGCATAGGGGCAGAGGAGGTCGACGACCTTGATGCCGGTGACGAGGATTTCCGCTTCGGTAGACTGTTCGACGAAGGGTGGGGCTTCCTGGTGGATGGCGCGTTTGGTTTCGTGCGGGATCGGGCCCGCTTCGTCCACTGGCTCGCCGATGACGTTCATGATGCGCCCGAGCGTGCCGTCACCGACCGGCACGGAGATCGCGGTTCCCGTATCTTTCACCTTGGCGCCGCGGACGAGGCCTTCGGTCGAGTCCATGGCGATGGTGCGGACGGCGTTCTGACCGAGATGCTGCGCAACCTCAAGAACGAGCCGTTGCCCGTTATTGTCGGTTTCAAGGGCGTTGAGGATCGCCGGCAGGTGATCGTCGAAAACGACGTCCACGACGGCGCCGATAACCTGACTGATGCGGCCTTCGTTGCTCATGACTTCTTCCTTCAGTTCTGTTCGTCTAGTCGCCCCGCATCGCCCTAAAGGGCTTCGGCGCCGGCGATGATTTCAATCAATTCGGTGGTGATCTGGGCCTGACGCGCGCGGTTATATTGCAGCGTCAGCTTGTCGATCATTTCGCCCGCATTGCGCGTGGCGTTATCCATGGCGGTCATCGAGGCGGCCTGTTCGGACGCCACGTTTTCGAGAAGCGCGCGGAAGATCTGCACCGCCACATAGCGCGGCAGGAGCGCGCGGAGGATTTCCTCCTCCTCAGGCTCATATTCGTAGATCGCGCCCTTGAGGTCCGGCGTTTCTACGCCTTCCGGCGCGATGGAGGGAATGATCTGTTGCGCGGTCGGCACCTGCGTGACGACGTTTTTGAACTTGCCGTAAAAGAGCGTTGCGACGTCAAACTCGCCGGCCTCGAACATTTCGAGGACTTTCTCGGCGATCTCATGGGCCTGTGAGAACCCGACCTGCCTGACCTCGACGAAGTTGGTCTTCCAGACAATCAACTCGCTATAAAGACGCTTCAACTGGTCGTCGCCCTTGCGCCCGACGGTGATGACTTTGACCGCCTTGCCTTCGCTCTGAAGGCGGACAATGGCCTCGCGTGCCTTGCGCACAATCGACGAGTTGAAGCCGCCGCAAAGACCTTTGTCCGCCGTCGCGACGATCAGCAGGTGGGTTTTGTCGTCGCCGGTGCCGGAAAGCAGCTTCGGCGCATTGGGATTGCCCTTGGCGCTGGCTGAGAGATTGGCGAGCACCGCCTCCATCCGCTCCGTATAGGGACGAGCTTCGGTGGCGCGCTCTTCGGCGCGGCGCAGCTTCGCCGCGGCGACCATCTGCTTCGCCTTGGTGATCTTCTGCGTCGACTTAACCGACGAGATCCGGTTTTTGAGGTCCTTAAGAGACGGCATTACCTCGCCTTTTCGTCCTTACGCGAAGTTTTTCGCGAACGCGTCGAGCGCGGCCCGCAGCTTGTCTTCGACATCTTTCTCAAGCTTGCCGCTGGTGCGGATGGCCGTGAGAATGTCGCCGTGATCCGCGTGCAACTTGCGGAGGAATTCCGCTTCGAACTCCTGCACTTTGTTCTTGGCGATCTTGTCGAGATAGCCTTGCGTGCCGGCGAAGATGACGCAGACCTGTTCTTCCACCTGAAGCGGCGAGAACTGCGGCTGCTTCATCAGCTCTGTAAGGCGGTCGCCGCGGTTCAAAATCCGCTGCGTCGTCGCGTCAAGGTCGGAGCCGAACTGCGCGAAAGCCGCAAGTTCGCGATACTGCGCGAGCTCGCCTTTGATCTTGCCCGCGACCTGTTTCATCGCCTTGATCTGCGCCGAGGAGCCCACGCGCGACACCGAAAGACCGACGTTCACCGCCGGACGGATGCCCTGGAAGAAGAGGTCGGTTTCAAGGAAGATCTGGCCGTCGGTGATGGAGATCACGTTGGTCGGAATATAGGCCGACACGTCGTTCGCCTGCGTCTCGATGATCGGCAGCGCCGTCATGGAGCCGGAGCCATTGTCTTCGTTCAGCTTCGCCGCGCGCTCGAGAAGGCGCGAGTGCAGATAGAAGACGTCGCCCGGATAAGCTTCGCGGCCCGGCGGACGGCGCAGCAACAGCGACATCTGACGATAGGAAACGGCCTGCTTCGACAGGTCATCGTAAATGATGAGCGAGTGCATGCCGTTGTCGCGGAAATATTCACCCATGGCGCAGCCGGAGAATGGCGCGAGGAACTGCAGCGGCGCTGGCTCGGACGCGGTCGCGGCGACGACGATGGAATATTCCATGGCGCCGTTGTCTTCGAGCGTCTTGACGATCTGCGCGACGGTGGAGCGCTTTTGGCCGATGGCGACATAAACGCAGTAGAGCTTCTTCGACTCGTCGTCGCCCTGGTTCGCCGATTTCTGGTTGAGCATGGCGTCAACGCAGATTGCGGTCTTGCCGGTCTGGCGGTCGCCGATGACGAGTTCGCGCTGGCCGCGGCCGACCGGGATCATGGCGTCGATGGCCTTGATGCCAGTCTGCACAGGCTCGTGCACGGATTTGCGCGGCAGAATGCCCGGCGCTTTCACGTCAACAAGGCGGCGCTCCGTCGCTTCGATCGGGCCCTTGCCGTCGATGGGATTGCCGAGCGGATCGACGACGCGGCCGAGAAGGCCTTTGCCAACCGGCACGTCCACGATGGCCTTTGTGCGCTTGACGGTGTCGCCTTCTTTAATCTCGCGGTCTTCGCCGAAAATCACGACGCCGACATTGTCCGCTTCGAGGTTCAAGGCCATGCCTTTGACGCCATTGGCGAACTCGACCATCTCGCCGGCCTGGACATTGTCGAGGCCGTAGACGCGCGCGATGCCGTCGCCGACCGACAGCACCTGGCCGATTTCGGAGACTTCGGCGTCCTTGCCGAAATCTTTGATCTGCTGTTTCAGGATGGAGGAGATTTCCGCCGCATTGAGTTCCATGAGCGTTAGGCCTTTTTCATTACGGTCTTCAAACGATTAAGTTTGGTCTTCAGCGATGCGTCGACCATTTTGGAGCCGATCTTGACCACAAGACCGCCCAGCAAATCCGGGTCGACGCGGGTTTGGAGATTGACCGCCTTGCCGACCATGCGCTCGATCTCGAGGCGCAGGGCCTTCACCTGATCGTCGGTCATGGGGGCGGCGGTCGCAGCCTCTGCGCTCACCTCGCCGCGGTGGTCGGCGGCGAGGGCGCGAAAGGCGCGGATCATATCTTCGAGCGCGAACAGACGGCGGTTCTGCGCGATGAGCTTGAGGAAATTCGAGACGAGCATCCCGAAACCGGCCTTTGCAGCGAGCGCGCCAATCGCTTTGAGCTGATCGTCGCGATCATAAACAGGGCTCTTCAGGAACGCCTTCAGATCGGCGGAGCCGTCAATTGCGGACTGCAGGGTCTTCAGTTCGCCTTCGACAGCCTCGAGCGAGCCGGCGTCGAGGGCCAGATCAAAGAGCGCCGAGGCGTAACGTCCGGCCACCCCAGACATTGGGCCGGAGACGGGGGCGAGATTGGCTGACGCGGTGCTTGCGGACACTGGCGCTGTTCGCTCCTCAAGTGTTGGACGCCGCGACGATGGCGTCTAAGTTTTTGAATTTACATACGAAAGGAAGACGACGTCCGGCTACGGCCGCGCCTTCCTCATGAGATCGCGCGAGGCGATAGCATGGGCCCCGCCCCGACACAACAATTGCCGGTGCGGCGGAATGGCGGCTATTTGCGACATACAGAGCCGGGGGCAGGTTGTCCCTAGCGCTAATCTAAAGAAAAGTGTCGTGAAGTCGTATTACGACGCTACGGGCAACATATCTGGAGGGGCGCCATCATGCGTAGGCCGCTAATACTGAACACTGTTTTATCTTTGCTTTTTTCCGCCGCCCTCGCTGCGCCCGTCGCGGCGCAGGAGATTGTCGGCGACCAAAGCGTCTCTGAAGAGGCCCATAAGCCAAACGCCATTTACGGCGTCGATCTTTCCCCTAACGGAAAGAGCTATGCGATCCTGCGCGACTATGACGGACAGACCGTGGTCGCGATTTACGACGCCGATGACGCCCAAAAGCCGCCGGCGGCGGTTGGGCTTGGCGACTTGCCGGCGGGTCCTTTCGCCTGGGGCGGCGAGGATCATGTCCTGGTGCGCATCATGGCCGATCAGCCGGGCGTGAGAACAGTGGAGGGCCTCAAGACCGTCCGCATGTCGCGCTGGATGGTTGTCGACAAAAAGAGCGGCAAGATGGAAACGCTGTTCGGCAACGAATTTGGCGACCAGCTTTATTATTTCATCGGCGCCGCGGGCGATCTGATTTCCACCCTGCCGCAAAAGCCTGGCTACGCCCTCTTCGCACGCGCAGAGGTTGAAGTGCGCGCAACGCAGGCGCGCCGTCTTGAAACCGGCGAGGACGACGTCGTCTATTCGCTGCAGGAAGCCAATCTCGATAAGGCGCGCACACGCCGCGTCGAGGCCGGCAAAGAAAAAACCATCGACTGGGTAGTCGGTCAGAATGGCGAACCGCTCGCGCGCATCGATGAAGCCGCAAGCGGCGCGATCGAAGTCTTCGCAAAGCTCGCCGGCAAGTCATCATTCAGCAAGGCCGGTGAGATCGACTACGACAAGAGCCCCTATAGCGACGTGAAATTTTACGGCGCCGCAGGCGAGAACGAACTTCAGGCCCTCGTCACCGAAGACACAGGCGCGCAAAAACTCGTCGCCTATAACCTTGTCTCTGGCGCGGTCGGCGATGCGATTTTCACGCCGGCGTCGGGGACTGTGGACAGCGTGATTTATGATTACCGCCGCGGCGCCGCAACGGCCGTAGTCGCCGATGGCTCCATCCATCACCTGACTGCGGGTGACGCAGAGACTGCAGCCTCGCTTGAGAAAGCCGTGCCCGACTCCAAGGTGCTGATTCTTTCAAAATCTGTCAGCGGCGAAAGAATGATTGTGCAGGCTTGGAAAGCAGACGGAAAAACGGAATACTATTTCTATGACGCGCCGGGGCGGCGTTTGGAGCTGATCGCGTCGGACGCGGAATAAGGGTTTAAAGCGACAGCCCAACGCGAAGCCCCATCTGGTCGAGGCCTTCGTTTTCCGAGCACAGCCCGGCATTGGAAATGTGGTTCCAGTGGAACGACGCAGACACGCGTTCGGTGACGCGATAGCCGACATCGCCCGCAAGCCGGAATAGCGCGCGGCAGCCGAAAAATACGGTTTCGTCGACGCGCGCCGCGTCTGCGATGGGATCGTAGCGGTCGGTCTCGCCGTTATGAACGACGCCCCCGACGCCGGCGGCCACAAACCAGCGTGAAATGTCGACTTTCCATTCAAGACCCGCATAAACCTGATCCGTCGCGCCGTCATGCGGAGCAAGCGTCGCGCCAATGACGGGGCGAGGTTTCGCGAGAACGGAGAGGAACCGCGGAGACGCAAACACAGCCTCGCCATTGATGGCGACGCCGTCTTCTTTCGAGGACCCGAAGCCGCAGCAGCTTTGGGCGTAAACGCCTGCGCGCACCTCCTCCACAGGACCGGCATAGGCGGCGCCGGACATGGCGAAAAGTATGGCGATGGCAGCGATAAGGCGCATTTCGTTCAGCCCCCTGAAAATCTACAACATGTTAAAGACTTAAACGGTTAATCAACGGTTACGGGCGAATCGGTCAACTGCGAATCAGAGGAATGAATAAGGATTAATATCGATGACGAGACGCACCGGCCCCGGAATTTTCACTGCTTTGAGCCAGTCGGAAAGATAGGCCTGTATGTGCACATTGCGCCGCGTCTTGACGAGGAGACGCATGCGCGCGACGCCGCGCAACCGGTAAATCGGGGCCCGCGCGGGACCGAGCACTTCGACACCGTCCGCCGGCGGCGCCGCTGCTTTGAGCGCATTCGCTGTCTGCTCCAGCGCCTTTTCGTCAAGAGAGCGCAAGGTGAGCGCGGCGAGGCGGCCATAGGGCGGAAAACCGAGATCGCGCCGCCCCATGGCTTCCGCCGCGAGAAACGCGTCGCGATCGCCGGAAGCAAGCGCGGCCAAGACCGGGGCCTGCGGCTGATAGGTCTGAAGAAGCGCGCGGCCGGGCTTTTCCGCACGGCCCGCCCGGCCCGTCACCTGAGAGAGGAGCTGATAGGTTCGCTCCGCCGCCCGCAAATCGCCGCCCGCCAATCCGAGATCCGCATCGACCACGCCGACGAGAGTCAGCTCCGGAAAGTGATGGCCCTTGGCCGCCACCTGCGTCGCAATCAGGATGTCGATTACGCCTGCCTTCATAGCGTCAAGAACTTCGCGCATGGAGCTCGGTCCGGGAGCGGTATCGGACGAAAGAACTGCGATACGCGCCTTCGGCCAGCGTTCCCGCGCTTCTTCGGCGACGCGCTCGACGCCGGGCCCGCACGGCGTCAGCGCATCAACGGCGTTGCAGGCGGGGCAAGCCGACGGCTTCGGCATCGAGAACCCCGTGTGATGACAGACAAGCCGGTTTTCGAAACGGTGTTCGACCAGCATCGAGTCCGATCCGGGCGCGGTCATTCTGTGGCCGCAGCGACGGCAGAGGGTGAGCGGCGCATAGCCGCGCCGGTTGAGGAACAAAAGAGACTGTTCGCCTACGGACAAATTATGATTGACAGCAGCGACGAGGGACGGCGACAGCCACTTGCCCGCCTCCGGCGCATACTCGCGCATGTCGATGAGGCGAATGTCCGGCATGGCGGCGTCCGCAAAACGCGAGGCGAGCCCCACCGCCTCATAACGACCCTCATCCACATTGACGACGGTTTCAAGCGATGGCGTCGCCGAGGCGAGCACCACCGGAAAACCGGCAAGGCTGCCGCGCGCCACCGCCATGTCGCGGGCGTGATAGATGACGCCTTCTTCCTGTTTATAGGCGCCGTCATGCTCCTCATCGACGACAATCAGCTGGAGCTTCGGAAACGGCAGAAACAGCGCTGAACGCGCGCCGACGACGAGCCGCGCCTGCCCTTCCGCCACGCGCCGCCAGGTGCGCCGCCTTTGCGCGGCGGTGAGATCGGAATGCCATGGCGCCGGCGCGGCGCCGAAGCGTTCCTCGACGCGCTTCAGAAAAGGAAGCGTCAGCGCGATTTCCGGCAGGAGGATCAGCGCCTGCGCTTGCCCGTCTTTTTTCAGCGCCGCAGCGACGGCTTCGAAATAGACTTCGGTTTTGCCCGAGCCCGTGACGCCGTCGATCAGCACCGCCTTGTGTCCACCCTCGGCGATGATCGCGCCGATTGTTTCCGCAGCGAATTGCTGATCGTCGGAAAGCGCAGGGCCGTCACGAGAAAGATCGGGCGGGACGAATGGCGGATCGGGATCGACCTCGACGCGGGCGAGCGCGCCTGCTTCCGCCAAGCCGCGCACCACCGCATCGCTGACGCCGGCCGACGCCGCCAGATCGATGGCGGATTTCGGCTCCGGTCCGGCAGCGGCCAGCACCGCCTTGCGCTGCGCCGTCATCCGCAATCCTTGCGGCTCGTGCGTTTTTGCAAAAGCCGTCTGCATGCGCGGACCGTCGAGTGCGTCGGAAACGCGCATCACCATCCGCAAAAGCGCGCCTTTGGGAAACATGGTGTAGGCCGCCGCCCAGTCGATGAAGGCGATGAGATCGGGCGCAAGCGCCGGCGTTTCGAATATCTCGCCAAGTTTTTTCAACTTATCGAGCGACGGCGGCTCGCCTTCCGACGGCCAGATGACGCCCGCCACCTCGCGCGGCCCGAAGGGGGCTTTCACAAACGACCCTGGCGGCGGGGGCTCCCCTTCGCAGGCGTAATCATAGGGTTTGTCGAGCGGCAGGGGAAAAAGCACGCTCGCCCGCGCCGCTCCGGACGCCTCAACGCCTTCAAGCTCTGAGGTTTTTTCTATCGGCGGCTGTTGATTCATTCTCGCGCGCTTGATCCCGGGGGCAGTTTCGGCTGAATTACGCGCCATTCCAAGCGTTACTTTGGCGGGACGCCATCGCAGCGCTATAGTCATGTCGGACCTTTGCGCAATGCGTCTTATCCTTTTGTCGATTCTGGTCTTCGCTCTCAGCGCTGGCGGCGCTTCCGCCAAATACAGCTTTTGCAACAAGTCGAGTTATGCGCTCTCCGCCGCCATCGGCTATGTGGACGGCGACCGCCTCGCGACGCGGGGCTGGTGGCGGCTTCGCCCGGGTCAGTGCAAGGTGGTGCTAACCGAACAGGCCAAGCCCGGCCGCTATTTCGTTTACGCCGAAGCCATCCCCGGACACAAAGGACCCTTGCGCACCTGGTCCGGCGACACATCCCTGTGCGTGGAAAACAACGGCTTCTTCAATCTGAGAAATCAGGATGTCTGCCGCGACGATCCGATGCGTCAGCGCAAATTCTTCAATGTGGAAGTGACCGAAGCCGCTGGCGGGAACTGGCAGACTGATTTTTCCGAAGCCTCGACCTTTACCGTTTATTCAGCGGAGGTCGCTGGCGTGCAGCGGCTGCTTTCCGACATCGACAAGAACACCGGCGAAGTCGACGGCGCCATGGGCCGCGAAACGCAGCGGGCGCTCGCCAATTACCGCCGGGAAAAGGGTCTGCCTGAAGGCTATAATATCGACGACGAGGTTATCGACGCTCTGATTGAAGACGCCAATGCGCGCGAGGCCAAGCTCGGCTTTTTCTATTGCAACAAGACCAACAGCGCCGTCTGGTCGGCGGTCGCCGAACCGCAAGAAGAAAATCGTTACCGCTCCAAGGGCTGGTGGAAAATCGAACCGGGCGAATGCGCGAAGATCATCAAAGGCGCTCTCGATAAAGATCATTATTATGTCTATGGCCTGATCGAAGACGACGCCGGCGACCGCTCCCTCGCGGGAGGCGACAAGGCGTTCTGCACCAATCTTATCATGTTCAACAGCATGAACGATCTTTCATGCGAAGAGCAGGACCTGGACGAGGCGCAATTCAAGCGCGTTGAGATCGGCGGAGCCGAATCGGCGACATTCGATTTCACGCCGGATATGTTCCCCGCGCCGTCGGCTTCCGGCATGGAATGACGCTTTCCTGCCGGGCCTGAAACCATTAGCGCCGAAGCCTCACGACACGCGGAGCAAGAGCGGACGCATGAGCCCTGATTTGAGACATGTGGAAAGCTGGGTCTTCGACCTCGACAACACGCTTTATTCAGCGGAGTGCAAGCTTTTCGCCCAGATAGACGCGCGCATGACCGCCTTCATCCGCGACCGCCTCTCCATGGGACACTGGGAGGCGCGCCGCCTGCAAAAAGCCTATTACGTTGAATATGGGACGACGATGAGCGGCCTCATGACCAAACATGATGTCTGTCCCGACGAGTTTCTCGAATACGTCCACGATATCGATGTGAGCGCCATCACCGAAAATCATTCGCTCGACGCGGCGCTCCGCGCCTTGCCTGGCCGCAAATTCATTTTCACCAACGGCTCGGTCCGTCATGCAGAGAATGTCGCCGGCGCGCTCGGCGTCCTGCATCATTTCGATGAGATTTTCGATATCAAGGCGGCGGGCTACGCCCCGAAACCGCGGCGCGAGCCTTACGAAAAGTTCCTCGCTTCCCATGACATCGATCCGGCCGGCGCCGTCATGTTTGAAGACATCGTCCAGAATCTCGAAGCGCCGCACGCGCTTGGCATGACGACCGTGCTGGTTCATTCGGACGCAGCGTGGCTCGAAGACGAGCCGCATGAAAAAAGGCCGGCGCGCAAGGGAGACATCGCGCCTCATGTGCATTATGTGACCGACGATATCGCCGCCTTTTTGAAGGCGGCCGCGACCTCGACCGAAACCGCCGGGTAGAAAACATCATGACCGACACCGCCTCGCTTCAAGCCGTCATCGACGCCGCCTGGGATGACCGCGCCTCCGTCACGCTCGACACCAAGGGCGAGATCCGCGACGCCGTGAACGAGGCCTTGTCGCTGCTCGACGCCGGCGCCGTACGCGTCGCGGAGCCCCACAAGAGCGGCAACCTCACCGAATGGCGGGTCAATCAATGGCTGAAAAAGGCGGTGCTCCTTTCCTTTCGCCTGAACGACAATGGCCTCATCGAAGGCGCCAACGGCCCGTGGTGGGACAAGGTCGCAACGAAGTTCGAAGGCTGGACCAAGGACGATTTCAAAAAAGGCGGCTTTCGCGTGGTGCCGCCCGCGACCGTGCGGCGCGGATCGTTCATCGCGAAGAATGCGGTGCTGATGCCGTCTTACGTCAATATCGGCGCCTATGTGGATGAAGGCGCGATGATCGACACCTGGGCGACGGTCGGCTCCTGCGCGCAGATCGGCAAGAACTGCCACATCTCCGGCGGCGCCGGGATCGGCGGCGTTCTCGAACCCTTGCAGGCGAACCCGGTCGTCATCGAAGACAATTGCTTCATCGGCGCGCGCGCCGAAGTCGCTGAAGGGGTCATCGTGCGCGAAGGCTCGGTCCTTTCCATGGGCGTTTATCTCGGCGCATCCACAAAAATCGTGAACCGGGAAACCGGCGCCGTCACTTATGGCGAAGTGCCGCCCTATTCCGTGGTCGTCTCCGGCTCCATGCCGTCGCCGAAAGGCGGGCCGAGCCTTTACTGCGCCGTCATCGTCAAACAGGTCGACGAGAAAACGCGCTCAAAAACATCCGTGAACGAATTGTTGAGGGACTAAGCAGCCGTCACAAGGCGAACATACTCTTCGGGCGTGCAGAATTTAACCGGTTTTTCCCGCGCCATCTCCATCAGCGCCTGAAGAAACGCCTCCACACGATCGCCCGCCCCGAAATTGCGGATAGCGAAACAAAAGCCCGGCTGTTTTCCTTCCTTGAGCGCAGCATTCAGCGCGGATTTTACAGCGCCAGGCGGGTAAACGCCTTGCGGACGCAACATTTTGCGGGCGCGGCAGCGCCGGAACCCAGTCGTCAGACTCGAATAGGCGGAAACGAGCCACATGCCGGGATGATGAAAGTCATTGCGGGGATATGAGGAAAGCGGCAGCACCCAGAACTTTTTTCCATCAACCGCATAAGGCTGAAACGGCGCCAAAGGCGCGCCGAGCAGGGAGGGCCGCCAGCCCTTGCTATTGGTGCCCGGGTAAAGCGCGTCAAGCCCTTGGGGCCGCAAACCGGTTTCCAGCGTCACGTCATATCGCGCGCCGCATCTGGCGATCTGACGCATGGCGGCCGTGCTTGTCCACATGTCGCCCATCCGCGCAGATATACATTGCCTCCCAAAAAAAGAACGGAAGGCCCCAAAGGATTCTCGGATATTCTCATAAACGGCTTTTTCATCGGCGTAATTGGCTCGCCAGCCACCGTCATCGCGCCGGTCCATAACGTGAATATGCAGCCCGACCTCATCGCCGTCGTGCGCGGCTGCGTTGAGCAAAGATTTGTACCGCACAGCGATGGCGCAGGGATCGCCGTAAAGCGCCTCGATATGTCTGTCCATGCGCACATACCAGCCGAAATGCACCGGCGCGCCGGTCGCCGCTTCAATCTCGCTTCGCAGGGACAGCATTCTTTCCAGCGCTGTGCCGGCGCTATCGAATGACTTATCATCCTCGCCAGGAAGACGTTCGTCCGGCTCCAGATCAATGGCGAAATGTATGGGAAACGGGCTCATCTTGGGCGGCATGACTGAAGACTTAAACGGCCGGAAAAGTCTCGCCGCAAAGAGTGAATTTTTAGTACTTCTCGCCGTTCTTGCGGTAGGGCGTCCAGCCGCCGTTCTCCTTGATCATTTTCAGATCGACCTCAGGATCGGTATAGCTTGAAATCTCATCCGGCGAGCGCGTCCCGATTTCGAGAAAAACTGCGTCGGCGCCCGAGCGGTTGACCATCATGTGCCCGTTCGCAACGCCCGCCTTAAAGGTCGCAACATCGCCCGGCCGCAACACCGTCTCACCACCATCTTCGACCAGCACGGCCTCGCCTTCGAGCATATAGACAAGCTCATCCTCTTTCAGATGCCAGTGCCGGTGGGCCGAGGCGGCGCCGGGCGCAAGGCGCGTCAGGTTGACGCCGAACTGGTCGAGCCCGCCGAGATCCCCCAGCGCAACTTTCGACCGGCCCTTGCAATGATCGGCGAGCTCGCCGGGATAAACACAGGCAGTCCGCACGCTCGCTTTGGAAAGGTCGATCTTCGGCATAAGGCTTCTCACTTGTTTCGGCTTCGCGCCTAGTCTACCTCATCGCCATGAGTAAGAGCGAGATGCAAACATATGATCCGGTTGAGATCGCCCGCGCGCTGATCCGCTGCCCTTCCGTCACGCCGGCGGATGAGGGCGCGCTCGACGTCCTGCAAAAGGCGCTGACCGCGCTCGGTTTTCGCTGCACGCGGTTACCCTTTGAAGATATCGATAATCTTTATGCGGAAATCGGAGAAGGGGCTCCGCATTTCTGTTTCGCCGGCCACACCGATGTGGTGCCTCCGGGCGACGCAGACGAGTGGACTTCGCCGCCTTTTGACGCGGCGGTGAAAGACGGCAAGCTTTGGGGCCGCGGCGCATCGGACATGAAAGGCGCCATCGCCGCCTTTGCCGCCGCCGCCGCAAGCGCGCTCAGCGCCGGCAAGGTGAAAGGCAAGCTCTCTTTCCTCATCACCGGCGATGAAGAAGCCAAAGGGGTCAACGGCACCGTCAAGATGCTGCAATGGCTGCGCGATGAAGGCGTGACAATCGATCACTGCCTCGTCGGCGAGCCGTCGAACCCCGACGCCATGGGCGACATGATCAAGGTCGGGCGGCGCGGCTCCATCAATTGCTGGCTCACCGTGACTGGCAAGCAGGGCCATGTCGCCTATCCTCACCGCGCCCGAAATCCGATCCCGGCGCTGTTGCGCAAGCTGTTGCACCTTAGCGAAACGCCGCTCGATGAAGGCTATGAACGGTTTCAGCCGTCAAGCCTTCAGGTGACGGACATTCACATCGGCAATCCGGCGCACAATGTCATTCCCGGCAAGGCGTCGGCGCGATTCAACATCCGCTTCAACCCGAACTGGACCGGTGAAACTATTCAGGATTGGCTGAAGGACCAACTCGATCCCATCGCGAAAGAAATCGGCGCAACTTATAAACTCGATTGCGTCGTCTCCGGCGAAGCGTTCCTGACAACCGACATGAAGTTTCTCGAGCTTCTGTCCGAGTGCATCGAGGAAAAGACCGGCCGGAAGCCGGAATATTCAACTTCCGGCGGCACGTCGGATGCGCGCTTCATCAAGGACTATGCGCCGGTCGCGGAGTTTGGCCTTGTAGGCGCGACCATGCATCAGGTGGATGAGCATGTGGACGTCGCCGACGTGACGCTGCTCGCCGAAATTTATGAAGCGATCATCGAGCGCTATTTCGAGACCTTCGGGAAATAGCGCTCAGTACTCCGCCCGCACGAAATAAAGCCCTTCCGGCGGCGCGACTTGTCCGCAGCGAGCGCGGTCAGCGGCGTCGAGCGCCGCTTTCAAATCCTTCACGCGCCACTTGCCTTTACCGACTTCGGCCAGCGTGCCGACAAAGGACCTCACCTGGTTATGCAGGAAGGATCGCGCGGCGCAACGGATGAACACATCCTCGCCGAGCCGCGAAACGGAAATTTCATCCAGCGTTTTCACCGGCGACTCTGCCTGACATTTGATTGAGCGGAACGTCGTAAAATCATGCTTGCCCACAAGAACTTGCGCGGCGTCATGCATCGCCTCCGCATCAAGTTTCTGCGGCACGCGCCAGGCTCGGCCCGCATCCAGCGCCAAAGGCGCGCGGCGGTTAACGATGCGGTATTCATAGGCGCGGCGGATACAGGAAAAGCGTGCATGGAAATCGTCGCTTGCCGCTTCCGCCGACAAAATCGCGATGGGGTGGGGGCGCATATGCTGGTTGATGGCGTCCTTGACCTTGTTTGCGTTTGTCGCCTTCTCGAGTTCAATATGCGCCGTCATCGCGAGCGCATGGACGCCGGCGTCGGTGCGCCCCGCTGAATGGGAAATTACATCTTCACCGCAGAAGGCCTTCGCCGCATCTTCGAGGACGGCCTGAATCGACAGGCCATTCTCCTGGCGCTGCCAGCCGACAAAATTTGATCCATCATATTCGAGGATAAGTTTGTAACGCGCCATGACTAAAGCCGCGCACCTTTTTCAAGCGCAAAGCCGCGCAAGAATTCGTCCGCGCCTTGCGGTTTTTTCCCAGCGCGTTGCAGCGTGACGAGGTCGACAGCGCCCTCGCCGCAGGCGATGACAAGCTTTCCATCTGTATCCAGAATATCGCCCGGCGCGCCCTCGCCTTGCGCCGGTTTAGACATCAGCGCCTTCACCCGCTCGCCGTCCGCCTCGAACCAAGCGCCGGGGAACGGCGACAGACCGCGGATATGACAGTCGACCTCGCTTGCGGAGCGCGACCAGTCGATGCGGGCTTCCGATGCACTGATTTTATGAGCGTAAGTGACGCCCTCTTCCGGCTGCGGCGTCGCTGTAAGCCCGCCCCGTTCGAGCGCCGCCAGCGCCCGGGGACATAACTGCGCCGCCACGGCGGAGAGCTTGTCATGCAGCGAGCCGGCCGTGTCGTCAGCGGCGATGGCGACGGTTTCCGAGAGGAGAATGGGCCCCGTGTCGAGCCCCGCCTCCATCTGCATCACCTGAACGCCGGTCGTCTTGTCCCCCGCCATGATCGCCCGCTGGATCGGCGCCGCGCCGCGCCAGCGCGGTAGTAGCGAGGCATGGAGATTGAGACAGCCATGGCGCGGCGCATCGAGCACCGCCTGCGGCAGGATCATCCCGTAGGCGACGACGATCGCCGCATCGAGATCGAGGGCGGCAAAGGCGTCGATGTCTTCGCGGGATTTGAAATTTTTCGGCGTTCGCACCTCGAGCCCGCTTGCCTCGGCGAAAGCATGGACCGGCGAGAGCTTGAGCTTGTGGCCGCGGCCCGACGGCGCCGGGGCGCGGGAATAGACCGCAGCGATCTCATGCCCTGCCGCGATTAACTCGGCGAGCACAGGCACGGAGAAGTCCGGCGTTCCCATAAAGGCGAGACGCATGAGGCTCTGGCTCCCCGCGAAAGCCGGCGCCTTACATGGCGGCGGCGAGGCGCTGTTCTTTCTTGAGTTTCTTCAGCACCCGGTCGCGCTTGAGGCGTGAAAGGTGGTCAATGAATAGCACACCCTCGAGATGGTCCATCTCATGCTGAATGCAGGTGGCGAGCAGCCCTTCGGCCTCAAGAATCTGTTCATTACCGTTGTAGTCGAGATATTTCACCCGGCAGCGGGCAGGACGCTCCACCTCGTCGAAATATTCAGGCACGGAAAGGCACCCTTCCTCATAGACATTCATCTCTTCGGAGGGATCAAGGATTTCGGGATTGACGAAATAGCGAGGCTCCGGTTCTTCGTCCTTACCGGCGAGATCCATGACGATGACGCGCTTCGGAACGCCGATCTGGATCGCGGCGAGGCCGATGCCGGGCGCGTCATACATGGTCTGGAGCATGTCATCCATGAGCGCGCGCAACTCGTCATCGACCGTCGCGACGGGTTTTGACACCTCGCGCAGGCGCGGATCTGGCGCGGTCAGGATTTCTCGTATGGCCATGGCCATCACCTATGGCCGGCGCCCCCTTCCGTCAAGGCGCCCCTGAAGACGCGCGAGGATCGGGCAGCGCAACTGCCGGGCGAAACTTGAGCGCGCCTAAACCCTCGCTTTTCATGGGATTTTCCCATAAGGTCCGGCGTGGTTGTGTTCCTTGGTGAGGGTTCGACGATGCAGACGCTGTCGCCATCGGTCCAGGAAGTGGCCGGAGGCATGGAAAGCGTGGAAGATACTGCGCAACCTGTAACCGGAGCCCCCGAGCCGCTCATCAGTGGCCCGGCGCATATCGTGTTGGCGGGCGTTGGCACATTCCTGGTGATTTTCGTCCTGGGCATGCTGCTGTTGATACGCGGCCGCGTGACCAAACCGGCAAAGCGCCGCGCCGAAGCCGCGAGCAAAACCTATTTCGAACCCGCCGGCGAAGACGCGGACATCAGCTTTGACGAAGACGACGCGCCGCGCACGAAACAGCAAACCCAAAGCGAAAACTGGCGCACTGACGACATTGACGCCGCGGAAGTCGTCATCGAGCGCGGCAACGGCGGTGAAACCGACCACATAGAGGATGCCGCGCCCATGTTCGACGAGCCGCTAGCAAAGCCGGAGAAAAAAAAATCGGCTTTTGCCGGACTGTTTTCGAAAAAGCCGCGTGCGGAAGATGAGCGCTCGCCCTTCAACGAGGAAACGATTGAGGAAGAGGACGGATTTTTCACGGCCGAAGAAGAGGCGGCCCCCGTCGAGCCGGAAAAGCAAACCGCCTGGCGCGACGACCCGCCGCCGGCGCCGCGCCGCGACATGTGGCGGCGCGAGGAGCCCGATCCTGAGCAAGGGAGGCGATTGGAGGAGGCGGAAGAGGCGGCGCGCGCCGCGCTGAAGCGCGCCGAAGAAGCGGAGGCCCTCGCCCGTGATCTGAAACGCGCTAACGAAGACGCCAAAAACATTATGGATGTGGGCCTGCGTAGACGCGAGGCTGCGCTGGATGAACGCGCCAATGAACTCCTCGCCATGGAGCGGCGCCTTGCGGACCTCACCCATGAGTTCGAAGAGCGCGCCGAAGCGCTTCAGCCCAGCGCGCCTGCATCGCAAGCGGCGGCATCAAGCGATATCGGCCACGGCGTCTCCGAAGCGCATTTCGAGGAATTCGCCGATCTGATGGGCGAGCGTTTCGATGCGCTGCGCGGCGCGGTTAACGGGGCCATTGAAAAGATGACGCGCCGTCTCGATGCGCTACCGCCGCAATCAGGCGCGCCGACGGCGACAGCGGCGCGCGTCCAGCTCTCCGATCTCTTGAGCGACGCGCTGGCGCCCGGACGCTTCAAGCTCTCCCAGAAACTTTCTACCGGCCGCACCGCCGATGCGGTGATCATCATGCCCGGTCCCATGGCGGCCCTCGCCATCGATGCGCGGTTCCCCGTGGAGGCCTTCGACGCCTGGCAGTTGTCGCGCAACGCCGGCACGGAAACCGAGCTGCGCCGGGCGATCCTCCGCCATATCGCAGACGCCGCCGAAAAACTGATCTCGCCGGAAGAGACCGCCGATTGCGCGATCATGTTCGTGCCCTCGGAAAACATTCTCTCCGAACTGCACGCGCATTTTTCCGATCTCGTTCAGGAAAGCTATCGCGCGCGCGTATGGATGGTTTCACCCACCTCGCTCATGGCGACCTTGCATACAATCAGCGCCGTCATGGCAGGCGCCGGCATCAAGGAAATGAGCGCCGTCAATGTGATCGACGAGCTTCACGCCTTGCGCAGCCGCGTCGCTGCGCTTGAAGGTCAGCGGAAAAACGGCGCCGACCATGCGGAGAAAGAGACGCGAGCGACGGTTACGAAAGCGCCGCGCGAACCGGCACAATATGGCGATGTGTTCGAGGGCGCCCCCCAGCGCCGCGAGCCCACTTCCATTGAAGACAAGCCGCCTTTTCCGCTGCGTTGATAACGAAAATCAGGCGGCGTCGTCCTCGGCGCCGTCCTCGCCGCTAGTCAGCAATCCGCCGCCGACCTCGCGCAAATGGCGCGGCGTTTCTTCCACCCCGGAGAGCGCTTCTATCTCGGTTTCAACGCCCGGAATTTCATACTCGGCGAATTTGCGCGCCCGCGACAGGACGCGGGATTCATAACCGCCCACCGTGGCGTTGTATTTCTTCACGGCAGAGGCGAGCGCCTTGCCGACCCCGCCGAGATTGTCGCCCATCACCCGCAGGCTGTCGTAAAGATCCTTCGCCATGGCGGCTACGGCCTGGGCGTGTTCCGTCATCTTTTCCTGACGCCAGTTGAGCGCCGCCGATTTCAGCATGGCGATGAGGATCGTCGGCGAGGCGATGAGGATCTTGCGGTCGAACGCGTCCTGATAAAGTTGCGGGCGCGCTTCGAGCGCGGCGGAGAAATAATTTTCGCCGGGCACGAACATGACAACATAGTCGAGACTATCTTTCAGCGACGCGGCGTATTCTTTCGCCGACAATGTCTTCACATGTTTCCAGAGATCGTCGGCGTGGCGCGAGAGATGCGCGGCGCGCGCATCCTCCGCATCCGCCTCAATCGCGTCGAGATAGGCGCCGAGCGAAACTTTTGAATCGACGGCGACGACCCGCCCGCCTGGAAGGCGCACCACCATGTCCGGCTGTTTGCGGCGCTCGCCGTCGTCATGGCTCGCCTGCTCGACGAAATCCACATAGGCGCTCATCCCCGCGATCTCGACCACATTGCGGAGCTGCTCCTCGCCCCAGCGGCCGCGGGTTTTAGGTCCTGCGCGCAGGGCGGTCGCCAGCTTTTGCGCTTCGGATTTGACGTCATGGGTCTGTTTCGCCAGCTCTCCGATCTGACTTGCGAGCGCGCCGCGCGATTCCGTCTGTTCCTTACGGAGTTCGTCTAACCCCTTCTGATAGCGCGCCAGGGTTTCGCTGACCGGCTTCAGCAAATCGTCGAGCGCCTTCTGGCGTTTCTCGCCGTCATTTCGCGCATTCTCGCTGTAGCGCTGAAAGGTTTCCGCCGCGCGTTTCAGGAACGCTTCGTTGGCGCCTTCTAGCAATTGAGCCGTCGTCGCCTTGAACTCTGTCTCCATGCGGGTTTTGAGGTCGGCGAGGGCGCGTTCGCGCTCTGCGATCGTTGCACGGCTGACGGCGACATCGCTTTGCAATTGTTCGCGCTGGCGCTTTTCATGGGCGAGTTCGTCACGCAGGCTGTCGAAGGCCGCGAGCTGCTCTTGCGCCTTCACGAGAGCGATCCGGGTTTCTTCAAGCTCGCTGCGATGCGTGTTCGCACGTTTCGACGCCCGCCGCGTCTGGATGATAAAAAACACGGCGGCGACGAAGAAAAACAGAACCAACCAGAAAGCAGGCGCATCCGGCGGCAGCCCCGCCTCGTTCAAGACATCATAGATCATCGCCCATATTTAGGGCGATTCGGCTTTCCCCGCCGGCCCTTCTTCCCCAGCCCGGAAGACCAGAAAGGCGCTCGCGAAGTAGTTGATGAAAACGGTGACGGCGATGGCGAACGCCTTGGCGAGGAAGGGACCGATCAAGGGCGCAAGCCAGAAAACCAGCCCTGTGGAAATCGCCAGAGACAGTATGTGCGCCGCGCAGAATTTCCCATACCCTTTGAGGGAGAGAGGCGCAGGCCCCGCCGCCCCCCGAAACGTGACGCGCGAGTTCACCACATAGCTGAACGGATTCGTGACCCCGAAAGCGAGAATGTTGGCGAGCGCAGGCGCGACGCCTGAGAGAACGCAGGCGCTGTAGACGCTGAAATCGACGATCGTGTTGGCGACGCCTACAAGACCGAAAAGGAAAAGCCCGCGTCCGTGCTTTTTGAACCTGCTCACGCCACGGACCGTCCTGAGAGGAGCGCCGGCTCCGCCGTCTCGCCGCCCGCTTGAGCTGCCGCCTCCGATGGCTCCACTGCATTGGTGAAATAGAGCGGGCGGTGTTTCGTTTCGTTGAAGATCCGCCCCAGATATTCGCCCATGACGCCCAGCACCATCAATTGCACGCCGCCGAGAAACAGGATCAGCGTCGCGAGTGTCGGAAAGCCCTGCACCGGATCGCCATAGATCAGCGTTTTTATGATGAAAAAAACGCCGAGCAAAAATGCAAAACCAGCGACGGCGAAACCGAAATAGGTCGACAGTTTCAACGGCGCGAGAGTCGACGAGGTCAACCCTTCAAGCGACAGGTTCCAGAGCTTCCAGTAATTCCATTTCGTTGCGCCCGCTTCTCGTGGGGCGCGGTCATACTGGATGACTTTCGCTGGAAACCCGACCCAGGCGAAAACGCCTTTCATGAAGCGGTGCCGTTCGCGCAGGGCGCAGACGGCGTCCACCGTCTTGCGGCTCATCAGCCGGAAATCGCCGACATTTTCCGGCAACGGCGTTGGCCCGACGCCGCGCATCATTCTGTAAAAGGCGGCGGCCGTCGCTTTTTTCAGCCAGCTCTCGCCATTGCGGATACGCCGCTGCGCATAGACGACATCATAGCCCTCGCGCCAGCCGGCGATGAATTCCGCGATTACGTCGGGCGGGTCCTGCAGATCCGCATCCATGACGACGACAGCGTCGCCGCGCGCCTGATCGAGGCCGGCGGTGAGCGCGATCTCCTTGCCGAAATTGCGGCTCAAATCGACAATCGCCGTATTCGGATGAACACTGCGCAGTTCACGCATTTTCAAAAGCGTGTCGTCCGTGCTGCCGTCATTGACGAAGACGATCTCGAAAGGCTGCGCCAGGCGGCGCATCGCCTTCGAGACGGCCTTGTGAAAGGAGACGATGGTGTCGGATTCATTATAGGCCGGACACACAATAGAGAGCAGCGCCGGCGCCGTTTCGGCGCGAGGGCGAAGGCCGGGATAGGAACCGCCAGGTTGGGCGGGCGATGCGGGCATGAGACGGACGCGCTCCAGGGCGTTGGTTAACTGTTTCCAAACTAAACCGGTCTTTATTTCCCAGAGGTAAACAGGCACCAAGATGACCGCAGACGCCGCCGCCGCCAACGCGCCTTCAGCCGGTTTCGCCGGGCGTTATCCCTTGCTGCACGCCGTCTTCATCGATCCGTCGCCGCGGACCATTGTCGCGGCATGCCTTATCGCCTTCGCCATTTACGCATTGATCCTGATCCGCTCGGCCCTTGGCTCGGACGGATATGTGCTTCCAGACAAGTCGATCATCGGCGGCGACTTCACGGTGTTCTGGACGGCGGCGAAAACGCTTTTCGCCGAAGGCGCAGGCGCCATGTACCAGCCCGGCCTCCTGAACGAACGCCTCGACGCCGCGTTTCCCTTGCGCGGCGGGTTCACGCTCTACTGGCAATATCCGCCTACATACTATTTCGTCATCGCGCCGCTGGCGGCGCTTCCCTATCCCGCCGCTTTGCTCGGCTGGTGGTCCGTGACGGCAGGCGCCGCGATGGCGGCGCTACGCAGCTTGTGGAAAGCGCGGCTTCCCCTCCTCGCTGTCTTCGCGTCCGGCGCAGCGTGGCAGGCTTTGATCTGCGGCCAGACAGGGTTTTTGACGGCGGCGCTGATCGCCATCGCGGGCGGCTGGGCCGACCGGCGCCCGATCCTCGCCGGGATCGCCGCGGGGCTTCTCACCGTCAAACCGCAACTCGGTCTTCTCATCCCCGTCGCCTACGCCGCCGCCGGATGCTGGCGCGCTTTCGCCGCCGCCGCCGTGACTGCGCTCGCGCTTGCGGTGCTTAGTGCCGGAATCTTCGGAATTGAGACATGGGGCGGCTTCATTGGCGCCATGAGCGCGCAAGGGGCGCGCATGAGCACCAACGTTTTTCCCTATTACAAGCTCGTCTCGCCTTACGGCTTTATGATGACGCTGGGCGCAGGCGGCGCGCTCGCCTATGCGGCGCAAGGGATCGCAAGCCTCGCGCTTGCGGGGTTTGTTTTCATCGTGTGGCGCAAGAGTCCGTCATGGGAGACGCGGCTCATCGCGCTCGCGGCCGCGACGCCGCTCGTTTCGCCTTACGCATTTTATTACGAGGCGCCGATTTTCTTCGCCGCGCTGTTGATGGTTGTGAAACTCGGAACGGAGCGCGGATGGCTCCCCTTCGAAAAACAGGCATTGATGGCCCTGTGGTTCCTGCCGGTGTTTGCGCCGGGATCGGAGGCTTTTCCGTTTCCGGCCCTGCTCGCCTTCGCGGCGTTCGGGCTCTGTGCCCGGCGGGTCTTCCATGAATGCGGATTGCATCTTCCCCGTCTGAAAACACTATCCGAAGCCTAGAGAAAAACTCGTTAGCGCTGAGCGAAAATGGCGAATTTCGAGAACCGGCGCGCAGTGTACGTTGAGGTACATGAGCACCGGAAGCGCAGAAAGCCGCCATTTGCAGCCAGCGATAGTAGAGTTTTAAAACGGTCGGCGGGATTTCATCGCCGCGGCGAGCGTTCCTTCATCGAGATAATCGAGTTCACCGCCGACGGGCACGCCCTGGGACAGACGCGTGACGTTGAGGCCAGACGTTTCGAGATGTTCGGTGAGGTAATGCGCCGTCGTCTGACCGTCGACAGTGGCGGGAAGCGCGAGAATGATTTCCGAAAGCGCGCCCGCTTTCGCCCGCGCGATGAGCGAACCGAGATTGAGATCATCAGGACCGATGCCGTCGAGCGGCGACAGCAATCCGCCGAGCACATGGTAGCGGCCCTTATGCGCGCCGGCGCGTTCCAGCGCCCAGAGATCGCCCACATCCTGAACCACGCAGAGGATCGAGCCGTCGCGATCAGTGTCAGCGCAGACGGCGCAGGGGTCGATGGAATCCCAGTTGCCGCAGACCGAACACGCTTTCACTTTGTTGGCCGCATCATCGAGGGCGAAGGCGAGCGGGCGCATAACCGGATCGCGTTTTTTCAAAAGATAAAGCGCGGCGCGCTTGGCCGAACGCGGACCCAGCCCCGGCATCTTGGCGAGGAGGTCAATCAGGCGCTGTAACTCGGGACCGATGGTTGCGGCGGGCATTACAATTTTTCATCCAACTTACTTATTAGTCCGGCCGCAATCTTTAATACTGTTCGCGCTTGTTCAGCATCCATTCTATACAGCGGCGAATGAACAACCATATCCCGAATCTCTCTAAATTCGTTTAGCGCACGAGCATCGGCATCCGAAATAACGCCAGTTTCACTCAACTTATAAATGATCCTAGACGTTGGCATAGGCCCTGTGAGGGAATGCTTTTCAGCTAAAGAATCTAGCCGCGCTTCAATCTCCTTCCAAGCAAGAAGATAAACTGAGTTATATTTGTGCCCATCAATATCCAGCAGGCCCGCAAGCCCCGATGGCAACGGCACAGGCAACTCAACGCCTGCGCTCTCGGCCTCATGTTTAAGAGCCTGCACTTTGTCTTGGAATGTTATTTCAACAAGGTCTTTGTACCGAAAACTTTTTATATAGTCAGGCAGCTTGTGAATATGGTCTTTTAATAGAAGAAATACGATCACCAATGCGCCCGGCCACGCAAGCGAATTTACTATCGACGCAATAAACTCAAGCCAGCCCATCGGCGCATCCTAAAACGGCAGCTTCATGCCCGGAGGCAACGGCAAACCCGCCGTCATTTTTTTCATCTGCTCTTCGGTTTCTTTTTCGAGCTTTGATTTCGCGTCGTTGATCGCCGCGGCGATGAGGTCTTCGAGGATTTCGGCCTCGTCTTCCTTCATCAAGGAGCGCTCGATGGCGACGGCCTTGGCGTAGCCCTTGCCGTTCAGCACCACTTTCACCATGCCGGCCCCGGCCTCGCCCGTCGCCTCGATCTCGGCGAGCTTTTCCTGCATCTCTTTCATCTTGGCCTGCATCTGGCCGGCCTGTTTCATGATCTCGTTCAAGTCCATTACGCTTTTCCTGTTTCCTTGCGTGCTGCGATGGCTTCCGCCACTGCGTCGTCATCGGGATCGACGGGCGCGTCTTCTTCCGCCTCATCCGGCGCCGGGGCGATCTCGTTTTGCGTGTCGCGGATGGCGGTCACTTCTGCGCCCGGAAACAACTCCATGGCCTTCAACACCATGGGATGCTCCATCACCTCGCGCGTCCTGACGTCGCGCAGAGTCTCCTCGCCCTCATGCTCCGACGTCACCAACACGACCCAGGCTTTTCCGGTCCATTCCTTGAGGCGCTGGGTCAGCCGGTTCGCCAGATCGCCGGGCGCGTCGTCATTCAGCCGCAGTTCGATCTTCCCTTCGCGGAACGAGACTACATGAACGTATGACTCGAGTTCCGTCCGCAGCTTCGCGTCGCGCTTTTCCCCGGCGAGCCGCGCCACATCGTTAAACGAGCGCAGCCAGACATTCGAATCCGCAGGCCGCTGAGACATGGGCGGGTTGATGTCGATCACCTGCGCGGAGGGACGCTCCGGCCCAGATGCATTTGCTGAGGCGTGAACGGGCGCGCGCTCCGATTGCCCTGACGACGGCGCCGAAGCTTGCCCGCCTACGCTGTCAGTCTTTTTTTTTAAGGCTTTGAGGGCTTCGTCCGGCGTCGGCAGATCCGCCGCAAAGCACAGACGGATGAGCGCCATTTCACCCGAAGCCGCCGCGTCCGGCGCCATCTGCGTTTCGGTGAGGCCCTTCATCAGGAGCGACCAGACGCGGGTCAGCGCATTCATTTCAAGGCCCGACGCCATCGCTTTCGCGCGCTCCGCATCGGCCTCACCCGCGGGGCCGTGCGCCGCTGCTTCCGGGCCCGCCGCCTTGATCCGCGTCAGCAGGTGCGTGAGGTCGAGGAGATCGCGCAAAATCTGCGCCGGTTCCGCCCCCGCATCATATTGCGAGCGGAAATTTTCTAGCGCTGTTTTCGCGTCGCCCTTCATCGCCGCTTCGAGCAACGCCCAGACCGACGCCCGGTCGGCGAGCCCCAGCATGTCGCGGATCATCTCTGCACTGACGATATCTTCGCCTTGCGCGGCGTGCTGGACCATCGCCTGATCCAAAATGGAAAGCGCGTCGCGCACGGAGCCTTCCGCCGCGCGCGCGATCATCCAGAGACCGTCGCGATCGACTTTAACATTTTCTTTTTCAGCAATGCTCGCGAGATGATCGGTCAGCAATTCAGGATCGATGCGCCTGAGATCGAAACGCTGGCAGCGCGACAGCACTGTCACGGGAAGCTTCCGGATCTCCGTTGTCGCGAAGATAAACTTCACATGCGGCGGCGGCTCTTCGAGCGTCTTCAACAGCGCGTTGAACGCCGCTGTCGAGAGCATGTGAACCTCGTCGATGATGTAGACCTTGTAGCGCGCTTCGACCGGGGCGTAGCGAACGCCCTCAATCAGTTCGCGAATATCGCCGACGCCGGTGCGCGAGGCGGCGTCCATTTCCATCACGTCCGGGTGGCGGCTTTCGGCGATGGCTTTGCAGTGAAGTCCCTCGGCGGCCATGTCGATTTGTGGGCCGTTATCCTCGCCATTGGGGCCCACATAATTCAGCGCCCGGGCGAGAATGCGCGCTGTCGTGGTTTTCCCCACCCCGCGCACGCCAGTCAGGATATAGGCATGGGCGATGCGGTTCGCGGCGAAGGCGTTTTTCAGCGTCTTCACCATGGGCCCGTGACCGATCAGATCGTCGAAATTCTGCGGACGGTATTTGCGGGCCAGCACCTGATAGGCGCCGCCGCTCTTTTGCTGTCCGTTGTCCTGATCCGCCATCACATTCCACCAGCCCCCGCGTCGAATATGGCGGGGCGGGCCGCGCTTCTCAACCGTCCTTTTTCACCGCATTTTTCTGAAGCTTTAAAAAGGCGGCGTCGGCCTGGCGCTCATACTGAAAGACCTCGCCGAAAGAAACGCCGAAAACAGCAGCAATGCGAAACGCCGCCTCGAGCGATGGAGCGTATTTGCCCTTCTCGATGGCGGCGACGGTCTGGCGCGTCATGCCGATGCGCGCGGCAAGGTCGCCCTGGCTCATATCGCCATGTTCGGCTCTGAGGACGCGAATGCGATTGGTGATCGGCGTCTTGCCCATGGGGCGTCAGGCGCTCCGGCGATAGAGAAAGACCTCATAGAGGTTCTTGACGATCTCCGACGCGGCGAGGCCGAGAAAGAGAATATTTGCGAGCAGATATTGTCCGCGGAGGAGGGCGACCCCCAGGGCGAACAGGACCACGACGCCGAGGATGAAGCCGCCGGCCTCATCGCCCCTCAATTCGATCTGCCGGTCGCGCTCGTCTTCCGCCTCACTGGCGGATTTCGGAGCGAAAATCGCCGCCGCGATATGGGCTATGACAATGAGCGCCACAAACGACATGATCGCCCCGAACATTACGGCGGTAGTTCCGGCCCCAAAGCCCCCGCCCTCGATGAGCGACCATGCGTAGCCGCCATAGATCAGGATCAGCGCGGCGAGCACAATCCAAGCGCTTTTTTCCTTGAATGACATCCCTCTCTCCTCGTGTATACCTTACCGCACACAATGTTATGTATTTTTTACATTATGTTCAAGGGGGCATACATAAATGGCCCCCGCCTGTTTCTTGGCTGGCGCGCAGAATTTATAATTTTCAGTGAAATCAAAGTGGAAGACTGAAACGACCCGCGACGGAAACTCGTTATGGCTGCTTCCTTCCGGACCTGACCAGGTTGGCGAGAGCCGCGTCCGCCAGCCTTCCGAAGGGGTATATCGACGCTCGGCTTCGTGAATGCAAGGGGGCGGTTCGTGATGCGGCGTGATGGGGCGCCCGTGCTATTTCCGCGGCGGGCAAATCAAGGGCACCCCCCATGAAAAAACTTATCTCCTTATTCCCCTGGGCGGGGGGACTGTTCATTTCGGCGATCTTCTTGGACTCGCTGCGTTTCAAATTCACCGGCCATCCGACGCCGCAGCATATTTTCTCAACGCTGAAGGAATGGTCGGGCATCGGCCTTTTCTATCCGGCGGGTCCGTGGATTATCGGAGTCGGCGAATTATTGTCGTCGATCCTGTTGATCGGGCTGCCGCTGCTGTTCCTGGTCATGGATCGCAAGAAGCTCATTCCGCCGATACAGTTTCTCGGCGCCTTAATCGCGCTCGGCATCATGAGCGGCGCCATTGTCTTTCACCTCTTCACGCCGCTGGGGATCGAAACTCCGACGGAATGGGCGAAGGGCGCGCCGACAAACTTTTCCCCGGCGCTTTTTTACGCCGCGTGCGTCAGCTGGGTCTGCGCATTGATTATTCTCTTCATTCATCGCAGCGCTATCGGGTTTTTCTTTCGCCCGAAGGTCTAAGTTCAACAGCGCATAAAGCTTGCGGCGACGCGCGCGCCTTGCGACATAAGCAGCCATGAAACACGGAACCAACCCCAACTGGTTCGCGAACAGTCCCCTGTCGCGCGTCAATATCGAAAAGGATCAGGAGGCGTTCTTCAATGCGCGCCTCGCCGATCCGAAAAGCCTTGTCATTCCCTTATGGCGCGGCGACCCGTTGATGGCGGATGGCAAACCGGCGTTTCTTTCCATCGGCGCGCTGTCGCAGTTTCCCAAAGATGCGCCCGTCATTCTGTTAGGCATGAAAGACGGCCGCGCCTATTTCGCCGTCGATGTCTCTGCTGCAGAAAGCGCCGAGACCGCGCCTTTCGCCGAGATCGGCGAATATCTGCAACTGCGCATCGCCGCCAGCGTTCTTTCCCCGGACGATCTCGCGGTCATCGGTCAGGGACGATGGTATTTCGAATGGCGCAGGAAACATCGCTTCTGCGGCAATTGCGGCGGCGAAACCCGGCTTGAAGCCGGCGGCGGAAAGAGCCGTTGCGTCGCTTGCGAGGAAGAACATTTCCCGCGCATCAACCCCGTCGCCATCGTCCTCGCCATTCATGATGATGCGTGTCTTCTGGGCCGCGGGCATCAGTTTCCGCCGGGCTTTGTTTCCGCACTTGCCGGTTTCGTCGAGGCTGGCGAAACGCCGGAAGAATGCGCGCGCCGCGAACTCTTCGAAGAAGCAGGCGTCGTCATCGACGATGTGCGCTATCAGTTTTCGCAACCCTGGCCCTTCACCTGTTCCCTGATGATGGGCTTTCTCGCCGAAGCGGAAGGGCGCGAGATCAATCTCGATACGGAAGAGCTCGCCGAAGCGCGCTGGTTCGACAAGACGGATGTCATCGCCGTCCTCAATAACGAAACCCGCGACTTCAACGTGCCGCCGAAATTCACCATCGCCCGGCAATTGCTCGAGCGCTGGGTCAGGAACTAGACGTTCCGCTCTCGCGCCGTCTTGTAAACGCCGAGAATTTTCAGAGACGACGAAAAGAAGCTCAGCTCTTCCAGCGCGAGGCGAACCGGCTCGTGGCTCGGATGGCCTTCGACATCCGCATAGAACATGGTCGCGGAGAACGATCCGCCAAGCTGATAACTTTCGAGCTTGGTCATGTTGACGCCGTTGGTGGCGAAGCCGCCCAGCGCTTTGTAAAGCGCCGCGGGAATGTTCCTGACCTCGAAGATGAAGCTCGTCACCACGGGCCCGTCATCGGGCGACGCGTCCATGGGCTCATTCGCCATTTCGAGAAACCGCGTCGTGTTGTGGGGCGCGTCCTCGATATTGTGTTTCAAAATATTGAGCCCGTAGAGCTCCGCCGCCAGCACGGAGGCGACCACCGCCTCATCCATGTGGTTCGACTCGGCGAGCCGCCGCGCCGCGCCCGCCGTGTCGCCAGCGGTTTCAGGGCGGATCTTGTGGGCGTGGAGGAAGTCTCGCACCTGCGCCAGCGCCACGGGGTGCGACCGGGCGATCTTGACGTCCTCGAACTTCACGCCCGGCTTGGCCATTAGATGGTGCTCCACCGGAAGGAAGTGCTCGGCGATAATGTGAAGCCCGGCGCGGGGCAGAAGGTGGTGGATGTCGCCGACGCGGCCCGCGAGAGAATTCTCCACCGGCAACATAGCCCGCGCCGCCCGGCCCTCAGTCACGGCCTCCACCGCCTCGTCAAAGGCGCCGCACGGGAGGGGCTCGAAATCGGGTGCATAGCGGCGGCAGGCGAGTTCGGAAAAAGCGCCGGGCTCGCCCTGATAGGCGATGCGTTTTTTCTGTCCTCTGCTGGCGTCGGTCATGGCGATTTCCTGTCTTGCGGAGCCCGGCCCCCAATCGTGCGGGCCGTCGGGGCTTATGCACAAACGGGGCCTGGAGGGCAATTCGCGGCCCTGGCGCCCGCGCGAAAAGGCCGCGCGGGGGACGCGCCAAGCCGCATTGCGCCCTCCGGAGAAGACCGTTAGAACCCGCCCGGCTTTATTCAGGCTTTCCCGCCCGCTTTTCCTCGGGCCAACCCACCGGACGAGACATGCAAGACCCACTTCTCAGCAACAAGATCGCCGCTGCGGTCCTGACCGCGCTTTTGCTGATTTTCGGCCTTCCGCAACTGACTAAGGCGCTCATGGGCGGCGGCCATCATGCCGGCGGAGGCGAGCTGCATCTCGCCTATGGCGGGGAGCTTGAGCTTGATACGGGCGGCGGCGCAGCGGAAGCGGCGCCGGAAGTTGATCTCGGCACGCTCCTCGCCAATGCGAGCGCGTCAGGGGGCGAACGCCGGGCCGCGCTGTGCAAATCCTGCCACACTTTCGACAAGGGCGGCGCCAATGGCACCGGACCCAACCTTTGGGGCGTTGTCGGCGCACAGGTCGCAAATCATGCGGGCTTTAATTATACGAGCGCCCTGAAAGACGCTGGCGGCGTCTGGTCCTATGACCGCCTCGACAAATATCTCGAAAACTCGCAGGCCTATATTCCTGGCACAGCCATGGTTCAGCGCTTCGCCAAGCCCGAGCAGCGCGCCGACCTTCTCGCCTTCCTGCAGACGCTTTCGGACAGCCCGGTTCCGTTTCCGGCGCCGACCCCAGCCGCAGCCGAAGAAGACGCGGAACTCGACACGGCTGAAGAGGCGCTTGAGAACGAACCCGTCGAAGGGGCCGGCGACGCCGACCCCGAAACGGAAGAAGGCGCGCACTAAGAGAATTTTTCAGCAGGAAAAAAAGGCTTCGCAGCGTGCGAAGCCTTTTTGTGTAAGCGGGCCCTTTAACGGTTCTGCTCTAGCGCAATCTCACCGCCGTGCCGTTGCAGGAAACGAGCAGCATGGCGCCTTTCTGCGTATCCACCGCTTCATAGTCGATATCGACGCCGATGATGGCGTCGGCGCCGAGGCGCATGGCTTCTTCCTCCATGTCGCGCATAGCGTGGTCGCGCGCTTCGCGCAGCGCCTTTTGGTAGCCCTGGCTGCGGCCGCCGAGAATGTCGGTGATTCCGGCGAACAAGTCCCGGAAAATGTTAACGCCCAAAATCGCCTCGCCGGCGACGACGCCAAGGCTTTCGTGAACCTCGCGGCCCGGCGCGGAATCGGTGGTGGTTACGATCATCTATCGCCTCCCTGTTGCAGACAACGACATGGGAAGCACATCCCCCGCTTCAACTCCCGGCGGGACGAGACGAGGATGAATTGCTATTAAAAGAGACCAAAAATTTTCTTGCGCTTGTGCTTTTTGAAGTGCGCCCGGCCTTCTCTCGAGTCGAGAAAGGCGCCGTAATCGAGTTCCGGACGCTCGGTGCGGAGCGCGGTGGCGCGAAGCCCGCGGATCAAATCATCCCCGGCTGCTGAAAACGCGGTGGCGGCGACAAAGTCTTCCGCCTCGCTCGGTAGTGCGACATCGGCCTTGACGTTTTTCTTCTTGCCGGAAAAGAGCTTTTCCTTTTTCGCGAGATTGTCGCGGAGCGATGAAAAGGCTGCCTGCGCGGGCGTCGAAAAGCCTTCAGGAAGGAAGGCCTCATCCACCGGCGAATAATCCGTGCGATGCGGCACAGGAATATTGTCGATGCCCTTGCCGGTGAGATTGCGTGTCGTCTCCGCGGAAAAGCCGGACCAGATTTGTTTCAAGCGATCGCTCATAATACGTCCCTAAAGCTCAGCCTTTTCACGTTTCCATTCGAGCCCGCCATTGCGGGTGATGACCGCGACATCAATGGGCCCGCCAACCGTTTCCACGGAATGCATGACTTTCTGCTGGAATGAATTGAGCTTGATGAGCGAGGCTGCGGTCTCGCCCAGCTCTTTCTTCGGCAGCGTGTTGATGGCGCGCAGGATCGGGCGCGTGTGCACCGCATACTGATAATTATCGACGGAGCGGAAAAATTCGTTCACCGCCGCCGCAAGATTGTTGTTCGAATAATCGCGGAAGATCGCATTTTTCTGGGCGTCGTTGAGATTGGGCGTGCGGCCGACAATGTCGGCGACAAGCCCGCGCGAGAGTTTAAGCGTTTCGGAATAGACGAACATCCGCAAATGCTGATCCATGCCGGTGAGGAAAGTGCGGATCATGCGGTCCTGCGCAAAAGGCTGGAAGACGGGGCCTGAATCGGCGCCGATATCGGCTTTTCGGTCCTGTTTGCGCTTCAAGATGCCGAGCACCACCGAAGACGCGAGATAGGAGCGCATGGACGGAAACTTTTCCTTCGCCCCGAAACCGGCGAAGACGACGCCCGTATAATGCTCGAAAAACGCGTCCTTGGTGACCGCGAAGACCGCGATGGCGCGCAAGCGGTCGCGGGTTTCGTCGCTCACCGAAAGGCCCGGATATTCATTCTTCAACGAGCCGAGAAGGCTCATGATGAGCTGTTCGATTTCGCCGCCGTAACGCCGGCGCACCTGTTCCGCCATGCCTTTCGGAAAGCAGGGCAGGTCGCCGCGGGGGCTGTCGTCCGGACAGCGCTGATAATCGGCGTGCATTTCGCCGACCACGAATTCGAAAATCGAGGAAACGTGATCGCGCACGCCTGCCGCATGGGACTGCGCGAATTTCTGGACCTGGTAGTCGAATTCCTCGGCGAGCACGGTGTAGACCACCGCAACGACCTTGAAGAATTCCGTGTCTTGATGGTCGGCCGGAAAAAGATCGGGATTGCCGGATAGAAACTCCATGAAGTCTTCGGCATAGGCGGCGACCGTGTCGAGTGAGCGCCCGCGCGCCTGCTCGCGATAAAGGGAGATCACCGTCTCCCATGGCGTCGACATGATTTCGGCGTTGTTATAGATCATCACCGCAATCGGCTGGCCCTCGACCAGCGGGAACAGCTTGTCCGCGGAATTATAAGTCTTGAGATAGCGGTCGCCGGAGATCGTCACGGCGCTGTCCGCCGCCATCGCCACCGCCTGACGGTTCATCAACACGACTTCGGACGTCATCTACCCCTCGCAATCCCCTGCCGGGCCAGACCTTGAGCAGCCCCAAAACAGCCCGGTCGAGCCCCTCCCCGGTCCGGCTTAACGTGATGTTAACTGGAAAATCGCGGTTTGGGAACAAGCGCGGCCGATCCGAAATGAGGGGAAAAAGCCGCAAATCAGACCCTTGGGCGGTTACCGCGCGTTAGCCAAGAGCCCTGAAAAACTAGGGAAAATTTTCATTTCTTTAGATGAACATTTTTCCATGTCAGGGAAGGGAGAGCCCCTCATGGACGTGACCATCGTGACGACCTATCTCGCCGGTCTCAGCCTCGTCGAATGGATGATTTTCGGCTTCATCGGCGCCAACGCCCTTATTGCAGGCGTCTGTCTCGTCGAGCGCGGCCTCCTTCGCGAAGAAGCCCGGATCAAGGACTGAACCGGCTCGCATCGAAGCCGAGCGCTTCGCGCATTCGGCTGATCTCCTCCAGCTTGGCGTCAAAAAGCGACCAGTCGTCTTTTTCCGCGATCGGCGCCCAGATCGCCTCGACTTCGTCGATGAGCATGGCGCAGGGCTTGCCGCTGAAATAGTCGTGTGAGAGCCGTTCCGGTTTTTCCGGCGTGAACGATGTCAGCGCGTTTCTGATGTCAGCAAATTTTTCCTGTTCGTAAAGTTCGGCGGCGGGGCTTTGCGCCGCACGATTCTCTGAGGCCGATCCGCAGAACCAGTCGAAGAAAACCCGTTCGTATGGCGCGCCGGTTTCAGTCATCCATTTTAGGAAATCCGCAACGAAGGCGAAGTCGCTCTCGCCTCGCCGCTGAACGCCGAGACGGCGGAAAAAAGCCTCAGCCATCGCCTCTTCATAGGCGCCGGAAAAACTTTGCAGTGCTTCATTGAGCGCATCGACCGGCGCCAGCAGCGACAGGGCGCCGCCGAGTTGCGCAAGGTTCCACGCGCCCGCCTCCGCCTGCCGCCCGAAGGCATAAAGGCCTGTCTGATCGAAATAAGCCGCCGTAAAAGACGGATCGGCGACGGGCGTAAATCGCCACGGGCCGTAGTCGAAGCTCTCGCCGGTGACGTTCATGTTGTCGGTGTTCAAAACCCCATGAACGAATCCCGCCGCCATCCATTGCGCGACCAATTGGGCCGTATGCTGAACGACCGTGCGGAAGAACGAGACGATCCGCGCCTCGCCGGCCTTGTCGCCGAGCGCCGGATAAAACTGCGCGATGCAGTAATCGACGAGTGCGGCGATCGCCTCACCGTTTTTCTCATAAGCGAGACGCTGAAACGCGCCGAAGCGCACATGGGAATGAGAGAGGCGCACCAGCACCGATGAGCGCGCCGGGGACGGCTCGTCCTCGCGATAAAGCTTCTCGCCGGTTTCGATCAGGCTAAAGGTTTTCGAGGTATAGACGCCGAGCGCTTCCAGCATCTCCGTCGCCAGCACCTCGCGGACGCCGCCTTTCAGGGTCAGGCGTCCGTCGCCGAACCGCGAATAAGGAGTCTTGCCCGAGCCTTTGGTGCCGAGATCGAGGAGCCGGTTCTGATCGTCGCGCAGTTGCGCGAACAGAAACCCCCGCCCGTCGCCAATATCGGGATTATAGGTGCGGAACTGGTGGCCGTGATAGCGGATGGCGACCGGCGCGGAGAGATTGTCCGGCAGCGGCTCGAACCGGCCGAAATGGGCGATCCACTCTGCTTCCGACAAACGCCCAAGCCCCACCTTCTCCGCCCAGCGCCGGTTCCGGTAACGGACAACATGTTCCGGAAAGGCCGCGGCTGCCACCGGATCGTAGAAGGGAGCGCCCTTTTCACGCCCTAAGCTCTCAAAAACCGGGTCAGGCTTATAATTTTCCACTGCGAATATGGACCTTCTTGACCATTTGCGCCAAAAGTCGGCGCTTCTCGCGGGCGCGAAACGCCGCGCCCGCCGTACCTCTAACACGTTGAGACAGAGAATCGACCATGGACGCCGCCCGTCTTCCCACTGCTGATGATGTTCGCGCCGCCGCCGAACGGATCGCGGGACGGATTAAGCGCACGCCGCTGGTCCATGCCAGGAAGCTTTCGGCGATCACTGGCGCCGATATCTACCTGAAGCTTGAGAACCTCCAATATACAGGCGCGTTCAAGGAGCGCGGCGCGCTCAACAAGTTGATGCTGCTTTCCAACGCGGACAAAAAACGCGGCGTCATCGCCGCCTCCGCCGGCAATCATGCGCAAGGCGTGGCGCGCAACGCCGCCGCGCTCGGCATTCCGGCCGTCATTGTCATGCCCGTGACGACGCCGGATGTGAAAGTCCGACAAACCCGCGAGCTCGGCGCCGAGGTGGTCCTCACCGGTCATGATTTCGACGAGGCGAAAGCCGCAGCCGCGAAAATCGAAAAGGAGCGCGGCCTCGTTTTCGTGCATCCCTTCGACGACGCCGACGTCATTGCGGGACAAGGCACGGTGGCGCTCGAAATGATCGAGGACGGTCCCAAATTCGACGCTATGATCGTCCCTATCGGCGGCGGCGGGCTGATCGCCGGCATGGCGCTTGCGATCAAGGATCTGTCGCCCGAAACCGAGATCATCGGCGTGCAGGCGGCGCTCTTTCCTTCCATGGCCAACGCCATTGACGGCGGCAAGCGCGAGACCGGCGGCAACACGCTGGCCGAAGGCATTGCGGTCAAGGAAGCAGGCGCGCTGACCCGCCAGATCGTGCGCGACTGCGTCGACGACATCGTCCTCGTCGATGAACGCATTCTGGAGCGCGCGCTGTCGATCCTGATGATGGAGCAGAAGCTGCTGGTGGAAGGCGCCGGCGCCGCAGGCCTCGCCGCCATTCTCGCCGAGCCGGAGCGCTTCCGCGGCAAGACCGTGGGCCTCGTCCTCTGCGGCGGCAATATCGACGCGCGGCTGTTGTCGATGATCCTGATGCGCGACCTCGCGCGCGCAGGACGTCTCGCCCGGCTTCGCGTGCAGCTTCTCGACATGCCGGGCCAACTCGTCCGTGTGGCGACGATCATCGCCAATCAGGACGGCAATGTCATCGATGTGGGCCACCACCGCACCTATTCGGACCTTCCCGCCAAGATGACCTGCATGGACGTCACCATCGACACGCAAGGCCAGGAACATCTAAACCGGATCCTGCAAAATCTCCGCGACGAAGGCTACGAAGTGGAGATCGCCGCCTACTAGGCACTCTCCTTGCGCCCTCTCGTATCGTTCTGAAACATCGGGGAAAGTTCTTTTCCGTTGAATCTCTCTCGCGTGAGCTTACATTTACGAATGCACGTCAGGGGCGAGGACGAGATGGCGCAACAAAAGCGGCTTTTGGGGTTTGTCGGGCTTTTCATTCTGGCGGCGACGCTGCTAGGCCTCAGTGCTTTCGCGCAACAACCTTCTGATAGCGCCCGCACCGGCGTCATCCTGACCCTAAACGGCGCAGTAACGCCGCCTGCAGCGCAATATCTCGAACGCGAGATCATGTCTGCTTCCGAGGCAGGGCGCGAAATTGTCATTATCGAAATCGACACGCCTGGCGGGCTGATGGATTCCATGAAGACCATCATCAAGGCAATCCTCGCTTCCGATACGCCGGTCGCGACCTACGTCTCGCCGCAAGGCGCGCGCTCGGCGAGCGCCGGGCTCTACATTATGTATTCCGCCCATGTTTCGGCCATGGCGCCCGCGACCAATACGGGCGCGGCGACGCCGGTTGAGATCGGCGGCGCGCCATTGGACGACAGTCCCTTCGAGGAGCAAAGCCCTGCGGAGGACACGGACAAGGTGACGAACCCCGCCGAAATCGAAGGCGGCGCCAACGCGGAAGACATCGAAGACGCAAGAGAGGCCGCGCCGCAATCAACGCGCGACAACCCGCGCACCCTCTCCAACGACGACGCCCTGCGCTCAAAAGCGATCAATGACGCCGTCGCCTATATCCGGTCCCTCGCAGAAGAGCGCGGCCGCAACGCCGACTGGGCGGAAAGCGCCGTGCGCGACGCCGCATCGGTCACCGCCAATGAAGCGCTGGAGCTTGGCGTCGTGGATCACGTCGCGACGGACATTGACGACCTGCTGAGACAGATGAACGGCCGCACCGTCACGGTGGCGTCGGGCGAAAAAACACTGAACACCGAGAATATCCGGCTCGAGCGCGTCGAGGCGACGCTGATCGAGCGAATTCTCGCTTTCGTCGCCGACCCCAATGTGGCGGTGATCCTGATGTCGCTGGCGACCACCGGCATTATCATCGAAATGTGGAATCCGGGCTCGATCTTTCCGGGCGTTGTCGGCGTCCTCTGCCTCATTCTCGGTTTTTACGCCTTTCAGGTTCTTCCCTATAACTCGCTCGGCCTCGCGCTGATGGCGGTCGGCGCCCTGATGATCCTGATCGAGGCTTATACGCCCACCTTGGGGCTTGTGGGTCTCGCCGGCCTTGGCGTGTTCGGCTTCGGCCTTTTCGTTGTCTTCCCAGAAGGCTTCCGAGTCTCGACGAGCGTCATAGCAACCATCATCGCCATCGCCGGCGCGTTTCTGGGGCTCATCCTTTTCGCCATTGTCGGCTCGCGCAGTCACGGCCCTCTGATTGGCGCCGAGGCCATCCGCAAGCGCGAAGGGGTTGTTGAAGAATGGAACGGCAAGGAAGGTTGGGTCATCGTCGAGGGAGAGCGCTGGCGCGCGCGATCCGAAAAGCCCCTAAGCCCCGGCGACAAGGTGCGCGTCCTGGAAATCGACGGCCTTGTTCTCGTCGTCAAACAGGCCAAAGCTGGCGGCCTGCTCGGCGCGATGCAGCCGAAAGAGGCCTAAAAGGATGATCGAGATCACGGGACTGCCCGACGATCCATGGAGATTCTTTTTCATCTTTTTCGTCGCCGGCCTTGCAGCTGTCGCCGCCGCCAAACTTTACGGCCTCTTCTTCATGCGCTGGAAAACGCCCTTCCGGGTGGGGGAAGCCATGAATGTCAATCGCGCCGAAGTCGTCGAGTGGGCGAACGGCAAGGGATATGTTTCGGCAGGCGGAGAATTGTGGCGCGCAACCTCGTCAGACCCGCTGCAGCCCGGCGACGCCGTAGCGGTTCTTTCCGTCAACGGATTGTCGCTGCAAGTGAAAAAAGAGACGCGCTGACGAGAACCCAAGGGCGCGAGGGAGCGCCAAAGACTGGAAAAACAAGGAGGCCCCATGGGCGGAATAGGCTTACTCATCCCATTGCTGGCGCTGGCGTTCGTCGTCATCACCAGCATCATCAAAGTCCTGAAAGAGTATGAGCGGGGCGTCATTTTCACGCTCGGCCGGGTCGGGCGGAAGGCGGCGGGGCCGGGCCTCATTCTCCTGATCCCCATCATCCAGACCATGCGCAAGGTCGATATGCGCACGCTGGTTCACGACGTGCCGACCCAGGACGTGATTTCTCAGGACAACGTCTCGGTGAAGGTGAACGCCGTCATCTATTACCGCGTCGTCGACGCCGTGCGCGCAGTCGTGCAGGTCGAAAATTACATGGCGGCGACGAGCCAGCTCGCCCAGACCACCCTGCGCTCGGTGCTCGGCAAGCACGATCTCGACGAGATGCTGCAGGAGCGCGACAAGCTCAACAAGGATATTCAGGAAATCCTCGACCACCAGACGGAGGCGTGGGGCATCAAGGTCTCTAACGTCGAGATCAAACATGTGGACGTCGACCAGTCGATGATCCGGGCGATCGCCCGTCAGGCCGAAGCTGAGCGCGAGCGCCGCTCGAAAGTCATCCTGGCCGAGGGCGAATATCAGGCAGCGGCTAAGCTTTCCGAGGCGGCGCAGGTGCTCGCCACGTCTCCCGGCGCCATGGAGTTGCGCTATCTCAACTCCCTGCAGGACATCGCCGGAGACCGCACCAACACGATCGTCTTCCCGTTCTCGTTGAACGAACTTGCGGACCGCTTCCGCTCCTGACCGTGCGTTAAATGACTCCATGGCAAGGGATGCGCTTGACGGCGCATCCCTTTTGCGTTTGCGAAGGCCTGTTGAAATACTGCAACACTATTTTATCGCCTATCCGGGTTTGCTGCATCAATTTCTGTTTTGGATTTCCGTTCCGCGTTAGAGTGGCGCCGGGAGCAACAGGATCAGGGCCGGTTCTCCCCAAATTACGCATGACGCCGGCATACCGGCGCGGCAACATCAGGGAGGAAACCATGAAACTTGGCCTAGCCGCCAGAACGTCAGCCATTGCGCTCGCCGCCAGTCTGGCCGCAGCGTCCGCCGCATCCGCCCAAACATCCGTTGAAACGCTCCGCGACACGATTTTCGTCACCGGCACCAAGAAAGCCAACGCCGAAGACGTTCAGGACGTCCCGCTCGCCATAACGGCCTATGGTGAGGACCAGATCGACGCGCTGAAAGTCCGCGATCTGCAAAGCCTTTCCTACTCGATCCCGAACGTTTCTTTCGACGATGTCGGCACGACCCGCGGCGTCGCGAACTTTTCGATCCGCGGCCTCGGCATCAACTCGTCGATCCCCTCCATCGACCCGACCGTCGGCGTCTTCGTCGACGGCGTTTATCTCGGCATTAATGGTGGCGTCGTTCTGGACATTTTCGACCTTGAATCGATCGAGGTCCTGCGCGGACCGCAAGGCATTCTCTTCGGCCGCAATGTCACGGGCGGCGCCGTCCTGCTGAACTCCAAAAGGCCGTCCGACGAATTTGAAGCGTCGTTCAAAGGCGCGGCGGAAAGCGGCCTCAATGGCGGCGGACCCAACTACTACGCCATGGCTGGCGTGGGCGGACCGATTATCGAAGACATCCTGAAAGCCCGGGTCTCGGTCTACTACAACAAAGACGAGGGCTATTTCCGGCGCTATCTTGGCGGGCCGGTTCCCAATCTCATCGCTGCCGGCGCTTTCGGCGCCGCTGCGCCGCTAGTGGCGACATCGGGGCCCGATGCATTCGAGGATTTCGGCGCAGCGGAAACCTGGATGATCCGTCCGTCGCTGTCCTTTACTCCGAGCGACAATTTCGAACTGCTGCTGCGTTATGAGCATTTCGACAGCGAGGGCGACGGCCCCGCCGGTCAGAACCACACCAACGGCGCCGGCGTCACCAACCCGTTCTTCTCCGCGCCGCGCGACAGCTTCGACTTCTCCATCGACGAGCCTGGCTTCTACGAGACCAAGCGCGACGCCGTGACGGCGGAAATGAACTGGAATGTGGGCTTCGGAGACGGCGTCATCACCAATATTTTCGGCTGGCGCAAGGGAACGAGCGACACGCAAAGCGATATCGACGCAACGCCGCTCTTCTTGTTCCATGCAGGCTCAACCACAGATCAGGACCAGCTTTCTAACGAGTTGCGTTATGCCGGCCGGTTCTTCGACCGCATCGACCTGACCGTCGGCGGCTACTGGTTCACGCAGGACCTGCTTTACAACGAAACGCGCCAAATACCGCTGGCCGCCATCAGCTCTGGATCGCCCTATTTCAGCGGCGGCGGCGTTCAAGATCAGGTCACTTACGCAGCCTTCGGGCAGGCCGACATCGATCTCGCCGAGAACTTCACGCTTATCCTCGGCGGCCGCTGGACTTATGAGAAGAAAGAGGTGGTGATTTCCAATCTTCTCGCCAACCGGGGCTTCCCATTCTGCGACGTTCGCATTCCGGGCGATTGTTCGGAGGACTTCGTCGATGAGGACAGCTGGAAGAACTTTACAGGCAAGGTCGGTTTCGAGTGGCGGCCTATCGACGACCTCAACGTCTATGCGCATTACACGCAGGGCGTCCGCTCCGGCGGCTACAACTTCCGCAACACATCGGCGGCGTCTTTGCCTTTCGTGGCGAATCCCGCGCCGCCGCCGGCGATCGTCCCGAACCCGGCTTTTGATCCCCTGTTCCTGCCGGGGCCCTTCGACGAGGAAAAAGTCAACGCCTTTGAAGTCGGTTTCAAGGCGCAGCCCGCCGAAGGCAAAGCGGTCGTCAACGCCGCCTTCTTCGTCAACGACGTCAGCGATATGCAGCGCGAACTCAACCTTACCGATCCCATCGCCGGCGTGGTGCAGGTCATCACCAATACGGCAGACGCCACCATCTGGGGCTTCGAACTCGAGGCGCAGATTGCGTTCACCGACAATTTCCTCTTCCAGGGATCGCTGGGCCACACTCAGGGCGAATATGACGACCTTCTGTTCGACATCGGCGCGCCGGCGGTGAGCCCCGGCGTTGTGGATGAGGCGGATCTCAATCTTGAGATTCCGCGCCTTGCGCCATGGACCTATGGCGCTGGATTCATCTACTCTTGGGACCTCGGGGAGACCGGCTCCGTCGACGCCCGGTTCCGCTACTATCATCGCGATGCGTCGTTCTACACGGACAACAATCTCGGCACGCTGAACCCGTATGACGCTATCGATGCGAGCGTCAGCCTGACGACCTTCGACAACCGGGCGACGATCTCGCTCTATGGCAAGAACCTCCTCAATGAGGTGCAGTTCGGCGGGGACACCCAGCTTCCGGGCTCGCTCGGCGGCGGCAGTTTCGCCCCGCTGCAAAAAGGCCGGATCGTGGGCATCGAGCTGCAGCTCGCCACCAACTAATCACCGGCTTCAGGATTTGAAGGGCTCTGCGCTTTTGCGCAGGGCCCTTTTTCTTTGCGCGGAGGGCGCCGCCTTGCCGGAGCGGGAGCGTCGAGGCATTCTAGCTTTTTGTTTTCGCTTTCCTTTTCAGGAGCTCCCCGTGGCGGACGCCATAATCCTCGACGTCACTGGCTATCGCTGCCCCCTCCCGGTGATCCGCATGGAGGCGGCGCTGCGCCGCATGGCGCCCGGAGAGGCGCTGATCGTCCGCGCGGACGACCCGATCGCCGCTCTTGATATCCCTCATTTCTGCCGGGAGGCGGGGCATGACGCCCGCCGACAGCCTGATGAGGACGAGGCAGGACGAACGGTTTGCGTCTTTCTGGTCACGCGAGGCGCGAATCCGGCCTGAATTCCGGGCCCCACGCCTCTGTGACGGATCTAGGGGCGCCCTTTTGCTTTCGGGAATGGTAAAGGTTAATCTGGAGAGACGCGCCGGACCGTGCTTTAATGAGGGTCTGGCGAAGGTCGGTGTTGAAGCGCCGTTCCGGGCCGGGTTGGGCCAGGGGGTCTGTGAGGGGAAGCGGGGATATGAAGAGAGATCCAAAAATGCTGTTTGGAAAAGCGCGCCGTCTGATCGGCGGCATGGCGGCGGCGTCAATCCTGGCGCTTGCGGCGGTCAGTCCGGCCCACGCCACTTACGAGGCCGGGCTCGAGGCGTACAAAAACGGCCAGTATGCGCAGGCCCTCGACATCTGGCGGCGCTTCGCCTTCGCGGGCGACATCCGCTCCAAGAAAATTCTCGGCGACGTTTATTCGGGCAAGCCGCTTGAGGCCGCGCGCAGCGCCGCCGCGCCATTGGAAGAAATTCCGGTGGATAATGTGCAGGCGCTGTTGTGGTACACGCTCGCGGCCTATCACGACTTCTCCGCATACCAACTTCCCACTGCGGACGAGGTGAACGCGCAAATCCTCGCAGAAGCGCGCCTGACGGATATTCGCTTCCGCATGAGCTCGTCGGACGTTTCCAAAGCTGAAAGCCTCGTGGCGCAGACCTTCGAAGCCGGGAGCCCTTATGACATCTACCGCCTCGGCGAGATGTATCAGAAAGGCGCGGGCGTCGAGAAAGACAATACCAAGGCCCTGCAGATGTACGCGCTCGCGAAAGAACGCGGCGTCGGGGAAGCGAGCGCGGCTTACGAATTTCTCGAACCGCTCATGAACCCGAAAGAAATCAAGCTCGCCCAGGAATCCGTTGTCGACTGGCAGCCGCCGCTCCCGATCGAGCACACGCGGCCGACGCGCCAGCAGGAAGAGCTTGAGCGCCTGAAACGCGAGCTTGAAGAAATCCGCATGGCTGACGCGCTTGAAGCCGTCTCCGACATCGATGTGGAGCTTGTCCAGCGCGCGCTTAACGCCCTCGGCTTCCGCGCCGGCACAGTGGACAACAAGCTCGGGCCCTCGACCCGCGACGCCATCCGCCGCTTCCAGTATTCGCAGGTCGCCCGCGACTTCGACATGACCGCTGAAGAGAAAGAAGCTGTGGTCACAGGCGTTTTAACTCCACGCCAGACGGTCGATCTCTTCGCCGACGCCGCCAAAGCGAAACATCCGATGTCGCAATATGTCTACGGCATCATGCATGTGCGCGGCATCGGCGTCGATCAGGACGGCCAGCAGGCGGTCAAATGGCTTGCCGACGCTGCAGACCAGAACCTCGCCATCGCGCATTTCGCGCTCGGCGTGGTTTATCGCGACGGCACTACGGGCCTCAACGAAGTCGCCCCGGACGAACGTAAATCCGCATTCCACTTCGCCCGCGCTTCTGCGCTCGGCTACACGCCGGCGAACGATGCGCTGCGCCGCCTGAGCTTCGAATCCACGCGTGACAATCTGTAGGGGGTTTTGAGATGAAACGCACGACACTGTCCCAATTCGCCCCAATTGCAGCCGGCCTCCTCGCCGGGAGTTTGATCGCGACGGGCGCATATGCTCAGTCCCTGGGCGGCTTTCCCATCCGCGAGCCGGGCGCCGGCTCGCAAGCCTCCGGCGACACCGGAAAAGGCTCCGGCAAAAAAGGCCCGATGCAGATCATCGTGGACGCCAACGGACCTGGCCCTTACAAAACGATCTCTGCAGCCATAGACGACGTTGCGGAAGGCGGCGTCGTCTATGTGATGCATGGCGTTTACAACGAATCGATCAATCTCGATAAATCCGTCTTCATCCAAGGCGACCGCGGCCCGGGCTCAGGCGTCGAGATTTCCGCGCCCATGAACGCGCCCTGCCTCAATTTCGCGCCGAAAGAAGGCACCGCCCATGCGGTGGTCGCCAATGTGAAATTCGCGGCGAAGATCAACTCCGGCGCCGACGCCTGCATCGACGTCGATCAGGGCGTGTTCACCCTGAAGGAAAGCGACGTTCTGGGCTCCGGCGTGCGGCCGGCCGTGCGCATCAATGGCGGCACGGTCATGCTGGAGAAGAACCGAATTTCCGCTGGCTCCGAGGGCGTCTATGTCGCCCAGCCGCATTCGCTTTCCCAGAGCTTCATCATCGACAACAAGATCCTGCAGAACAAGGTCGGCGTCGACATCGCCAACGGCACGCGTTCCGACGTCGTCATCGCCGGCAACGAGATTTTCGACAACCTTGAATCGGGCGTCAAATCCTCCGGCTACGGATCGGCAAGCCTTATCGGCAACAAGATCCGCAACAACAAAGGCTCAGGCGTCATTCTCGACAAATACGCAAAGCTCTCGCTAGTGCGCTATAACGAGATTGCGCAGAACAGCCGCGACGGCGTCGCCATCCCGTTCGGCGTCAATGGCGTCATCGAAGACAACGAGATCATCGGCAATGGCGGTCTTTCGATCTTCCTGCGCGAAGGTCTTGAGCCGAAAATCACCAACAACACCATCGAGAACAATGGCGGCGACCGCGGCAAGAAAAAACGCCGCTAGGCGCCCCCGCCAGTTCAAAACGAAAACCCCGCTTCGGCGGGGTTTTTTCATCGGCAAAAGGACCTGATAATGAGCGGCTTGCCTGCCTGCCCGCAATGCGGATCGACCCTCACTTATGAGGACGGGTCCATGCTGGTTTGTCCGGAATGCGCTCACGAATGGAACCCAGCGCCTTCAGACGCTGAGGACGACCGGAGCGGCTTTGTAGACGCCAACGGAACGCCTCTCGCCGATGGTGATACGATCACCGTCATCAAAGACCTCAAGGTCAAAGGCTCCTCGCAGGTCGTGAAGGTCGGCACGAAAGTGAAAAACATCCGCCTAGTGGGCGGCGATCATGACATTGACTGCCGGATTGACGGCATCGGACCGATGAAGCTGAAATCGCAATTTGTGAAAAAGGTCTGAGACGAACGACACGCCTCTATCGTTGGGAACCGGATCGCTGATCGCGCTGGACTGACGCCGAGTGGTGCCCCTGGCCGGACTCGAACCAGCACGCTTTGCAGCACCTGATTTTGAGTCAGGCGTGTCTACCAATTCCACCACAGGGGCCCTGTGAGAGCGGCGCATGATAGGCGGGGTTGGCCTTCGGTCAATGGGCGTCCAAAGATTTGTTAAGCGGGGCTATGTAAGATTGTCGAAACCGCCTACATCACCCCGGAAGTTTGGGCTTCGCCTTTCATGACTGCTGACGCCGAAAACATGAACTCCATGCGCGGGGCGACCCGCGTTCTGCATGACATTCTCGACGAGCTTAAACGCGCGGCGCCGGAAAATGCGGGCGGCAACGAAGCCTCAGCGGCGGCCCCAACTGCAGCGTTGGGGGATGTCGTCGACCGTCTCGATGAACGGGCCTTCGGTTTCCTCCTCCTCCTTCTCGCCCTGCCCTGTTGCCTGCCTTTCGTTTACGGACTGCCGCAGATCGTCGCCCTGCCGATGCTGGCGCTAGCCGCCCAACTCGCCATGGGCAGGCGACATCCGTGGCTGCCGAAAAAACTGAATGACCGGCGCTTCGCGATCCCGGCCTTTTCAGGCGTTTTGTCGCGTGCGGAGAAATATGTGGGGTGGGTCGAATTTATCGCCCGGCCGCGCTTTAGACCCGTGACCAGCCATCTCGCCATGCGCATCATCGGCGCCTTGATGCTGATCCCGATCGCGTCGATCCTGACGCCGCTGCCGCTTACCAACACGATCCCCGGCATCGGCGTCGCCATTGCCGCGCTCGGCCTGATCGAGCGCGACGGCCTCCTTGTCATTGGCGGATTGCTGATCGGCTTTATCTGGGTTTTTCTCCTCATCTTCGTCGGCGCTGAAACCTTAAGTCTTGTTAAGGCCTTGCTCTTATCGCGCGGCTAATTTTCGCCTTCTCGACGTGTGACGATCCGCCAGAGGCGTTGCGGAAGCGGAACCGCTAAGATGTTTGGCATGATCGGTTTTGTGAAAAACCTACCTTTAACAGAACGCGCCCTCGGCCTCTCTCTCGCCGCGAGCAGCGCTATGCTCGCCGGCGCGCATCTTTTCGAAAAAGTCGGCGGGCTTGTCCCCTGCATTCTCTGTCTCGACCAGCGCGAGGCGCACTGGACAGCGCTCGGCGTTGCGGCTGCAGGTCTCGCCGCCTCACGTCTTTTCAAATCGAAGCTTAGCGCAGCCGCCGCCGTCGGCGCAGCGGCGCTTGTATACGCTGTCAGCGCCGGTCTCGCTTTTTATCACACAGGCGTCGAATACGGTTACTGGCCCGGGCCCGCGATCTGCTCCGGCGGGGCCGATCTCGGCGATCTCAACATCAACGATCTCGCCGCCTCGCTGACCGAAAAGACAGACGCTCCCTCCTGTGAAGACGTGCAGTGGCGGTTTCTCGGCGTTTCCATGGCGGGCTACAACCTTCTCGCCTCGGCCGGACTGTTTGCGTTGACGCTCTTCGCAGCGCTCAGCGAAACCCGTACAGCGCGCCATGTGCGCCGGACGGCGGCCGCATGAACAATTCTCGGCATAAGGGCCCCCATAAACCCGGACCCCGCGCCGCGCGCATCGGCGACATGCTGCGCGTCGATCACGCCGGCGAATATGGCGCAGTCGCCATTTATCGAGGCCAGCGCGCGGTGTTCGAGCATCTGCCGCACAAGGCGCATACAGCGCGGCTGTTGAAAGATATGGAAGAAGGTGAAGCGCATCACCTTCAAACCTTCGACCGCCTTCTCGCCGAGCGCAAAGTGCGCCCCACCCTTCTGACGCCGTTCTGGAACGCCGCCGGATTTGGTCTCGGCGCGGCGACGGCGCTGATGGGCGAGAAAGCCGCCATGGCCTGCACCGAAGCGGTCGAAGACGTCATCGAAAAGCATTACGCGGAACAGATCGAAGAGCTTGGCGACAGCGAACCTCAATTGCGCGAGACCGTGCGCCAATTCCGAGAGGACGAGCTTGAACACAAGCACAAGGCGGAGGGCGAAGGCGCGCGCGAGGCGCCCGGCTACCGGCTCCTTTCTGCGGCGATCCGCCTCGGCTGCCGGGCGGCGATCCGCATTGCCGAGAAAGTCTGATCCTCCAAACTTTGCGACGGGCCGTTTTGCTTCCCTGGCGGCCCCCGGCTATCATGGACGCAACCAAGACGTCTCAAGGAGTTTTCATGAAAAACAAATACTTCGCGCGCCGCGCCGGCGCGCTTGCGGCCGTTTCCATGCTGGCGCTCGCCGCCGCCTGCGGCCGGGATGGAGGCCAGGCCGACACCGCCGCGCCGAGAGCCTCCCAAGCCCCTGCGGCGACCGCAGCAGAGGATGCCGAACCCACCATAGCCGACGCCGCGGACTTCATCGCAGAAGTGGAGACATGGACCCGCGAGTTCGGCGAATATTACAGCCGCGTCGCCTGGGTTCAGGCGACCTACATCAATTACGACACCAACTGGCTCGTAACGAAAGCCGACACCGAAGCCACGGAAAAAGGCGTCGAGTTCGCCAATGAGGCCAAGCGTTTCAACGATCTCGACCTGCCGACGGAAATGCGCCGCAAGCTTGAGGCGATCAAGCTTGGCGTCAATCTGCCGGCGCCATCGCGCCCTGGCGCGGCCGCAGAACTCGCTGAAATCAACACCCGTATGGGCGCCGCCTATGAGACTGGCAAGATCGAACTCGACGGCAAACAGGTCCCGCGATCCGAGCTTGAAGTGATGATGGGCGAGATCCGCGACCCCGCGAAGCTGCAGGAAATCTGGACCAAATGGCGCGAAGTGCCGGTCACGACGGACGATGACGGCAACTCCATCAAATCCGACTACGCCAAGATGGTTGCGCTCGCCAATGAAGGCGCGCGCGAGCTCGGCTACGCCGACGCCGGCGCCATGTGGCGGTCGCGTTACGATATGGACCCGGACGAATTCGCGGCCGAGATGGACCGCCTCTGGGGCCAGGTGAAGCCGCTTTACGACGAGCTTCACTGTTACGTTCGCGCGGAACTGAACGAGCAATATGGCGACGAGGTCGTCCCGCTCGATCAGCCGATCCGAGCCGATCTGCTCGGCAATATGTGGGCGCAGACCTGGGGCGGGCTCAACGACCTCGCCGCGCCCGCAGGCGCGGAAACGCCTTATGACCTCACCGAGCGTCTGGTCGCCAAAGGCTATGACGCGAAAAAGATCGTGGAGACTGGCGAAGGCTTCTTCTCCTCCCTCGGCTTTGAACCGCTTCCCGAAACTTTCTGGGAGCGCTCCATGATTACGAAGCCGGAAGATCGCGAAGTCGCCTGCCACGCCTCGGCCTGGGATCTCGACTGGGCGGACGACATCCGCATCAAGATGTGCACCTCCGTCAACGCCGACGATTTCCGCACGGTGCATCACGAACTTGGCCATAATTATTACCAGCGCGCCTATCAGGACAAATCGGTCCTCTTCCAGACCGGCGCTAATGGCGGCTTCCACGAGGCTATCGGCGACATGATCTCGCTTTCGATCACGCCGGAATACCTGAAAGAAATCGGCCTGATCGATGAGGTTCCGGACGCGTCCAAAGACATCGGACTCCTGATGAATGAAGCGCTCGAAGGCGTTGCGTTCCTGCCCTTCGGTCTTCTTATGGACAAATGGCGTTGGGAGGTTTTCTCCGGCGAGCTGACGCCGGAAACCTACAATGAAGGCTGGTGGAAGCTGCGCGAGCAATATCAGGGCATTCGCCCGCCGGTCGCGCGCGGCAGCCAGTATTTCGATCCGGGCGGGAAATATCACATCCCCGGCAACGTTTCTTACGAGCGTTACTTCCTCGCCCGCATCCTGCAGTTCCAGTTTCACAAGGCGGCCTGCGAAATCGCCGGCTGGGAAGGCCCGCTTCACCGTTGCTCCGTTTACGGATCGAAAGCGGTGGGCGCACGCTTCAACGCCATGCTGGAAATGGGCGCCTCGGAGCCCTGGCCCGAAGCTTTGGCCGCCTTCACCGGCTCGCGCCAGATGGACGGCTCGGCCATGGTCGCCTATTTCCAACCTCTGCTCGACTGGCTGCAGGAACAAAACGAAGGCCGTTCCTGCGGCTGGTGATCAGCCCCGCACAAACAGCAAAAGCCCCGGTTTTCCGGGGCTTTTTTATATCCGGCGCTCAAAAACACTGCGTCATAGTGCCGGACCGCAGCAACCCTGCGGCGCGCAGGCTGTTAGTTTTCCTGTTTAGAGCAAAAAAGAGAGGAGCCACGACGTGAGCCTCCAGTATCACAGAAATATCTTGATGACCGGTGCGGCGGCACTATTTGCACTCACCACCGCCTGCGCCAGCGATGGGAATAGTTTCGCCGAAACCGTCGGCGATGAAGGCGCGGAAGAAAGCGTTCTGGCTGACCGCTGGTCGGACGGCAAGGACTTGCAGGACGAAGGCGAAGAGCTTGCAAAAGAAGCTGACAAGCTTGAGCGCAGAGGCAACCAGGAAATTCGCAAGGGCCGGAACCTGATCGCCAGCGGCGAAGCCGCCGTCGCGACACAGAAAGAACGCTATCGGCAAACGGTCAGAGGATTTGGCCTGGCGGTGACGCCAACTCAGTTGAAATCGGAGATCGACACGCTGCAATCCATTCAGGACAAGTGGAAAACAGGACGCGAGCAGATTGCGCGCGGAGAAAAACTCATTCGGGAAGGCGAACAGCAAACAGCCGAAGCTGAGGACAAGTCCCGGCGCGCCGAAACGTTGATCGCCCGCGGAACGCAGCAAATGCGCGCCGCCGAAGCCCGCTACGATCCCGGCGACGGCGCTGATGCCGGGCTGTAAGAGAACTCACTTATTTTCTTCGCGACGCTTTTTCTTCGTGGCCTGACATTGCCTCGCGAGCAGCAAGCGCCGCGGCGACATCATCGAGCGCAACGCCCGCTTCCGCCAGCATGACGAGCAAGTGATAGAGAACGTCGGCGGCTTCGGCGGTCAGATGTTTCTTGTCGCCGGAGACGGCTGTGAGCGCGGCTTCGACCGCCTCTTCGCCGAATTTCTTGGCGCATTTTTGCGCGCCGCCCGCCAGCAAGGACGCCGTGTAAGACGCATCGGCGCTTGCGCCCTTACGAGCGGCGATAGTCGCCTCAAGGCGTTTTAAGACGGCGCCAATGTCGTTTTGATCGGACATGATTTCTCCTTACGCCGCTTTGGCGGTCCGCATGGGCAGGCCCGCCGCGGCCATAGCCGCCTTGGCTTCGGCGATGGAAATCTCGCCAAAATGGAAAATTGACGCGGCTAGCACTGCGGATGCTTTTCCTTCCGTTGCGGCCTCAACCAGATGTTCTACTGACCCGGCGCCACCCGAAGCGATTACGGGCACGTCCACCGCCTCGGCGACGGCGCGCGTCAGGGGGATATCATAGCCGGTCTTGACGCCGTCGCGATCCATGGAGGTCAGCAGGATTTCGCCCGCGCCGCGTGCGACGACGTCTTTTGCAAAGTCCACCGCATCGATCCCTGTCGCATTGCGCCCGCCATGGGTGAAGATTTCCCAGTGATCGCCGACGCGTTTCGCATCGATGGCGACGACCACGCATTGCGCGCCGAAGCGGTGCGCCGCCGCATTGATGAGATCGGGATTTTTCACCGCCGCCGTGTTGATCGCCACCTTGTCGGCGCCGGCGAGAAGGAGCGCACGGAAATCGTCGAGCGACGCGACGCCGCCGCCCACAGTGAGCGGCATGAAACAGCGTTCGGCCACGGTTGAGACCTTGTCCAGCAAAATCCCCCTGCCCTCATGGCTTGCAGAAATGTCGAGAAAACAAAGCTCGTCGGCGCCGGCGGCGTCATAGGCCTCAGCGGCCGCAGCCGGATCGCCCGCATCGCGCAGATTGACGAAATTGACGCCTTTCACCACGCGGCCGTCTTTCACGTCGAGGCAAGGAATAATCCGTATATTGAGCATCTGCTTTATTGGTTCCGCCAGAAGGGCGTCATCTTTTCAAACGCCTGAAAGGCCGCGTCAATCTTTTTGGCCGCCTCGCGCGCTTCGGCAGCCTTGTAGCCGGAGATGAACCCCGCCGCGCGCATGGCGCCCTCGCCGCCGCCTTTCGCGGCTTCATCGGCGAGATGCTGGGCCACCACCGCATCATTGACCGCGCCGAAGGCGTCCTGAAGCTCCGACAGCGCCGACATGTAGGGCTTGCGAAGGGACTTGGGATAGAGATCGCGGAAAAGCTGGACCGGATAGCGGAGTTTCTTGAGTGCGATGCGCAAGGGGTGACGCGCCGCGAGATCGGTGGAGCCCTTCACATCCTCCCCGACCCGGAACGCTTTCGCGAGGACGCGGTCGAGGACCGCAGGCGCGAATTCTGAGACCGGCCGGGCGAGCTTTTTCTTGGCGCCCTTGCGCCAATCCTGCAGCACGCCGGCCGCGAGAAGATCAATCAGGAACCGGGCGAAGTCGGGCGAGGAGATAACCCTGACGGCGTGCGCCCAGCCTTCGGCCCTCTTCATCTCAGCCCGGGCTTTCAGCTCCCTGAGGCGCTCGGGCGCGTAATCGGCTTCGAGCGCCGCAGGCAGGGTCTCGTCCAGAAAGACGTCCCAGTCGCGCGCGGGCCCAAGCGCATTCGCAAGCGCCTTGGCGCGCGCGGCGAGACCGGCGATCTCGTCCGATCTAAGATACCGCCGGTATATCCGTTCAATGGCGCGCAGGCGCCGCAGCACAACACGCATCTGATGCACGCCTTCGGGGCGCCGGAGCTCGATCACCGCTCTTTGCAGGAAGGCGGCGCGTTCGGCGCAGTCCGACAACTGCATCGCCAGCACCTCCCCCGCGGTCATTTCGGGATCGAGAGGAAGGCGCGCCGACTTGCCGATGGGGTCGGCGCCGGGCAGCAGCGCCAGCGCGGATCCCAGCTTGGTCTCAGTCGAGAACCGCAGCGGCGCGTTGGCGGTAAGGAGCCGGGCGAAGTCGAAAACAGCCGCCGGTTCGCCGGAAAGAAGCTCTAGCTCCACTTCCGCCAATGGCCCGGTAAAGCTGCGCCCTTCCCCGTCCAGCGCCTCCACCGATCCAAGATCCACGGCAAGTTCGATCTCCGCGCCCTTGAACCGGACAACCGCCGCCCAACGGTCGACAGTGGTTTTCGCCACTGGCAGAAGCCGGTCGCGGTAGCCGGCGATCAGGCTGTCGGTCTTGTCATCGCCTATCGCTTTGGGAAAATCGGACTCTCGGCCAAGCGAGCATTCAAATTCAAGCCGGCTCGCAGCATCAGCGCGTTTGGCCTTCACAGCCTGAACAAGCTCGGCCCCCTCTTCGCGAAGGCGAAGGCTCAGCCCCCGGGCCGCCAGTGCGCCGTCATTGGTGTCATAATAGCGGGAAGAAAGCCGCTCCCACGCGCCTCCATCCGGCGCGGCCGCCGCAAAGAAGTCGCTAACGGGCAGCGCCGCGGCATCGGCGGGCGCGCCGGTGAATTTCAGCTCAAACTCGATGCGGCCTCTATCACTACGGCCTTTGTCCATGACCCGCGGCATAGCCCCCAATTACGCAACAAGGTCAACCTAGCGGACCCAGCAGCGAATGACCAACATGGCGCTAGCGCGCCGCGGCCAGCGCCTCGCCGGGGTCGATCCGCCCGTCATAAAGAGCCCGACCGATGATGACGCCTTCGATATTGGCATGGGCGGCTTTCAGCGCCGTTACGTCTTCGAGCGATGCGACCCCGCCCGACGCGATCACCGGTATGGCCGACATATCCGCCAAGTCCGCAGTGGCCTCCACATTGACCCCGGCGAGCGCGCCGTCGCGGCTGATATCGGTATAGACAACCGCGGCAACGCCCTGATCCGCATAGCGTTTCACGAGCTCGGCGGGGCTGGTTTCCGTGTCGCCGTCCCAGCCGTCAGTCTTAACCCGGCCGTCGCGGGCGTCGACGCCGAGCACGATCCGGCCCGGATAGCGTTTGCAGGCTTCCGCAACGAAATCCGGGTCGTTGACCGCGGCCGTACCGAGGATCACGCGGGTCATACCGGCCTCCAGCCAGCGTTCCACCGCGGCCATATTGCGAACGCCGCCGCCGAGCTGGGCCTTGAGTGAGACGCGCTTGAGGATCGCGTCTACCGCCTCGCCATTCACAGCAGCCCCGGCGAAAGCCCCATCGAGGTCCACGATATGGACCCAATTAAAGCCAGCAGCCTCGAAGGCGGCGGCCTGCGACGCTGGATCCGAATTGTAGACGGTGGAAGCTTCCATCCGGCCATGGAGAAGGCGAACGCACTCGCCGCCTTTGAGATCGATGGCGGGATAAAGGGTGAGGCTTCGCGTCATGCAGGCGACCAGGAGAGAAAGTTTCTGAGAAAGGCTAAACCGGCGGTCTGCGACTTTTCCGGATGGAACTGCGCGCCCAGAAGATTGTCCCGGCCGATCAATGCGGCGACATCGTCGGCGTGGCGCGTAACCGCATAAAGATGGGAGTCGTTTTCGGGAGCGAAATGGAACGAATGGGCGAAGTAAAACGCCTCGCCATCAAGCTCCTCGAAGACCGGGTTGGGCACCGTCAGCCGCACCTCGTTCCAACCCATATGAGGAGCCCGAAACTCTTCCGAATGGGGCAGGGGAATGACCTCGCCTGGGATCCAGCCAAGCCCTTCGGAGCCCTCGAATTCAAGGCCGCGATTGGCCAGAAGCTGCATTCCGACGCATATGCCGAGAAACGGCCGGCCCGCGATGAGCGCAACATGTTCGATAGCCTCCAGCACGCCGTCGCGGGCGGCGAGGCCGGCCATACAGGCGGCGAAGGCGCCAACGCCCGGGAGGATGATGCGGTCTGCTTTCGAAATGACATCGGGATCGTCGGTCACGGATACATGCCGGGCGAGGCCGGCTTCCCGCGCAGCCCGCTCCACGGCCTTTTCAACAGAACGCAGATTTCCAGAGCCATAATCGATGATCGCAAGCGTCTCAGCCATGGCCGAGGCTTGTACCGCTGCTGAGGCCGGGAACAAGGGGAGGGCGCAAACAAAAACCGCGCCCTGATGGGCGCGGTTTTCAACTCGTGAGGGCTCCCGCCCTTAGGCGTCCGGGAAGCAGGCCTGAATGGCGCCCTTGGCGTTGTCGCTTAGCGCCTCCAGGTCTTCCGGCCCCTGAACAGACAACAATTCCGCGGTCGCATCGGCATCTGCCGTCTCGGCGAGACATGAGCAGCCCGAGGCGTCGGAGCCGTTCTCCACCGCATAGGCTTCGCAATGGCCCTCAAGGTCGCTGGAGGCGAGGGTCGGCGCAGCCGAGAATCCGGCGACGGCGAGTGCGATGATTAGTTTTTTCATTTGGCGTTTCCTTCCTTGGTTTTCAAACTTTAGCGGGTGCATTTGTCCATGGCCGCCTTGGCGTCGTCGGACGCGGCGTCATAGCGTTCAGCCGGATCGGCAATGTCGGCGAGGGCGAGGAATTCGTCCGCAAGATCGTTGGCTTCGATTTCCGCTTCGAGGCAGGCGCAGCCGGACGCATCCCGGCCATCCGCTTCAAGCGTCGCCACGCACGCGTCGGCCCATTCACCCGCGAAACTCGCGGACAACATGACCCCCGCCGCCGCAGCGACGGGCAGAGCTAGTTTCAAAAGCATGTAGGCTCCCTAATCGTTGTGCGCGCTCGGAGCCCTTTCTGAGGGCGATACGCAACAGGAGCGCTGTTTTCGTCCCAGTCCGGGACGGATGTCACCCAAAAGCGCCCGGGGCGTCAACGGCCTTGTGCCGCGCAGGCAGGGACAAAAGGGAACAAATCGCCGAAACAGCTGTTTTCATTACATGATGTCACAAAAAGCTGCATATCAACCCGGCCAGCACACGGCCGAAAATCCGGCTTCTTCTTCGGAGGAAGCGGAAAACACCGAGGACACGCTTCGCGTCGCCAACGAGGAGACCGCGGCTCCAGTCCCTGAAACGAAGACCACCGAAGAAGTGCGCCAGGGCCATACGGGCGATCACGTCCGCTACATCCTGATGTATTCGACCGTGGGCATCCTTATCGTCTTTGCGATCCTGCTGGCGCTATATCTGTTCTAACCAAGCTACAAGACGCGCCTATAGCGATCCTTTAGTCGACGGGGCGCCGCCGTCGCTGCGCGGGTCCATTTCCAGCGCTTGACGGAAGGCGCGCGCCGTCGCCTTAAAACAGCTCTCAATAATATGGTGGGTGTTCTCGCCATAAAGATTTTCCACATGCAGGGTCAGCCCCGCATTCATGGCGAAGGCGTGAAACCATTCCTTGAAAAGCTCGGTGTCCATGTCCCCGACCTTCGGTCGTGCAAAGTTCACCCGCCAGACCAGATAGGGGCGTTTTGAAATGTCGATCGCGGCGCGCGACAGGGTTTCATCCATGGGAATGTAGGACGCGCCGAAACGGCGAACGCCGGCGCAATCGCCGAGCGCCTTCGCTGCTGCCTGGCCCATAACGATGCCCACATCCTCAACCGTGTGGTGCATATCGATATGGAGGTCGCCTTCGCACCGGATTTTGAGATCGATCATGGAGTGCTTAGCGAAAGCCTCAAGCATATGATCGAAAAAACCGATGCCGGTTTCGATATCGTAATCGCCTGACCCGTCGAGTTCGAGCGCGACGAAAATCTCCGTCTCCCGCGTTTTCCGTTCAACTGTCGCCGCGCGCATGGCCGTCTCCTTTGACGCCGCCTCATGAGGATGGCATTGAACCCTTCAATTCATGGGGTCGGGGCCAGTCCTAGGCAAAAAACCCGCCGCCGTCCATGAAAAGCCAGCCCTCACAGGAGTTTAAAGGCAAAGTCATGAGCAAGACGTCAATGCACGGAACAACCATTCTTGCCGTCCGCAAGGGTGGCGCGGTGGCGGTCGGCGGGGACGGGCAGGTAAGCCTCGGCCAGACCGTGGTAAAGGGCGACGCCCGCAAGGTGCGACGCCTGTCCGGCGGCAAGGTGATCGCTGGCTTCGCCGGCGCGACGGCGGATGCTTTCACCCTTCTCGAACGGCTCGAGGCGAAACTAGAACAATATCCCGATCAGCTCACAAGGGCCTGCGTCGAGCTCGCCAAGGACTGGCGCACAGACCGGTATTTGAGGCGTCTCGAAGCGATGATGATCGTCGCCGATAAGTCCGTAACGCTAACGCTCTCCGGCGCGGGCGACGTTCTGGAGCCGCAATTCGGCGTCACCGGCATCGGCTCCGGCGGCGATTATGCACGGGCGGCGGCGAGGGCGCTGATGGAGGAGACCGATCTTCCCGCCGATGAGATCGTCAAAAAGGCGATGGCGATTGCGGCCTCGATTTGCGTATACACAAACTCCTCCCTGACGCTCGAAACCCTTTCGGAGTAGGGGCCGCCCATCGGCATCCGGTTAAGTATCTTTTTCACAACACTGCGCCGAAATCATACAATACGCCTGGCTCGGATGCTGGCGACTTAACCATAGCATTTGGGCCTGCACCTTTCGCATTAACCGCAAAAACGGCTGAAATTGTTCGCCGGAAGGGTGTATTTGCCATCGGCCTGTTAATCAGCATGGAAATTAACCATGCGCCGCGCATCCCCCGGTTGTTTTGACCCGTTACGATACATGATTGACGAAATTTAAGATTCCGCGTTCGGAGTAATCCCGGATCTAGTTTGCGTACAGGGGTTCTCCATGAAGTATATCATCGGCATTTCCGCCGCAGCGGCGCTGAGCCTTTCAGCCGCCCACGCTACGGCAATCTACACCACGTCTGGCAGCAGCGACATGGTGTCGAATAACTACAATTCGCAAGTTTATGAAGACGACGGCGTCACCATGACCGTGACGGCCGGCATCTTTACCGACACGCCTGTCACCGGCGATGCAGTCGTGACGCCCGGCGGCAATGGCGCGCGGCCGATCGCTTACAGCCCGGGCACCGGGATCACGCACAGCACCGACAACCAGCATTATGTCGACGGCTACCTTCCGGAAGTGTTGATCCTCAGCTTCGACGCGACGGTGCAGCTCACCGGCGCCATTTTCTCTTACGTCGACCCCAATGACACGTTCGATCTCTTCGTCGACACGAACAACGACGGCATTCTCGAGCGCATCTACGAAAATCTCGGCATGCCGAACAACAGCATCGCCTTTGTCGATCTGTTTTCTCTCAATCTGGTCGGCAAGCTCTTCGGCATTGGCGCCAGCGAATACGCCTACAACTGCCGCCAGACGATGTGGGGCCAGAAATGCGACAAATACTCGCCGGCCTGGAAACTGAAAGCGGTCAAATTCGAAGAGATTCCGGACGTGCCGCTGCCGGCCGCGCTGCCGCTCTTCATGGCGGGCCTTGCCGGCTTTGGTTTTGCGAGCCGCAAGAAAAAAGTCTGATCGCTTTTCTCTGAGAAACTGCGAAGAGGGGACTCCGGGGCGCGCCTTCAAGGCGCGCCTTTTTTCTTGGGGAAAACTCAGGCCGGCATTGCGCTTTGCGGCAGGGAGCCTATGTCAGGTCGGTCTTTTCCTTAAGTTCCCGTGATGCATGACTGACTTTTCTCCCCGCGAAATCGTTTCCGAACTTGACCGCTTCATCGTCGGCCAGAAGGCTGCCAAACGCGCCGTCGCCATTGCGCTCCGCAATCGCTGGCGCCGTCGCCGCGTCGAAGGCCCTTTGCGCGATGAAATCACGCCCAAGAACATTTTGATGATCGGGCCCACCGGCGTCGGCAAGACCGAGATTTCCCGGCGCCTCGCAAAGCTCGCCGGCGCGCCGTTTCTCAAAGTCGAAGCGACAAAATTCACCGAGGTCGGTTATGTGGGCCGCGACGTCGATTCCATTATCCGCGACCTCGTGGAAATCGCTGTCGGGATGGTGCGCGACAAAAAACGCGAAGATGTGAAATCCGCCGCGCAGGAAGCCGCCGAAGAACGCGTTCTCGATGCGCTGGTCGGGGAGCATGGAAGCGAGACAACGCGCGAAGCGTTCCGGAAAAAACTTCGCAATGGCGAACTCGACGACCGCGAAATCGATCTCGATTTGCGCGAAACCCAAAGCGGATCGCCGATGTTCGAAATCCCCGGCATGCCCGGCGCGCAGATGGGCATGATCAATTTGTCCGACATGCTGGGAAAAGCGTTTCAGGGACCGAAGACGACGAAGCGCATCAAGATACGCGACGCCTATGACCCGCTGCTAGCTGAAGAGGCCGATCAGCTGATGGATGAGGACGCCATCGGCCGCGAGGCCGTCGATCTTGCACAGAATGACGGCATCGTTTTTCTCGACGAGATCGACAAGATCGCACGTTCCTCGGATCGCGCCTCCGCTGACATTTCCCGCGAGGGCGTGCAGCGCGACCTCTTGCCGCTGATTGAGGGCGCGACCGTCGCCACCAAATACGGACCGGTGAAGACCGACCATATTCTCTTCATCGCTTCCGGCGCGTTTCACCTTTCGAAACCGTCGGACCTGTTGCCGGAGCTTCAGGGCCGCCTGCCGATCCGAGTGGAGCTCGACGCGCTCTCCCGCGACGACCTTCGCCGCATCCTGACCGAGCCCGAAGCAAGCCTCGTCAAGCAGTATTCGGCGCTTCTTTCGACTGAAGGAGTGACCCTAGACTTCACCGAAGACGCCATCGACGCGCTGGCCGACGCCGCGGCGGAAGTGAACGCCGGCGTCGAAAATATCGGGGCGCGCCGTCTCGCCACCATTATGGAGACCGTGCTGGACGACGTTTCTTTCACCGCCCCCGACAAGGACGGCGAGACCGTTTCCATCGACCGGGCCTATGTGACGGCGCGCCTTGGGGAAATCGCCAAAAACGCCGATTTGTCCAAGTATATCCTATAATTAGCAAACTCCCTTTCGGCTCTGCAACAATCCTGGGGGTGATGCCTTTTGGCGTCATCGGCGAGGAATCGGCGCCCTTGAGGCGCATTGCCCCGAAGAGACGGCCAAATCCGCCCCTTTCCCGCCAAATGCGGGCTTTCACGATGCTTAATGACAGGTTAATCTGTTAAGTCTTGAGGGAGTAGGAGCGGGGATTGGTCATGGCTGACGGCGCATCGCGGCCTTGGAAGCGGCGAACCATGATGGCCTTTGCCGAGGATGCAGATCCCCGGTTTTCGGAAAAACGCCTGGAAACTGATGAGAAACCGGCGAAATTCGCCGGCAAGGACAAGAAGCGTGCGCGCATCGCTTTCACCGGCGAGGAATGGGGCTTCGGTTATCAGGCGACCAAGAATTTCCTTCAACTCGCCCGCGAACGCCGCACCGTGCCCGACGCCGGTTTCGGCGCTATGGAGCTCAAGGTCGAGCGCGAATTCGACGAGGCGAGCAAGAATAACGGCTTCGATTATCAGAACCCCGACACGCAGCCGCTGCGCACCAAAGAACAGGCGCTCATGGCGGTGCAGCAGAACATCGCCGATTTCGCCATCGTGCCTTTCTACAATCCCTATTCGGGTTACGACTACGAATCTTTGCGCGCGGTGGCGAGCCTGTCGCGCCTGCGCGGCGTGCAGCAGATCGAAGCAAGCGATCATTACTGTCTCGCCGTTCACGAGTCGCAGCTTTACGACATCGTGCAGTCTTCCCACCCGGGCACCGGCTTTTCCGCGCTGCAACGGCGCATGCGCAAATCCTGGGGCCTTGTGGATACGGGCAGCGGCAACACGCCGTCCGGCGAGGCGGGTTACGACGGCGAGATGCCGCGCGCCGGCCTTCCCATCGACATGGCCGATCAGAAATTGATCCGTGACCGGATCGATGTGGTGTTCGCCGGTCCTGACGCCGCGCGCCGCTGCAAGGCGAAACTCGACGGCATGCGCTCTATCGGCGTCGAGGTGCAGGAAACCGCGCAGATGGTCGAGCCCCATCGCGAACTGGCGCGCATCGCCCGCTCCGCGGTGTCGAACACGCGCCAGACCAATACGTTTTTCGATCCGATTTCTGGCGAAACACGGCATTTTTCGACGCTCGGCGCGGAAGCCCAGAACGGCAAACTGTTCGCCATGGTGCTGCCCTACGAAGTCGCCATGCGCTCGTCGGATTATCTCATCATCGACCACAATTTCGAACAGGGCGATCCCATGAAGACGCGCTTCATGGTGGTCGAGAACAATCCCGATCACACGCTCTACGAAGACCGCTACCGCACCACTGACGCCAAGACCGGCTACTGGACGCAGCGGCTCGCGACGATCGCGAATCCGCATTTGGGCGACGCTGTGCCCGCGGGGCTGATGCGCATTCTCGGCATGGGCGTCGGCGCGGTTGCAATCCTGCTTCTGGTCTTCGGCGCCTATGGCATGAGCGCGTCCATGACCGCGCTCAACCTGCCGCAAAGTCTTCAGTGGATTTCATCGCTGACCGCCGGCGGCGCGCTGGCGCTTGGCGCCGCAGCCGCGCTCGCGGCGTTCGTCATGCTCTCGTCGCAAGCGACGGGATCGCGCGGCGTGCGCGTCATGTTCCTGTTCCGCCGCGACAAGACCGCGGCGTCCATCGGCGACATTGAAAACTACCTGCGCAATTACGGCGTGCGTCACACCGTGGTGCGGATCGACGAAGACAGCAATCGCGATGCGCCGGCCTCCATGGTGCTCGATGTCGAATTCGATCCGGCGGATTTCAAATACGGCCCCTTCGCCATGTTATTCCGGCGCCTGCGCGGGTCGGTCGTCAACGGCGCGGTCAAGAAAGCCTTCGCGCGCTGGAAAAACCGCGGCGTCACCATACTCGCCGCAATGCCCATCGAAGGCGGCCAGTCGCAGCTTCCGAAGCATACCGCCCGCCGCTGGTGGAGCGAAGCGGTAAGCGACTGGCTCGCGGACGCGACAGAGACCTGGTTCATCCGCCTGTCGCGGATCCTCTTCTTCTATCTGATCCCGGCGGCGGTCGTGATCGCCTTGGTGCTCAAATTCCTCAACGTCTGGGGATAAACTCAGGCCTCAACGCTTCAGAAAAATATAGAAGGCCCCGGCGCCGCCATGGCGCTGATGGGCCGGGCTCGCCCGGGAGACGAGTTTTCGCAAGGGCTCCTCGGCGAGCCAGTCGGAGAGCCGGGCACGCAAGACGCCCCTTCCGCTTGGACCTTCCCAACTGCGAGACGGCGCTGCGTCGGCAGCGCCTTTCCCGGTAATCACCAGAAGACAGCGCGCGCCATGGGCGTGACGCTCCGTCACGAAACGCCGCAGCGCAGTTTCCGCCGTGCGCTGCGTATGCCCGTGAAGGTCGAGCACGCCGTCAATCGCGATCCGTCCGCGGCCGGCCAGCCGGTCGAGACGCGGATCGCCAGCCGCAAAGGGATGCTGTGCGCGGGAGGATAGGGGCTCGGCATTGCGCGCCGGCTTGGACCCGGCGCTCTGGCGCGGTTTCAGGAGGCCCGGCGAAGGCTTTGAACTCTCCACGGCACTATGCTGCGGACCCGAAACGATCTTTTCAGTCAGAGGCTTATTACGGCCATAAGGGGCCACGTCGCGCATCGCCCGGCGCCACAGCGCTTCTTCGTCCGGCGTCATTGAACGCCGCCGGCTCACGGGGCGTTTCTCAGATATTTCCGGGGAATGCGCTCGGCGAGGCGGCGGGGAAGGAGGACGATCATCCGGCCCTTGGCGTTCATGGCGCCGGCGATCTCGCCCGCCTCTTCGCCCGAGCCCCAGTAAACATCGCCGCGCACCGGCCCCTTGATGGCGCCGCCCGTATCCTGGGCGATCATCAGCCGCCGGATCGGCTTGTCGCCATTCTCCTCCACCGGCTCGATGTCGACCCAGACCGGCGCACCGAGCGTATGATAACGCCGGTCGACGGCGAGGGACCGGCCGGTGGTCAGGGGCGCGCCCTGCGCGCCCAGCGGCCCAAGCGCCGGATCGGCGTCATCGAGTTCGCGGAAATAGACATAAGACGCATTTTGCTCGCGCAGTTTTTGTGCATCTTCCGGAGCGGCTTCATCGAGCCAGCCGCGGATCGACTGCATAGTGATGTCTTCGAGCGGCATGATGGCGCGATCCACCATGACGCGCCCGATCGCCGTATAAAGATGGCCGTTCTGCGCCGCATAGCCGACGCGCATGGACGACCCGTCCTCGAATTGAAGGCGGCCGGAACCCTGTATCTGCAAAAAGAAAAGATCGTTGGGGTCGAGCCAGGCGAGGGGCGCGGCACCCGCATGATCGGCGGCCTCGATCTCTGCGCGCGCGTCATAAGGAACAAGCCGTCCCCCTTCGACGCGGCCTGCAATGCGCTCGCCTTTAAGCGCGTCGCGGAAATTGCCAAGATCGACTTCGATGAGATCGTCCGGACGCGGAAGAACCGGCGCCGTGTGCGTTTCCGTCGGCAGGCGCGACGCCTCATAGACCGGCTCGAAATAGCCGGTGAAGGTTCCGGTCTTTTCTATTCTGGGCTCAGCGCGGCGCGCAGGACCGTCGGGCAAGGGCGCGCGCGCGGTCGCGATTTCAACCGGCGTGAAGTGAAATTCGAAGAATGCGCGCAAGGCGCCGCGCCGTCCGCCGGGATCGGAATAGGCGCTGACGAGAAGCGCCCGCGCCTCCGCGCAGGGACGCAGCCAGTCGGCGACGGTTCCCGACAGCGTCAGCGCCGGGTCGTTTATTCCCAGATTTTCCAACGGGTTAGCGGGCGCCTCCGGCGCCAGCGTCTCAAACCGTTGGCAGGAGCGCACGAAAGCCTCGAGCGCCGGACCCGGATCATCCTGCAGCCAGCCCGTCATCGTGTCGAAGGACGCGAAGCGCAGATCGAGCTCGGGCGGCCCGAAATCTTCATCCTCGAATTCGCGCTCGTAATAGGGCGGCACGACGCCGCTGAAAACGAGCGCGGCGGCGAGCGCCGCAAGCATGACGGCGCCAGCGAGCAACAGCCGCAATTGCGTGTACGAAAACGCGCTCATGCCGGCGTCACGGGGCTGCTCACGATCATGGGGAAACGGCGCTCCTTAAGTTTCTTGCGCCGCAAATTTCTATTCGCCGCCGCCAGTCGCCACAAGCGTCCAGTTGGGATCGCTGCTCGACGTTTTGCGCGAGAAGGTCCAGCGGTCCTTGACGAGATCAATGCGATTGGGATCGCCGTCGACAACCTCGCCATCCCGATCACGCGTGACGCGCACCTGGTTCGACTTGAATTCGACCACGGCGGACATGACGCCGTTTTCAACCGCGCTGTCGATGATCGCCGCATGTTCGATGCCGACGAATTTCAGATCCGATGCATACCCAGCGGCGTCACGGTCCATGACGGCGTTCTTGAAAGCGCCGTATACGGATTCATCGAGATAGGGGCGGATCGATTTAAGATCGCCGGAGGCAAACGCCTCGACGATCATCTCATAGGCGCCGCGGGCGCCGTCAAGAAACTCCGACTCATCGAAGCGCGGATCGGCCTCGCGCAGAACCCGCGCATTGGTGGAGACGGGCTTGGGCGGCGGGGCGTCCTCGATCTCTTCGGCGTCTTCATCGCGGAGGGTTTCCGCCGCGCGAGCCCGGGCCGCGCGCTGCACCGCTTCGAGGTCATGATTCTGCTCATGCCCCGTGCGGGTGCCCATGACCGAAATCAGTCGGAAAATGACAAAGGCGGCGACGCCAGCGAAAAAAAGAAGCACTGGATCCATATCGTCCAATATCGCTCCGAAACCTTAATATTGCTCAAGCGAGTTCTATATAGGAGCCATAGAAGGAGATTGCACCCCACATGCTGTTGATCCTCGCGGCGCTTTTCATCATCGGCCCTATCGCCGAAATCTATGTGCTTTTGACCGCTGCGGACGCCTTCGGCATCCTGCCGGTCATCCTCGCCTGTCTTGGAACCGCTTTTCTGGGCGGCTTCCTGATCCGTCTCCAGGGCCTTCAGGCGCTCAACGCCGCCCGGGCCGACCTTGAGACCGGGCGGCTGCCGGTGGATTCGGCAGTCGACGGCGCGCTTCTGGTGGTGGCGGCGCCGCTCCTCATGACTCCCGGCTTCATCACCGACAGCGCCGGCTTCCTTTTGCTCATACCGCCTGTGCGGCGCCTCCTCGCCCGCATGGCGCTGAAAGCCATCCGTAGCCATATCGTGCGCAGGGAAGACATGATGCGTTAGGCTGCCGGAGCGCGCGGGTTGCGGCTTTCGGGCGGGGCGTGTATGGAGCGCCCTCTTTTTCCTCCATGAAGACGGAACGATCTGCATGTCCGACACGCCCGCCAGCCCGAATCCCAACGCACCCGAAGGCTTCGATCCCAATGCCGCCCCCACCATGAACGTGCTGGCGCAGTATCTCAAAGACCTCTCTTTTGAGAACCCGCGCGCCCCGGCGGTCTATCAGTCGAATTCGACGCCGAAGATCGACGTCAATGTGGACGTGCAGGGACGCGGCCTCAATCAGAACCAGTATGAGATCGAGCTTTCCGTCGCCGCCCGCGCCAATCGCGAGAATGGTGACGCTATGTTCGTCGTTGAGGCGACCTATGCAGGCGTCTTTGAAATCATCAATGTGCCGCGCGACCAGCTTGAAATGGTGATGATGGTGGAATGCCCGCGGCTCTTGTTCCCGTTCATGCGCCAGATCATCGCCGACTCAACCCGCAACGGTAATTTCCCGCCGCTGATGCTGGAGCCTATCGATTTCATGGGAATCTATCTCGCCAACGCCCAGCGCCGCGACCAGCAAGCCGCCGGCCAGGCGTAGCATCAGCCAGCCATCGCTTTTTTCCAGACTGCTTCATCGCCAAGCTCGGCGATGAATGCGGCATGCGCGTCCCGCTCCTCATCGGTGATGAGCGAGGCGAGGGCGCGGGGGCGTTGACGCGCAGGAGCGCGACAACGCGTACCGCTCGTCGCCGTAGCAGCGCCTTCTTCGCGGCGGAAGTCGAGGCCTGCCTGCGCCCCGCCCGTCAATTCGATATAGACCGCGGCCAGCAGCTTTGAGTCGAGGAGGGCGCCGTGACCGTCGCGCTGGCGGATCGACGTGTCGATCGCAAAGCGCGCGCAGAGCGCGTCGAGGCTCGCCGGGGCGCCCGGAAATTTCCGCCGCGCCATATGCAGCGTGTCGACGATGTTTTCCCGGTCGAGCAGTTTGAGGCCGGCCGCCTGAAGCTCGGCGTTCATGAAGGGCAGGTCGAAGCCGATACCGTTATGAGCGACGAGCTGCGCATCGGCGACAAAGTCGAGAAAAGCCTGCGCCACGCTCTCATGCGTAAAGACCGGCTTGTCGCTCAGGAATTCGGCGGATAGCCCGTGCACTTCAAAGGCGCCCATGGGCATATCGCGCTGAGGGTTCACATAGGTGTGGAAATTGCGGCCCGTCACCGCGCCGTTGACAAGCTCCACCGCCCCGATCTCGACGATCCGGTGGCCTTCGGAGAATTTAAAGCCCGTCGTTTCAAGGTCGAATACGATCTGCCGCATGCCGCCGCCTTTAGTCTGTTGTCTCCGCCGCCGCCGCGCTCGCCCGCGCGCATTTTAATCTGTAGACGGATAGAGGGTTTGCTTCACCGTCGAGGCGATGCCCTGGAGGGTGAAAGGCTTCTGGATATAGCCCGCCCCCTCGATGAGGTCGAGCTGATCGCGCACCGCCGCTTCCGCATAGGCGGACATGAAAATGATCTTGGACTGAAGCCCCAGCGTCTCGCGCGCCTGTTTGACCATGGACGGCCCGTCCATGTCCGGCATCATGACATCGGAGATGACGAGGTCGTAGTCCATGTCCTCTTCGAGCAGCTCGAGCGCCTCTTCGGCGTCCGCGGCTTCGCTGACTTCATAGCCGCAATCGGTGAGCGTCGCGACGACGAAATTGCGGACCGGGTCTTCGTCCTCAACGATGAGGACTCGGCCTGCGCCGGTGAGGTCCTGCGCCTCCCGGACCTTGGGCGCGGCGGCTTCCTTCGGTGTTTCAGCATCCTCTTCCGGCGCGTCATAGGCAGGCAGGTAAATCTCGAAGGTCGCGCCTTTGCCCTCGGCGCTTTTCAACGCAATAACGCCGTCAAGCTGACGAATGATGCCGTAGACGGTGGAGAGGCCGAGCCCCGTTCCCTTGCCGGTTTCCTTGGTGGTGAAGAAGGGATCGAAAATCTTGTCGGCGATCTCCTGCGGCACGCCGGGGCCCGTGTCGGCGACTTCGATCAGCACATAATCCTGGTCGAGGAGACCCGCGATGTTGCGCGCTTTGGCTTCCTCCGCCGAAATGCTCTGGGTGCGGATGGTGAGCGTTCCGCCGGCCGAGCCCATGGCGTCGCGGGCGTTGACCGCCAGGTTCATTACTGCCGTCTCGAGCTGATAGCGGTCGACCTTGACGAAAGGAAGGGCGCGGCCATTGACGAGTTCGAGTTTCACTTTCTCGCCGATGGAGCGGGTCAGGAAACGCGAGAAATCCCGGAGGATTTCGGTGATCGAGAGCGCTTCCTTTTTGAGCGTCTGCTTGCGCGAAAAGGCGAGAAGCTGCTTCGTCGTATTTGCTGCGCGCTGGGCGTTTTCGCGGATCTGAACGAGATCGGCATAGGCCGGATCGCCCGCCGGGTGTTTCAGCATCAGGCGGTCACAATGACCGATTACGACCTGCAGGTAATTGTTGAAGTCATGGGCGACCTTGCTGGCTAGTTCGCCGATGCCGCGCAGTTTCTGGTCCTGCGCATATTCCTCTTCCATCTGTTTGCGGTCGGTGACGTCGACGGAATAAAGGAGCGTCCGGCGCACACCATAGGCGCCGCGCTTGCGCCGCACGGGACGCGCGAACAGCGCATAGGTGCGCGACGCGGCGCCCGTCCCGACGGTCGCCTCAATGGCTTTGGGCGCCCCGCCGGCGCGGGTCTTGCGGCGGATTTCCTCGGCGAGTTCTTCAAGCGTCGCCTGCGCCACAGACTTGACCAGCGGCGCATTTTTCTTCTGCGCGCCGAAAGCATCGGCGAAGGCCTTGTTCGCCTCGACAACACGCCCGTCGCGATTGATCTCGCCTTCGACGATGGCGACGCCGAAGGGCGATTCCGACATGTCGCCGGAGAGCGCCACATCTTCGACCTCGTCGGCGCTTTCATCGACGGTCATCTCCACGCAGGCGAAACCTTCGCCGATGCCGCCGCGGCGGAAGGCCACGAAACTGGCTTCGGCAGGCTCCGCATTGCGGCGGCGCACCTGCGCCGTGATAGGCTCGCGGTCGATCCGCCACAGGCCGCTGATGAGATCGCTCGTCTCGCCAAGGACGATGTCGTCGATCGCCTGCAACTGCCCGCGCGCGGCGCCGAGCTTTTCGCGCGCAGCGGCGTTGGCCCAGGCGATCTGGCCCGACTTCTCCAGCGCGAAAACCGGATGCGGAAAATCCGCGTAAGCCGCCGCGAGGCTGTCCTGCTCCTTTTCCTCAATGGGAAGTTCGCGAAGGCGCCAAGCAACGTGATCCTCGGCGCCGCGGATCGGGCGCACGCTGACTTCGAAGCGCCGGCGTTCGCCGCCGCCGGCGAGGCCCATGGTCTGATAGATGATCTCCTCGGCGGCTTCGGCGCTTTTTGCGGCCTTGCAGAGCCGGAAGACCTTCGTCGCTTCCGCACCCTGTTGCGCGAAGAGGCGGTCGATGCGGGGCGGCAGGCCGGCGGGGCCCATGACGCCCGCCGCCTTCGCCAGATCGAAATAGGCGCGGTTGGCATAGGTGACGACGCCATCGCGGCGCGCCACCAGCCGCGCCTCGTCATCGGCGTCGAGGACCCGTTCCGCAAGGCCCAGCGCGCCGAGAATTTCGGCGCCGGCAAGCTCCACCGCCTCGGCGGGCTTCTTGCCCGTCGCCCGGCGCAGCATGACGCCCGTCACCAGCACCGGGGAAAACATCTTCATGGCGGCGCCGGTCAGGAACACGGCGATCAAGAGCGCCAGTCCGCCCGCGAGAACAATGCCCGCGCCGCCAGAATCGCGCGCACTGATGACCACATATACGATCGCTGCAATCGCGGTGAAAACCCCGGCCCAGAGAAGCCAGAAGGCGGCGGCGTTGACCAAACCGCCCGCGTCGTCCTTCTTTTCCGGTTTCGCCGTCTTGCCCGCCTTCTCTGCGGCGGCGTCCATCATCGCTATGATTTCCTCGCGCGTATGGGGCCGCGGGCCGGCCGCGGCGTCACCCTCAGCCTTTGTCTGGTCGAGAAGCTCCTCCCGCAAGGATTTGACATTGTCAGCGCCGGACAAAGGACGTCTCCGAAAAGGTGATTCGAACCGGGGACTATGGCCCGCTTCGCCCATCCCCGCCACCTAGGACAGGCATGGATTTTCCCCGTATTTGCGTTGCTTTTCGGTCATTTCCCCTTTCGACAACCGCAGCCGCCGTCTTATGTTTCGAGGGCGGCGTTGACGAGCCAGCGACGCCTGCCCATTTGCGAAGATAAGCAACGGGAAAACCGCGCCATGACAAAAAAACTGGGACTGGTTCTCGGCTCCGGCGCGGCGCGCGGCTGGGCCCATATCGGGGTCTTAAGGGCGCTGAATGAAATCGGCGTCAAACCTGACGCCATCGCCGGTTGTTCCGTCGGTGCGCTTGTGGGCGGAGCGCATCTCATCGGCGCCCTCGACGAGTTCGAACGCTGGGCGCGCACGCTGAAACCCCTCTCGGCGCTGCAAAGCTTCGCCTTGAAAGTGCATCATGGCGGTTTCGTCGATACGGCCCCCGCCTTCGAAGCATTCCGCAGCTTTGACAAGAAGATTGAAGACCTGCCTGTGAAATACGGCGCCGTCGCAGCGGATCTCGCGACCGGCGAAGAAGTCATCATCACCTCGGGCTCGGTGATCGACGCCGCGCGCGCCTCAAGCGCGATTCCCGTGATCTTTCACGCCGTTCACACACGCGGGAAATGGCTGGTCGATGGCGCTCTCGCCAATCCGGCGCCGGTCTCGCTCGCGCGCCGGCTCGGCGCCGATGTGGTCATTTCCGTCGACCTCAACGCCGTCCCCCGCGTCCTCGACCGCTTCGACGCGCCGAAGGAGCGCATGCCGGTTCTCGTGCAAAAGGAGCTGAAACATCCCGAAACCATCACCGGCGCCGTCGCCAAACTGATCGACGAGACCAAAGCCGCCATTGATCTCCAAGTGGCCATGGCGAAGGCGCGCGCAGGAGCGAAGCCGCACCTATTCGAGACCGCCTACGCCGCCGCCGACATTTTCCAGATGCAGCTCGCCCGCGCCCGCGCCGTCGCCGAGCCGCCCGACATCTGGGTGAAGCCCGACATGCGCGACGCCATGCCCACCGCCTTCGACCGCGCCGACGAGTTCATAGAGGAAGGCTATCGCGCCCTGATGAAGGAGCGCGGCGAGATTGAGCGGTTGCTGAGCGCGTGACGAAACAGCCTTACAACGCACTCGTTATCGGCGCCTCCGGCGGCATCGGCTCAGCCGTGACCGACGCGCTGAACGACGATCCGCAATGCGCCCATGTGATTGCGCTCTCGCGCAGCCGAAACCGCCTCGATCTTACGGATGAGGAGAGCGTCGCCACAGCGGCGCAAAATATCGCCCCTGGCGACGGCTTCGATCTTATTTTCAATGCGGCCGGCGTGCTCGACATCAACGGCGCCGGACCGGAAAAGGCGTTTAAGGACATCGACGCAGAGGTGATGGCGCGCGCTTTGGCGGTCAATGCAGTGGGAACGGCGCTCGCCTTCAAATATTTCCTGCCGCTGATGAAGCGCGACGGCAAAAGCGTTTTTGCGACCTTGTCAGCCCGCGTCGGCTCCATCGCCGACAACCGGCTCGGAGGCTGGATGAGCTATCGCGCCTCGAAAGCCGCGCTCAACCAGATCGTCCGCTGCGCCGCCATTGAGGAAAAGCGGCGCAACAAGGAAAGCATCGTGGTCGCCCTCCATCCCGGCACCATCCCAACCCCGCTGACGGAAAAATACGCGAAAGACCGCTATACGGCGAGCCCTGAGGAATGCGCGCGCAATCTCCTTGGCGTCATCTCCCGTCTTTCGGCAGAGCAATCCGGCGGGTTTTTCGATTACGCCGGGGAGACGATCCCCTGGTGACGGACTCGCGCCTCATTCTCATCATGGGCGACCAGCTTTCGCGCGATATCTCTTCGCTGAAGGACGCGCGCAAAACCAAAGACGTCATCCTGATGGGCGAGCTCTGGGATGAAGCCACAAGCGTCAGACATCACAAGAAGAAAATCATCCTCGTCCTCTCCGCGATGCGCCATTTCGCAGAAGAGCTGAAGAAAGACGGCTGGCGCGTTGACTATCAGAAACTTGATGACAAGAACGCAACGCGCTCCTTCACTGAGCTGGTGAACCGCGCCGTCAAAAACCATGAGCCCGCTGAGCTGATCGTCACCGAGCCCAGCGAAAGGCGCGTGCTGCAAGAAGTCGAAGGCTGGGAAAAAGCATTTTCCATCCCTGTCGAGATTCGCACCGATGACCGTTTCATCGCCAGCCATCAGGAGTTCGACGACTGGGCCAAGAGCCGCAAGCAGTTGCGCATGGAATATTTCTACCGCGAAATGCGCCGCAAAACCGGGCTTTTGATGGAAGGCGACAAACCGGCCGGCGGCGAATGGAATTACGACAAGGAAAACCGCAAGCCCGCCTCCGGCGATCTTTTCATGCCGTCGCCGAAGACATTCAAACCGGACGCCATCACCAAAGACGTGATCGATCTGGTCAAAGGCAAATTCGCCGAACACTTCGGCGACGCTGAACCCTTCCAATTTGCAGTGACACGCAAAGACGCGCTGAAAGCGCTCGACCATTTCATCAAAGAAGCGCTGCCGCGGTTTGGGGATTTTCAGGACGCCATGCTGACGGGCGAGCGCTTTCTCTATCACTCGGTTCTGTCGGCTTACATCAATATCGGGCTGCTTGATCCGCTGGAGGTCTGCAAGCGCGCGGAGAACGCTTATTTGTCTGGCGACGCGCCCATAAACGCAGCCGAAGGCTTTATCCGCCAAATCATCGGCTGGCGCGAATATGTACGCGGGCATTACTGGCGCGGCGGCGAAGAGTATGTGCGCCGGAATTTTTTCGGGAATGAGCGGAAGCTTCCCGCATTTTACTGGTCCGGCGAAACGGATATGGCCTGCATCCGCGAAACCGTCACGCAGACCCTCGAAGACGCTTACGCCCATCACATTCAGCGGCTGATGGTGACGGGGCTGTTCGCCATGCTCGCGGGAATCGATCCCTACGACGTGCACGAATGGTATCTGATCGTTTATTTCGACGCCTTCGAATGGGTGGAGGCGCCGAATGTCATCGGCATGTCGCAATATGCCGATGGCGGCGCGCTCGGCTCAAAGCCCTATGCGGCGTCCGGCGCCTATATCAACCGCATGTCGGATTACTGCAAAACCTGCCGATACGCCGTGACGAAGAAAACCGAAGAGGACGCCTGTCCTTTCAACACGCTTTACTGGGATTTCCTTGCGCGCAATGAAAAGAAGCTGAAAGACAATCCACGACTCGCCCAGATGTACCGGACCTGGGCTAAAATGGAGAAAGGAACCAAGCTTTCCTATCGCGCGAGGGCGCGCGCCATTCTCGACAAACTCGACGCCGGCGAACGGATCTGACGTTTAAAGAATGTTGAGCACGGTTTCCGGCGGGCGGCCGATGGCGGCCTTGTCGCCGTTCACGACAATGGGCCGCTCGATAAGGATCGGGTTTTCCGCCATCGCGTCGATCAGCGCCGTCTCCGCCTTTGCGTGGGCGAGATCGAGCTCCGTATAGGGCGCCTCTTTCACGCGCATCATCTCGCGCGCGCTTTTCAGTCCCAGCTTTTTCACGAGACCCTTGAGCGCCGCCTTAGAAGGCGGGTCTTCAAGATAGAGAACAACCTCCGGTTCAATCCCTTTTTCTTCCAAGAGCGCCAGCGTCTGGCGCGATTTCGAACAGCGGGGATTGTGATAGATCGTAACCGGCATCGTCTTCCTTAAAGAGATAGTCTGTACCCGCCGCTTTCGGTGAGAAGGATCGAAGCATTCGACGGATCCGGCTCGATCTTCTGGCGCAGGCGATAGACATGGGTTTCGAGCGTGTGTGTCGTAACGCCTGAATTATAGCCCCAGACCTCGTCCAGCAAGACATCGCGCGTCACCGGCTTGCCGCCGGCGCGATAGAGATATTTGAGGATGGAAGTTTCTTTCTCAGTGAGCCGGATTTTCTTATCTTCCGGCGTTACGAGCATTTTGACAGCGGGCCGGAATTCGTAAGGCCCGACCTTGAACACGGCGTCTTCGCTTTGTTCGTGGCTTCTTAAGTGCGCACGCACGCGCGCAAGGAGCACGCCGAATTTGAACGGCTTTGAGACATAGTCATTGGCGCCCGCATCGAGCCCGAGAATCGTGTCGGCCTCGGAATCGGCGCCGGTGAGCATGATGATCGGCGACTTGAAGCCGTTCTTTCGCATGATGCGGCAGGCTTCGCGCCCGTCCATATCGGGAAGCCCCACATCGAGGAGCATCAGGTCGATATGCGCTTCTTCCTTCACGCGCTCGATTGCGGCCTGCGCCGTCGCCACCGGCTCCAGCGCAAATTCGTCATGCACGGCAAACTGATCGCTCAGCGCGTCGCGCAATAATTCGTCATCGTCAACCAACAGGATTTTCTTGACGCGGTTCATGGTTTCTCGCCCGTTTAAAATTCTGACCGGCGGATATAGCGCCGATCGATCCGCTATGGAGCCTCCAGGTTTCAACAACTTTTCGTTATAGGCCCGTGAGCGCCCTAATGAACAGGACGGGTCCCGAAAATCGCCGTCCCGATGCGCACATGGGTTGCGCCGAGCTGGGCCGCAAGCAGATAATCGCCGCTCATTCCCATGGAAAGCCCGGAAAGATTTAGGCTTTTCGCGATTTTGGCGAGAAGGGCGAAATGCGGCGCCGGGTCGTCCTCGACGGGCGGAATGCACATCAGCCCCTCGATCTCGAGCCCATGCTCGGCCTGGCACTGCGTCAAAAAAGCCGGAACGTCGGCCGGGGCGAGCCCCGCTTTTTGCGGCTCCTCGCCTGTGTTCACCTGAATATAAAGCTTTGGACGGCGGCCCTGTTTGTCCATTTCCGCGGCGAGGGCTTTGGCGAGTTTCGGCCGGTCGAGACTTTCAATGACATCGAAGGTCGCCACCGCCTCCTTCGCCTTGTTGGTCTGCAAGGGGCCGATCAGCCGCAGCTCGATATCCGGATAATCGGCCTTCAAGTCCGGCCATTTCGCCATCGCCTCCTGCACGCGGTTTTCGCCGAAAGTTCGGTGGCCGGCTTCGAGCGCGGGACGGATGCGCGCCGCGTCATGAAATTTCGAAACAGCGGTAATGACGACAGAACTGGCGGGACGGCCCGCCTCTTTCAGCGCGCCCTCGATTTCTTCCCTGATCCTTGCGAGATTGGCGGCGGGATCGGCATCGTTTTCTGAAAGGGCGGCGTGAGAAGACATGAAGGGCTCCGCTTGCGGGCGGCGAAACTAGCAGCCGCCGCGAACGACCTCAAACGCCGGTCGGGCGTTTCGACGCCTTTTCATCTTGCTTTTCTGACAGACGGGCGCCGCGCGCCGGATCCGCTTCTGGTGGCGCGGGTCCTGCCAAAAGGCGCAGGCGTCATCCTGCGGGATTACGAGACGCCCCGGCGAGCTGCGCTCGCCGCGCAATTGAAGTCGGTCTGTGCGGCCCGCGGCGTGAGACTCCTCATCGGCGCCGATATGGCTCTCGCGGAGCGGCTCGGCGCCGACGGCGTTCACTGTCCGCGCTGGTTTTCAGCGGCAAGGCCAATTCCACAAGGCATGATCGTCACCGCTTCTGCGCATGATGTGGCGGAGCTCCGGCGGGCTGAAGCCATGGGCGCCGATCTGGCGCTCTTGTCGCCCGCCTTCCCGACAAGCAGCCATGAAGGAGAAGAGGGCCTTGGTCCCGCCGCTTTCCGGCGTTTGGCGGCGGCGTCCCCAGTTCCGGTGCTGGCGCTGGGCGGCGTCGATGAGACCAATGCCGGAAGGCTTGCAGGCGCCAATGTTGCTGGCCTCGCCGCCATCGGCGCCTTTCTCGACTGATTATTCTTCAGCTTTCGTCCAGACGGCCAGAAGGTTCCCGGAGGGATCGCGGAAATGGAACCGCCGACCGCCGGGAAATTCGTGGCGTTCGGTGATCTCGCCGCCCGCATCCACAACGCGCTTTTCGCTCGCCTCGATATCGTCGGCATAAAGAATGACGAGCGTCGATCCGTTGACGGGTTTTTCGCCGCCCCTGATCCCGCCATCGAGGCCGGCGCCGGTGAAGCTGACATAGGTCTCGCCCCAATCCTGGAACTCCCATCCGAAAGCGGCGTTGTAAAACGCTTTCGCGACGGACAAATCTTCCGCGGCAAGCTCTACATAATCGATGTGATTGTTTTTCTGGGCCATGACGGCGTCTCCTGATGCTGAGGAGGACGCACCGCCCGATGCGTCCGAACAAGCCGCCACCGCAAAGAGCATAACAGGCAAGAGCAAGATGCGCATGGGTCATTTCTCCACATGAAAACAGGGCGGCCCTTGAAAGGACCGCCCTGTTTTATATCCCCTCTAAGCAGCAGGCGCTTAGAAACTTCTCTCTCTGATGCGTATTCTTAATGGAAAACCGGCGACCGCTTTTCCTAAATGCGCACTAGAATTTGATCGAGCTTTCGATCACGACCGTGGCGGCTTCTTGAGGTCCGCCTGCGGCCACAGGTTTCTTGGCTTCGGTATATTGAGCGGCGGCGCCGATCGTAATGCCGCGGCCAAGAACATAGGTTACGCCCGCCTGTGCGGTGCGCGTGTCTTGGAAAAGAGATGGGTCGAGCGGATTGAGCCCGATCGAGTTCGCCTCCGACTGGCCGTAGCCGAGCATCACGGCGACGTCGCCTTCTTCCTCGCCAGTGCGGAAGGTGACGCCCGCGTCGAAAGCGAGATAGCCGTCATCACCCAGAGATGCGAGGCCGGCGTTGGTGGACTTCACCGAACCGCCGAGCGTGATGCCGCGGTAAGCGAGATTGAGCCCGACGGAATAGGCTTCGTAATCGTCATAAATCGAGGGCGCGTCGAGCCCGGCATGTTCGTCCGCCGTCACGAAGCTCGCGCCGACGCCGACAAAGAGGCGGTTCGAGCCGCCCACCTTGATGCCTTTTTCGTAGTAAAGCGCCGCCTCGACCGCGTCATCCCAGTGACTGTCGGCGGTCAGCATGGCGCCATCCGGCGAAATCACGAAACCGGTCTGCGGCGCGCAAAGCGGGTCGCCGCAATTTTTCAGCACTGGCGAATAGGAAACGCCAAGTTGCAGCCCGCCAAAGACGCCGCCAAGGAAGTTCGCCGGCGGCATATAGGTGAGCTTTGTGGAATAGCCGCTGAAATCGTTGATGGTGTGGACGTCGTTAAGACCGGAAAGATCCGTCTGCCAATCATTGACGTTCACGGAAGAAAAAATGGTCGGCGAAGAAACCGACAGGATGCGTGCGATGCCCGCGTCGCGACCAACGATAAGCTGACCGAAAGAACCGCGCGCATAGGCGTAAGCGCCTTGCAGGTAGGCATCGCTCGAATCCGGGCCGACGCCGCGAGGACCACCGATGAGAAGGCCCGAGTACCGGCCGCCGCCGAAGAGCTGGCGGGGCTGGTCCGCATCGAGACGGCCCGTGAGAACGGCGCCGAGTTCGAGGCCGTTGTCGAGAACCGTGGATCCCTTGAAGGAGACTTTGGCGTTGACGTCGCCTTGCGCGTCGCCGTCGGCGACCCCCGCAACAGCGCTGGCTTCGCCGCTCACATCGATCTTGACCGGGTCGGCGGCATAGGCTGCGCCCACAGCAATTTGTGCGGTGAGAACCGCAGCGCTGGCGCCTAGCAATGTCGCTCTAAGACCGGTCACAGCCTTTAATCCCGTCTCTTCCCTTACCCAGACACCCGCAAAGCCGACGCCGCGAGGCCGTATCGTTGTTTCTTACCGCGCCAGAAACCGTTTCCCCAAACCGTTCCCGACCATGCCGCCCCGGCGAACCGGCGCTACTCCCAACTCAACGCCCCGACGGGCCCTAAAGACCCGGCGTCAAAAGCCTTGCCGTCATCCGATGAAAATCCCGCCCCCAAAGCGTGATTTTCCTCTTTCAAGCCATGCGCCAAACGCTGATATCAATTTTGGGCGTCAGTCGCAGACAAGGGTTAACGGCATAAAGTTAACAGCTTTATGACCAGCCTCCATATTGGCGCCCGAATTCTCGTCCTTCAAGGGAAGCAAGGCCCGCCCGTTGTGTAATTGGCGGTTTGTGGTAGGAAAGCCACGGCCTCGGGGCGGCGGCCCGAAAACGGCCCTTCCATGACACAGGATTAACGGTGATGACGACCGAAAAAGCAAGCATGTTCAAAGTCTTGGCTTTAGCCAGCGCAGCGGCGGCGCTGGCCGCCTGCGGCGGCAACAGCTCCAGCGGCACGCGCAACGAGACGCTGGCCGAATACAAGTCCGGCCGCGCCCAGGCGACCACCGTCAACCGCTATCTGTGGGCGGCCTCCCTTGAGACGCTTGATTTCCTGCCGGTTTTCTCCGCCGACCCGATCGCCGGCCTGATCATCACCGAATGGTATGTGAACCCGGAGACCCCGGGGGAGCGCTTCAAGACTAATGTCTATATTCTCGACTCCGCGCTGCGCGCCGACGCGCTGAGGGTCTCGGTCTTCCGCCAGGTGCAGAGCGAAGGCGGCGCCTGGACCGACGCCTCGGTCAATCCGGCCACGGCCCGCGAAATCGAGAACGCGATCCTCACCCGCGCCCGCCAGCTTCGTCTGAACCAGATCGAAGGCTAGAAATTCGCGCCAGACTAGGTGAAAAGGCGGCGCTAAAACGCGCCGCTTTTTTGTATCCGAAAGAATAAAAGATGCCCCGCTACAACCCGAAGGAAGTCGAGCCGAAATGGCAGAAGCGCTGGACCGAAGCGAAAGCCTTCGAAACAAGCGCTGACCGGGAAAAACCGAAATACTACGTCCTCGAGATGTTTCCCTATCCGTCAGGGCGCATCCATATCGGCCATGTGCGCAACTACGCCATGGGCGACGTCATCGCGCGTTACAAAAAAGCCTGCGGCTACAACGTCTTGCACCCTATGGGCTGGGACGCCTTCGGGATGCCGGCGGAAAACGCGGCGATGCAGACCGGATCGCACCCGGCGAAATGGACCTACGGCAATATCGACATCATGCGCGGGCAGCTGAAACAGATGGGCCTCGCCATCGACTGGTCCCGGGAATTCGCGACCTGCGACCCCAGCTATTACGTCCACCAGCAGCGCATGTTCCTTGAATTCTGGAAGGCTGGGCTTGCCTATCGCAAGGAAAGCCTCGTCAACTGGGACCCGGTGGACCAGACAGTGCTCGCCAATGAGCAAGTGATTGATGGCAAGGGCTGGCGCTCCGGCGCGCCGGTGGAGCGCCGCAAGCTGTCGCAATGGTTCCTGAAGATCACAGATTACGCAGAAGACCTTTTGGCTGCTCTCGATGACGGCCGCCTGTCCGGCTGGCCGGACAATGTGCGCCTGATGCAAAAGAACTGGATCGGCAAGTCGAAAGGCTTGCAGATGAAGTTTCCTTTTGCCGCCGGAACGAAGAGGCCTGACGGTTTTGAAGACGGCGTCGAGATTTTCACGACGCGTCCCGACACGCTTTTCGGCGCGAGTTTCATCGCGATCTCGCCGGATCATCCGCTCGCCGTGAAACTCGCAGAAAACGACGCAGGCCTCAAAGCCTTCATCGCCGAATGCGCCAGCGCCGGCACGTCGGAAGAAGCGATCGAGAAGGCGGAAAAGCGCGGCTACAAAACATCCCTCGAAACCGGCCATCCGTTCGACGATCGCAAGCTGCCGGTCTATGTCGCGAACTTCGTCCTCATGGGCTACGGCACGGGCGCGATCTTCGGCTGCCCGGCGCATGACCAGCGCGACTATGATTTCGCCACGAAATACCGCCTGCCGATCCCGCCCGTCGTGCTGCCCGACGGCGCGGACGCCGCCACATGGAAGCTCGACGGCGAGCCCTATATTGGCCCCGGCAAGATTTTCAATTCGGATTTCCTCAACGGTCTTTCGGTCGGAGACGCCATCGCCGCGGCGATTAAAAAGATCGAGGAGATGGGGTTAGGGAAGGGCGTCACGCAATGGCGCCTGCGCGACTGGGGCGTCTCGCGCCAGCGCTATTGGGGCTGTCCGATCCCGGCGATCCATTGCGAGAAATGCGGCATTGTCCCTGTGCCGGTGCAGGACCTGCCCGTGACCTTGCCCGAGGAGGCCGATTTCTCCGTCCCCGGAAACCCCCTCGACCGGCATCCGACATGGAAGCATGTGGACTGTCCCCAATGCGGCGGCAAGGGACGGCGCGAAACCGATACGTTCGATACGTTTATCGACTCGTCCTGGTACTTCGCGCGCTTCGCCTCGCAACCCGAAGACAAGCCGGTAGACAAAGAGACCGCAGATTACTGGCTGCCCGTCGATCAATATATCGGCGGCATTGAGCACGCTATTCTGCACCTTCTTTATGCGCGGTTTTTCACCCGCGCCATGAAGAAAGTCGGGCATTTGTCCGTAGAGGAACCATTCGCCAATCTCTTCACGCAAGGGATGGTGGTGCATGCGACCTATCGCGATCCGGAAACCAAAGAATGGCTGCTGCCCGAGGATGTGATTGTCGATAAAGGCGAAGCGAAACGCGCCGACAACGGCAAACCGGTGAAGATCGGTCCCATCGAAAAAATGTCGAAGTCGAAAAAGAACGTGGTCTCGCCGGAGGGGATCGCGGAGACTTACGGCGCTGATGCGGCGCGCTGGTTCATGCTGTCGGACTCGCCCCCCGAGCGCGATGTCGAATGGACCGACGCCGGCGTCGAAGGCGCATGGCGCCTGATCGGCCGCATCTGGGATGCGGTGTCGGCGGCGCCCGGCATTCTGAAAAAAGTCGATCTCGGCAAGCCGGGCGCAGACAAATCCGAACTGCGTCAGGCGACGCATGCGGCCATCGCCGGCGTCACCGACGACATCGACCATTTCCGCTTCAACAAGGCGATCGCGCGCATCTATGAATTCCTGAACGCGCTCAAAAAAGCCGGTGACGCCTCCGATTATGCACGCGCCGAAGCTTTGTCCGCGCTGGCGCGTCTGGTCGCGCCGTTCACGCCGCATCTCGCGGAGGAATGCTGGGAGGTCTTGGGCGGGAAAGGGCTGCTTTGTGACGCCTCCTGGCCCAAGGCGGATCCGGCGCTGCTCGTGAAAGACGAAATCATCCTCGGCGTGCAGGTCAACGGCAAACGCCGCGGTGAAATCGCGGTGCCGGCCGGCGCGGACAACAAGGCTGTGGAAGAGGCGGCCTTGTCCGACGAGGCGGTCCAGCGGCATATTGACGGCAAGACCGTTCGCAAAGTGGTGGTGGTGCCGGGCCGCATCATCAACATCGTCGCGAACTGACGCGCGAAACGGAGTCTGGCGCCGATGCAAAAAACTGCCGCCCTTCTCGCCGCCGCCGGCGCGCTTGTCCTCTCTGGCTGCGGCTTTCAGCCGATCTACGCAACGCGGGACGGCCTCTCATCGGTAAACAGCCAGATCTATCTGAAGCAGGTCGTCGCCCCGGAGACGGTCGCGCCCTATCTTGAGGATGCGCTGAACGCCCGCATCGTGTCGGTCGACGGCGTCGCGCCCCGCTATGAGCTCGTGGTT